>JANMFM010000048.1:0-46492 GCA_031374125.1 Bdellovibrionales bacterium
ATTTGAACACAAACATTTCTTTGGAGTGATCAGTAAGCTTTTAGAAGGTAGAGAAGTTCCTCAGCAATCTCACAAGAGATTCTACACAAACCAAGAAACTGTCGTAGAACAAATCGGTAAAAATAAGCAATATGAGTGTTCTATGCTAAACCTTTCTAAGGGCGGCGCTTATCTAGAAATCGCAGACGCAGCGGCAGATGTGCGTGGAATCGTTAAAATGAAAGTGAGCCTTAATGAAATGGACAAACAATACGAAGTGAATGCTAGGGTAGTTTGGAATTCAAAGAGCTCTATTTGGGGCAAGGGTCAGGGTGTAGGCGTAGAATTTATCCAAGCAAAAGATGTTTATCGAAATCTTCTCAGCAACCTCTGATGCTCAGGATTCATCCATAGAGACTGGAAGATTTGTTGCTCGCCTTTAGATATATTTTCAGCTAGGTTACCAGTCTTAATTTTAGTAAAAGGGATCTTTGGAAGGTCCCTTTGTTTTTTTAGGAATTCGAGTCCTTTTTCAAAAATCAATTCACTGGTATAAATTGCATCGATCAATCCCAGCTCTTGCGCTTTGTAACTTGAGAAGTTATTAGCATCTAAAAGAAGATTCATTAGATTTTTCTTTGATACGCGTAATTTTAGGCGATGACCGCCTCCCCAACCCCAAGAAAGACCAATGCGACGCTGCCACATACCGAATAAAGCAGAAGGAGTAGCATAAACTGTATCAAAGGCAGAGATCCATTCAATGCCGCCGCCGAGACAGTCTCCGGTGACGAGACAGACTGTAGGTACGGGTATTTTGTTAAATTCATTTAAAATCTTTGAGATCTCTTTATTGATTTTAATGCCTTGAGCTTTGTTTTTGAGTTTTGCGTAGTCACTCAAATTTCCCCCAGAGCAGAAAACTCTCTGCTCTGAAGTGAGAAGTAATCCTTCTATTTTATCTTTTTTTACATGCTTAATGATTTTCTGTAGTTCTTTGGCACAGGCAATCCCAAAACAATTGGCTTGCGCAGAATTATCAAAATAAGCGATGAGTATTTTTTCTCGAACTTCGATTCTAAAATACTTAAGACTTTTCATAATTACGGAGCAGACTCAACACATGGAACTTCAGGATTGTTGTCTGGGCAATAAGCTGGGGGGGCATTCCCGGGTTTGAAATCCACCATCAATTGGCAAACTTCAGCCGGATGCTTTTTTCCGTCTAGATCAAGTAATGTGCTGTAGCAGGTTTTTAGATTTGAAGCGAGATAAGGTAAGTCTCCCGAAAAAGAAGTCACATAATGCACTCGCTTATCCTCTCCGTTTTCGTCTTTTCCATACATTTCGTATTCGAGATAGGTAACATTAATCTCGCAGTTTACAAAGTTATAACAACGTCCTTCATCTACCATTTTCTTTGGGAGCTTTTCTTTCACAACATATTTTGCCAGAGAATAGAAAATTGGAACTTCGGGTTCCTGAATGGAATTGAATACCCAAAAATTCTGTTCCATCGGCAATGGGCAGTCTGTCCACCAAATATAAAACGGTGGCTTAACAAAAGTGCACGGCCATTCTTTCTGCAATTCGATTACGGGATTTTCCATCTCTTCTGGAGAAGATGGTTCTTTGTAATCTGTTAACAAAATTCTTAATTCTCTATTTTGATATAAATTACCTTCGACAGTCATATCTCCATTCTTTGCATCTACCACTTGCGCGGCTTTGTACCCAAGGCCTTGGAAATCTCCAGTATAAAGCTTAGCTTGAATTCTAAATAAAGCCCACTCGCCATGTCCCATGAGAAGAGGAGTCGCGCCATTGGTAGCATCGACAAAGGCTTGTCTCATATTCTGAATGGTTTGTGGGTTGACAGGCTTATCATTTTCCAAAGGCTTATCTTCTATGCAAGAAGTAATAGAAAAAGCCATTGCGACAGCAAAGAGTAAAAATTTAATCTTCATCATTAGATTGAATCCCATCCGCCAAGCCAAAAAGGCATTGGAAATATTTTTTCTAAAACTTGAACCGTCGCTGGTTCAAACCCCTTCACATCAGAAATTTTTGTTGGTCCAAACATCAATGGAATAATATCGATCGGATCTTTCGTATTGAGATATTGCGATGTTGTCCCAAACCAATACTCATCACCTTGTTTTTCTAGAACCAGATTTGTAATTCCAAGATCCATTCTTGCGTGTCTATGAATTTTCTTAAAGAAAGCATCTTCGTTGATCAATTTGATCATTCCTAAAAATCCTTCAGTTCTAATGGCACCTTTTTCTACGCACTGTTCGATAAGATTTTGCGAGTGATTAGGGGCGATAATTTTGATTTCTCTTTTTTGATCTTCTTGAATGAATTTTAAAAGTTGCATCATTTTAGAAACCCCGCCGCCCCACTCGTGGATGTAGCCACCAAGGTCAGCGCCTTTTCCTTCAACACAATAGGCACCAAGGGCTCCATTGGCTTCCCAAAGAGTGTACACATTCGAATTTGGAATATTTAAATATTTCCTAACTTCATCAGGATTTCTAAAAGTAGAAACCGTATGCTGGCTCATAAGTTTGTGCAGAGCCATGGGATCAACATTGGGGGTTTTAAGAATTTTATATTGAGTATCTCGTGTTACTTCAAAGTTTGAATCAATCGCTAGATTGATTTCGTACCCAGCTAAAGCGAATCCGATTTTTTGATAGAACTCATGAAGGTTGGTCCAAAGAATCGCAAAGTCACAATCTTGTTTTCTAGCTAGGTCAATGCAGTCATTGAGTACTGTCCTTGAAAGTCCTTGGTTTCTATATTTGTCATGGGTCACTACGCTGCCGATGGCTCCAGCTTTAAAGATCGCCACAGGAGTTTTTATGATGTGAGGCTTAAGAGCTGCGTGGGATAAAACCTGATTTCCTTCCGTAATTATCCGAAGGTTATGGATATTTTCTTGATTTAGAGCCGTCGGATATTCCGAAGTGATGGACCACTTGTTCTGTGGGCGTAAGTTTTGGTCCAAGAATTTTACTAAATCTTTGTACTCTTCTTGGCTTGGGGCATGAGCTATGAGCGTGTTGTTACCTTGAATTTTATCCATACAATAAGTATAGCAAAGAACCTATTGAGGGTATGCTTTGAGCCTCAAATCGAGACCATAGCCCATTTGACAGGGCGGGACTTAAGGCCTATATATATGAGCCTATGTCTAACAAATCAGAAAAATGGAAAGAAAACAAACCAGGTAAGTTCTATGTGGATCAATCCTGCATATCTTGCGACGCTTGCGTTTGTGCAGCTCCTGATAACTTCACTATGAATGATGAAGATGGGCACGCTTACATCACAAAACAGCCTGGGACAGCTCAAGAAGAAGAGGCTTGCAAAGAAGCAATGGAAGGTTGCCCGGTTGAGGCAATCGGAAACGATGGCGAAGAGTAAAGAATCTTTCTCTGAAAAACACAAACGCGTTAAAAAAATCATCTCACTTCTAGCAAAAGAATATCCGGATGCACACTGTGCTCTTGATCACGAAAGTGCGTTTCAACTTTTAGTAGCAACAATTTTGTCCGCGCAATGTACAGATGAACGTGTGAATAAAGTGACGCCGGCATTGTTCAAAAGATTTCCGACACCGCAAAGTTATTTGAAGGCAGATGTTTTGGAAATCGAAGAGTTTGTGCGTACGACTGGATTTTTCAAAAATAAAGCTAAGAATATCAAGGGTTGTGCAGAGCAATTGGTTGAAAAGCATAAAGGTGAGGTTCCACAAACTATGGAAGAGCTTCATGCGCTTCCAGGAGTGGGAAGGAAAACTGCCAATGTTGTATTGGGAAATATTTTTGGAATTCCAGGAATGGTGGTCGATACGCACGTGACAAGACTTTCTAACCGCATGGGTTTTGTTAAAGGAACGGACGCCGTGAAACTGGAATTGGAACTTCAAAAATTAGTTCCCGAAAAAAACTGGACCATGTACTCACATTACTTGATTACCCACGGAAGAGCGATATGTACCGCAAGAAATCCTGACTGCAAAAATTGTTTTCTCAACAAAAATTGCCCGCAATTGCCCTATTCCAAGTAACCCAATATTCTGTCAATATTGTAAACACTCGAGATGACAATTTGTCAGTTCAATGATCTTTTATATTTTTTAATGGCAAATCATTTTTATTAAAAAATATCAACAATATTAAATACTTATGATAGAAACGAGTAATTTCTAAGTACCTGATTTCCTTGGTATAAATATTGTAATTAAACATTACAGAATATTTTTTAGTGGAGATTTTATGTTGTCTTCAAAGTCCAGAGTTATATCCCTGACAGTTAGCCTATTGGTTGTAATGCAATTTACACCGGTACATGCCACCGATTTAACGTGCCGTGGTCTTTTTAAAGAAGCCTTATCAAGAGATAAAAAGAGTGAAGATGCAAATCCAATTTCTTCATTGATGGTCAAAAATTTAAAACTTAAACACAAACTACCTATCAGTGCTTATATCGAAATAATTGGTTATAAAAAATTCTATGATAGTAATGGAGTAGAGGTAGGAGTTTCTACTTTATTCCAACCCATTCAACACAATATAAATAATTTAAAAGAAAGCCGCAGTGGATTAGATAAATATCGCACATAAATTGACGAGCACAATTCAAAACTTTTTGAAAAAATGGGATTTAAAGAATCAGAAGATCCAATTTTTGGAAAGTATATGTCAGAAGTTCCTAATCCCAAATTATTTGAATACTTAAGGGCGCAATACAACGCCCGCGTTCCAGCCGACATGCAAATAAATATGGGACTTTATCAATCTAAAGTAGTGTCTGCTCATCAAACGGAGTATGTTAAGCACTGGGTAAAAGATGGAACTATGGCTCTCAGCGATCCTAGATGGGGTTCGGTGTTTGGCTTGAAGCCCGAGCAATTGTCAGAAAATATCACTGAAGGTAAAGAGAGAAATAGTCTTTACAGACATGATCTGGAGCACTTTGCTTCAATTTTTTTAATTCCTAAAAAAATTATTGATACAAACAGACAGATCGGAAGTTTTTGGGAAAAAGTACTTCGCCATATGCGTTCAGAGATTGCCAAAGGAAAAGTTTTAAAAGGTTCTCCGGAATGGCGTGCAATGATGGACGATGTTTATATTTATAATCGTCGCTTTCATAGTTTAACGCATTTAGTGGGTATATTGGTTCGCTCTAATGGATCTGTAGATGTGAATAGCCAAGAGATAAAAGACTTTGGATTCGTCGCACGTGTAGAAACCCCAACGATTCACTGGGTAGGATTGGGTTATAAACCAAGCTGGGTAACTAAAGACAGTTTGCCGTTTGAAAGCCGTTTATTGTCCTTAGGTTTAGAACAGTCTGTGGTTGCAAATAAAAATATCACCATAACAGATGCTTACGCAGCTGTGACTAACGAAGGAATACAGCAAGCCATTCATTTTGTAAATAAACAGAAAAATACAAAATACAAAGCTATATATCAAAATTTTTTAGCGGAAACTAAAATCAATAATGATTCTGAATTGAGGCCTGAAGAGCTTACAGAATTGGAACAACTAACTCTGCGCCGCTACCGCATAATGGGTAATTAAACTTATGACCCTAAAATTTAAAATATTAATCTATATTTTAATATCTGCGATATCTCTGAATGTCCATGCGAAGTCTTTGTGTGCGAGTTTATTTGATGAAAACTTAGAGCAATATGTACGTGTTAGCCCAGAGGTATTGGCTCATCCTATAAAACTTCTATCTGACAATTACGATGCGCGTGAATTTGTTCAATCTAAATTTAAAATAATATTCAAAAATTTTTTTGCATCACAAATGATAGATGCCAAAATAGCGATTAATCTCTCCCCCAGAGGTACGCTGCATGTGGTTTCCAGGGGTTTAACGAAAATTCAACATGATGAGCTAATGAAGTTTATAGAGAGAGAACAGATAGATCATCTTTTGGCGGGAATTCCCAATTTCCTTCGTAATAAATATTTTGAGGTTAAAATTGATAAAAAAGAAAATGGCCAACACACGGTCACCAGTGAAACAAAATTTTCTTGGCAATTGAGTTTTGCGGTTGATAGCCAATTGCGAAGCGGATTTGCAATAGAAAATAATCCTGCCACGGATTTGAAGAGAATTCGTCCTTTTATTGAAAGGTCTTCTTTGTCTACATATCCTATTCGTACAGATTTATTGAGCCAAAGGCGAAGCCAAGATACTTTGGTAACGTGCGGATTGTCTTCCCTTGCCCAAGTTTTAAATGCGAAAGGGATTCCTGTGGGTGAAAGAGAGCTTTTGAGACTTACAGAATCTTTAGGCATAAAAACGAAGGCCGACATTTTTGGTAATCACCCTGGCCTTGAATTATCACAACTTGCACAATTAATAACTCAATTAGGAAAGCGTTATAATTTTACGGTTACGATGAGAAAAATGGAAGGTGAAGAGGATACTGCCAAATTTAATGAAATAGTGAGAAGAAGCAGTGAAGGCCTCGCTAAAGTGGATATCATTCTAAACTATCATTCTCCTGAAATTGGAAGACCAGGGCATGGGCATTTTTCTCCCGTTGCCGGATTTGATATTAGAACCAATGAACTTTTGGTTAGTGAAACAAACCTGACTGCAAATCCTCCATTTTGGGTTGAACTGAGTGCCATGTTAAACGCTATGAAAGCATCGGCGCATAGTGCGGAGGGTCCGCGAGGTTATATCGTAATTGAATGGAAATGAGGAAATTTTTTGATTTTTTAATTTTTAACCGGGATTGATAATGAAAATATTAAGAATTGTTTTTACATTTATTTTTATATTGGGAATTAGCACTCCTTCTTTTGCTAATAATCTTTGTAGCAATTTATTTTCATTGAGCTATAGCCCCGCGTTTCCATCGGATGCAGCGACTGCAAGTAGGGTCCGCTTCGAAATCGAAAATGCAAAAAGAGCCTCTCGACTTTTCATGAAAGCTTTGAAAAGAAAATCAGATATTTTAAAAAGAAATTTTTATAAAAAAATAATAGATTTAGAAATGGTGTGTATTGGTGCGGGTCCACAATGTGCGTCGGCATCTTTGGTTTTGGGACGTGCCGGCAGAGCCGCCATTGTAATAGAAAAAACAGAACATATTGCTAAAACCTTTGCCGAAAAAGACTTTATCATCAACAGTGTAGAAACTGGAACTCTCAGTATGCATGAGTTTCCTGGAGGCGTTGGAAGTTTAGCGAATTACTCATCTTCGAAGTATGCGCATTCCTCCCAATTGGCTGCCTATATCCAGGGGCAGCAAAGCCATTCGAAAATCCCCGTTCTTCTGGGAACGACGGTGACTTCGATCAGAGAAATAAATATCGATGGCAAGACACTGGTTGAAATCAAAACAGATCAGAACATCACCTTCAGAACGCCTCGCTTAATATTAGGAACAGGTATAGGGGAAGTGGCTTCCAAAATTCCAGATAATAACTACGTGATGGAGTTCAATAAAAATCATTTGATGCATTTAGAAAATCCAGCAAAGATTTTGCCTATAATGTGCACGGATACGTTACTGGTCTCTCTGAAAATCAATGCCAAAAAGAATAAAACTGTAACTTTACCTAAAGAAGTGATCATCATTGGTGACGGAGATGGCTCGAGAATTGCCGTTGAAGGATTGATCGACGCTCATGTTAACTTGCCTCAAGGTTTCAAATTAACTTGGGTTGGAAATGACTTCCGTACGGCGGTAGAATATGTAGCAAGTCGTGGAGGCGGTGATCGTTATATTCATAAAATAGTTCCACTTTATGAAAATAATCAAATTGAAGGAACAAATGGAAAGGCTGAAAAAGTGGACTTTCTGGAAAACGGCAGAATGCGCGTGACAGTCTACAATAAAGAAAAGAATACCAGAGTGACGGTAGAAGGTGACATGATCATTGATACCACGGGCGCGCAGAGTGTAAGTGGTATGCTTATCCAAAGTGCAGGCGAAGTAAGATTAGTTGATGTTAAAGGCGAGCTCAAAGAAATGAATTTGGATTCGACAGTGCTCGGCAGGCAGTACGTTACGGAATTGGGACGTCCACTTCCGATTTATGCTGTAGGACCAACTGCAGGCGCATTGGCGACAAAAGAAGAGTTGGTGAATTCGCAAAATCAAAACCCGGTAGCTATTTTCAATACGGTAGGAAGGACTTCGGCGCTGATTTCAAATTTATTAGGAGTTCCTCATCTTCCTAGCAATAGAGGTGCGCGCAAAGAGCGTCCACCAGTCCAAAATGCAGAGGATATCGTACGGCAAATCAATAAATAAAATTCATCAAGCGTGTACATTTTACTTGGTTGTATAAAAGTGAGATGTAATAAAACAGTAGAGGGATAGTGATTTAGATTTCTTGATGAATTTTTTATTCATTCGCTAGCATTTTTTTACAAAAAAACCATTACATCTATTTTATTTAAGCACCCCCTGTTATATTGCATCGATATAAAAATCATTCGGTTTGATAATTTTGGAAATTAATCCAACAAAATTTCGAGTGGTGTTGGTACAGGTTATGTTCAAGAGTTTAACTGTAATTCTATTTTTTTTATCCCTTCAGTTTTGTTCCGAGGCTTCTTATGCTATGAGTTGCCAGGCTCTATTCTCAACAAATAACCCTACTGCAGAATTACCTAATGCTCTAAACTGTTCGATCTATGCAAAATAAATTAGCTAGAATTTTAGATTCTGCAATCACGGAAGGTATTGAAGCCATCCAAAAATACGATATAAGAAATGAAGCCATCTTGAGAACCATTGAGCTTTATAAATCAGGGTACTTACGAAAAGTTGATCATATATATTTATCAGATACCGAATTAAAAAATATTTTTGTACAACATGCGACGTTAGAATTAATGCTAGGGGAATTATTTTCTGCGTTATTCCCACAGTCTAATGTATTTAACAAAATTCAAATGATTATGTGGTACATCCCGATGCGGGAAAATCAAAGGTTTGATTTTTTATTAAGGGCTGTGACTTCGCAAGACCTTAATCTTCTTCCATACAGAGCGTCTATTAGAGAAACTCTAAACAACGGTTACATAGATCAGGTGATTAGCACAGATGAACATAGTCAGCTTATTTATGCTTTAGAATCAAATGCACAAAGAATGTCAAATTTTGGAAATTAATAATTTAAAAATCGCGCTTTAATGTAAAAAAGCGCTAATTCGCGCCGGAGAGTTCGTAACAACGGATTTTCTTAAAGCACTTCCCCAAATTTCGTTAACAAAATAACTAATTAAATATTTTTTTGATGATGTTATTTTTTTTCGGCGAGTTGTCGGGGACGGTCTTTGATTTCATAATTTATGAAAACATTGAGACCTTTCTCCATTTGACCGAAGTACACTGGAGCCATTTTGTAGTCGATGGTTGGAAGCTCAACAGTAATAGTTGGGATTCCTTTGTACCTGCCAGCGTAATTTCCTAAACTTCCAGGAAATGTTCCGTAAGCGTAGAAGTTTAAGCCCGTCGCAGATTTATCGAGTTGTTGCCTTAGAAGATCACAAGACTTTACATAAGTTTCTGTAAATTTCTTTGCAGCTTCACTATCTATACCACTGAGAGGTCCATCAAAATCCAAATGATTGAGAGGTGAGTGGACACTTAAGATTTTTGCTGGTTTAAATTCTTCGATAAGCCATTTTTGGAATTCTATTTCTGGCTCGGAGGCCGCTTTGTCGCCAGGGAAATAGCGTCTTTGAGAACCGTACTTTGTTTTCCAAATTTTTTGCGCTTGTTCGCCCCATTCAGGAGTGTCGAAGTTTCTATTGAGATCCACTTTATTATAGTTTGTTCTAGTTCCAGTAGTATACCTCAAGAATCCATCAGGATTCACAATTGGAGCGACAACTATAAAGGATTTTTCACAAAGCTCTGGTCTTGCCTTAAGCCATTCCACTACGCGAAAACCAAAATAAACAGGCGTAATTTCGTCGCCATGAACTGCGGACAGAATAAGCGAAGTATTTTCGTTCTCAGGCTTTCCGCAAGTCCAATAAACCAAGGGGCGTCCATAAACAGAATGCCCTTTTTCTCTCCATCCAGCTTTTGGGAAAAAGCTTAAATCCCAATTCCATTTTTTACCCTCAATACGTCCTCTGATTTCTTCCATCATCTCTTCAGAAGAGACTTTTTTGGCCTGGAAAAAGTTAGGGGCAGTCGTCTTTTGCTCAGCGTAAAGATTGCTAGCATTTATCAATGTAAATGTTAATAATGTAGATATAATAAATGTGAATTTCATAGGCATCTCTAAATTTGACATGTCTAGAGTCATACTTGCAAGGATTTTAAATATGTTTACGGCATTTTTTGAGAGCATAAAATATGTAGGACATTTGTATCCTGTTGCTTTCTTAAGAATTTTTTTAGGTTACTATTGGCTTAACCAGGCATTAACAGAATATCAAACTGGACTTTTTACCTCGCAAGTATTCATCGACCAGGTCCAATCTTCAGATTATGTCTATAGTTTTCCGACATGGTACAAATGGCTATTTGAGCATCTTGCTTATCCATACTGGTCGATGATGAGCCATGGCATTTTAACCGTGAGCTTCCTCGTAGGCCTTTCGTTACTCATTGGATTTATGGTAAGGCCGTTTGGAATCATAGGAATTTTAATTTCATTTCATTATGTGATTTTTGGAGTAGGGTATCAGAACTTATTGTATTCAACGTTTGTCGCAATATTTGTAACCATCGTGGCAATTGGAGCCGGTCGCTGCGTTGGCTTTGATTACTATTTCTACAAAAGGAATCGCGGCATTTGGTGGTAGTATGATTAAAAGATTTTTTTCCATATTCGTTCCCATAGCATTACTGGTCTCCATTTATATTTACCTTTACGAAGAAGATTCGCCCAAGGAACAGGGAGCTGTCGTTGTTTACACGTACTCTTCATTCGCAAGCTCTTGGGGGCCGGGTCCTGAGCTTCAGAAAATTTTTAAAGAAAAAACAGGATACAATGTCGAATTCACAGATGTGGGTGAGGCTGGCATCATTATCCAAAGAATTTTACTGGAAAAAGAAAAAACAAAAGCCGATGTTGTTCTAGGGCTGGATCAGTACCAATTGCAAAACACAGTTATCACAGACTTATTCACACAACCTCCCGAGCCTAGTTATAAACTTGATGAGTCAACTCCTAAGAAAATTCAACAAGGCCCATTTCTGGCATACAATTGGTCCCCTATGACATTCATCTACAGAACTTCTGACAGGAATTCGCTTCCCAAAAAACTAGATGATTTTTTATCTCCAAAATTTAAAGGAAAAATAATTTTATTGGACCCAAGAACCAGTTCTCCTGGTTATATATTTTTCCACTGGATTGTTCAAAAATATGGAGTTGAAGGGGCAAAGAATTTTTTAAATCAAATTAAAAAAAATATTTACACCGTAACTCCTTCGTGGAGTGCAGGCTACGGACTCTTTAAGAAAAAACAATCTCAATATGTTTTCTCTTATTTGACTTCGCCGGCTTATCATTGGGTAGAAGAAAGTGATTTTGATTACCAACCACTCTACCTCGAAGAAGAGCTTCCATATCATATCGAATATGCCGGAATTTTAAAATCGACAAAGAATAAACCCGCAGCAGAAAAATTTCTAGAATTTATTTTTTCTCCAGAAGCTCAAGAAATAATCATGAATAAAAACTATATGCTTCCCGTAGTTGCTGAGGTTCAAAAAAATTCAGAATACGAAAAACTAAAGAAAGTAAAATTATTTGAGTCAGATAAAATCATTTCTAGAGACGAAGTTATTGAGACTTGGAAATCGGCTTCATGGTAAAGAACTTCTTAGTAGGTTTATTTTTCTTGGTATTGATTACGCCTTATCTATTGCTTTTTAAAGACTTACATTTCGTATCTATAGATTTAAAAGAGTTGGGAGAAGCATTTACAAATACACTTCAGCAGTCCTTCGCGAGTTCTGCGGTTACAATTTTATTAGGTCTCATTGGTGCCTTGGGGTTGTGTTGTTTTCAGGGAAGTAAAAAATTAAAATACTTTGAGCTTTTGTGTCTCATACCCTCCTTTGTTCCAACATTGTTTTTTGTAACTTCAATTTTGCAAATAATAAAACCATTTCCTTTTGGGATTACGGGCATTGTACTCACACATACTTTAATGTACACGGGATTAGCTGCTTTATTTTATCAATCTATTTTTCAAAGTAAATTTCAAAAGCTCAGTGAGCTTGCATATCTAGAGGGCGCTTCGAAATTTCAGTTCTTCCGCGCAGTATTAAAAAATCTTTCATTTGAAACGGTGATGATTTTTTTATTTTTATTTGTACAATTCTTCACGAGTTTCTCGATTCCACTTTTGGTGGGACATCAAGACCTCACGGTGGAGACTTTAATCTATGAAAAAATTCGAACTACAGGCTCTCTGCCGGATGCAGTATTTATTAGCTTCTTGGAGTCTATATTTATAGTGATTATGCTTTTACTTTATAGAGCACAAAAAGGATTGGCATCATCAAAATCTTACGAAAAGATCAGATTGCTCAGTTGGAAACCGGGATTAATTGCAGTGACCATGCCCGTGGCATTGTATCTGGGCGGGTCACTCGTTGGGTCTGCAATGGGAATTAAACAACTCATGCAGAATGAAAATGCTTTTCAAGAAATTTTCCCTCTGGCTTTAAAAAGTGTTTCGCTATCTTTAGCGACAGGCTTAGCTCTGCTTACAGGTTTAAGTCTTTTAACTTTTGTTTACCGCAATCGATTATTTGATAGGTTTTTGCTCAGTTACATTCCCCTGAGTACAGTCCTTATTGGGTTGAGTCTTTTGCTCGTAGATTTTATGGCAGACGATATAAAAGTTATATTTGCAATGCTTATCATTTTTTTGCCTGTGCTTTATAGATTCCAACTCAAAACTAAGCTTTCGGATTTAGAAGGTCAAATTGAAGTAGCGAGCTTAATGGGTTCCACGCGATTTTTAACTTTCAAAAAAATTATATTCCCTCAAGTCTTACCGTCTATTTTATTTTTGTCAGGCCTCGGAGCATTTTGGACAATCGGAGATTTTGCGATCTCTCAAATCATATACGGAAAAAATGTAACGCTGGCATTGCATATCCACAGTTTGGTGGGATCCTACAGGTTAGAGCTGGCTAATTTATTTGTATTTTTACTTTTATTTTTGGGGCTAATTGTTTTCACACTATTTAAAAAGATAGGCTTAAGAGAATAGGCTTAGAGAGATGAAATATGTCGTTAGTAAAAAAAATTGATATAAAATTTGATAATTTCCATTTGCTTGTTGATCAACTTGAAATTCCGGATCAAGGCATTACGCTTATCCAAGGTCCATCAGGATCTGGAAAAACAACTTTCTTGAGAATGCTTATGGGGCTTGATCAATCCCACCGCAAGAATAAAGATTTTGAATGGACTTTTAAAGGTGAAGACCTCGCAAAGATATCTCCTCAAAACCGAAAACTGGGTGTCGTGTTTCAAGGCGGGGAATTGTTTCCACATATGACAGTGAAAGAAAATATTTTATTTCATGCTATTGCTAGAAAAATTCCAGAAAAAACGTATGCCAAGATGTTAGATCTTTACGTGAAGATTGCAAAAATGGAAGATAAGCTAAATCAAAAAGCATCTACCCTTTCTGGCGGAGAAAAACAGAGAGTCGCACTTCTTCGTGCTCTTATAGGGCAGCCCAAAATCCTACTTCTTGACGAGCCATTCTCAGCCCTTGATCCAGTTCTCAAAAAAGATTTAAAAGAGTTTCTCAAAGAAATTGTTAAGATTGATTCACAACCTTGCCTTATAGTCAGTCACGATGAAAAGGATGCTGAAGATCTTGCAGATTATGTTATTATTTTTGAGAACGGAAAAATTAAAAAAACCTACTCTAAAATCTCCAAAGGAGGAGCGAATGTTTAAAAATATTATACTCAGTTTGATGGCAGTTTTATTTGTATCATCAACAGCAAGTGCTACGATTATTTTTAATCCTTCAATATTTTATTATACAAGAGATGAAAAGCAAGGATCGACAACAAACACAGAATTCAATCAGCAAATTATCAATTTGAAATTGGGGTACACTTCAGGTCAAGGTTTGTACCTGGGTGTTGCTTACGATATGGAAAGCCGTGAATACGGAAGCGGAGCTACAGATCAAGACAGAGATTCTTTGGGTGCAACAATTGGCTATGTAAGTGGCGGATGGCAGCTTCTGGGAACTTATTATTTCCAGTCGGAATTAGAAGATTATGAAGGAACAGGTTATGTGATCGATATTGGATATATATTCAATGTAGGTAGCATAGGAATCGGCCCACTGCTCAGCTACCGACACTGGGAATACGACGAAGAAAACGGAGCAAGTGTCACATCTCTAGAACACAACAACGTCCTCCCCTCAGTACAATTCCAATTCACCTTCTAAAAGGTGAGCCGCACCTTTTCCAAAGGTTTGCGTCACAAAGTAAGGTGTTGAGTATTACCAAAATTTCGATTTTATTTTTTCGGGGATAAAGCAGGCTTCGTAGGCCATTTGGCTGCAGCGATTGAAGTCTTCGAGTTTAAATCCGTGAAGATCTTTGAGAACTTCGTAATCATCAAGCAATGTTGTTCCAAAAATTCCTGGATCATCGGAGTTGATCGAAATTTTCACTCCTTCATTCATCAGCATCTTTAAAGGATGTTTAGAAAGGTCTGGAATCGCATTCGTTAAGTAGTTGCTGATCGGACAAAGCTCCAGAGTCACTCCGTTTTCTTTAACAAAGTTGATCATTTCTTTGCTTTTATAAATTTGGACACCGTGACCGATTCTTTCTGCATGCAAAAAATCAATCGCGTCCTTAACAAAAAATTCTCCACCGGGAATTTCCCCAGAGTGTACGGTAATATGCAATCCTGCTTTTTTGGCTTTCAAAAACAACGGTGCAAAAGGTTTGCAATCAAATCCTTCTTCGTTGTCCGCAAGATCGATAGCAACAAAAGATTCTTTGTTCTCAATAATAAAGTCTGCAGACTTTTCTGCTTCTGGAACAGGTTGGATTCTTCCGAGAATTCCAATCATACCCACGGCCATCGGAAAAGTTTTCTGCGCACGCTCCACACCTTTCATAATGCTTCGATGAATTTTTTCGAATGTCATTTTAGGATGGTTAGTAGATGCAAAACTTGGTGAATATCTAAGTTCTAATAAAACAATTCCTTCATTAAAAGCATCCTCGCAGGCTTCGAAGCCTAAGCGTTCCCAAACCTCTTCAGAATCCAACACAGATTGCGTGGTCCAAAATTTATCCAAAACAGATTTGAGGTCTTTCATTGGGGAGTGCACGACTAGCGCATCATGCAACTTCTTGTAGTCGTTAAAGGGCAAATCTAGTTTTTTGTTCTTCGTTAATTCGATTAGAGTCGAAAAACGCACAGCGCCTTCGAGGTGACGGTGAAGCTCAACTTTGGGTATATTTCGTAAGTTCATGCGATTTCCTTTTATGCTCTACAGTATTACGCAAAATTCTTTGAAAGTCTTGACCAAGAGTAGCAAAAATCGGACAACTTAATGCATATGCAACATCAATTAAATCAATCCGTCCCTGAGTTAAAAAAACAAGCAACCACTCACCGAAAGCTAATACTAGAAATGCTAGAGAAAGCCGGCAATGGCCACCCAGGTGGATCTCTGTCAGCGATCGATATCATTACGGCGTTATTCTTCAATGAAATGAAGGTAGATCCAAAAAATCCTGAATGGAATGATCGCGATCGCTTTGTTCTTTCAAAAGGGCACGGAGTCCCAGCGCTCTACGCAACCTTAGCTTACCGCGGATACTTTAAGCCGGAAGAAACCTTGGCACTGAGACAATTGGGATCAGTTTTCCAAGGTCATCCAGACCGAGTGAGAATGCCTGCCGTTGAAGCTTCAACCGGATCTCTGGGCCAAGGCTTGAGCGTTGCTCAAGGTATGGCGATGGCTGGAAAGCTCGATGGAAAAGATTATAGAGTTTATTGCTTAATGGGTGACGGCGAGACTCAAGAAGGCCAAGTGTGGGAAGCATTGATGTCTTGCGGAAATTATAAGCTCAATAATCTTTGCGTATTCTTGGATGCGAACAAATATCAAATCGATGGTATGACAAAAGACGTAATGGACATCGAGCCTCTCGAAGAAAAAATCAAAGCCTTCAAGTGGAATGTTTTAAGAATCGATGGTCATGACATGGATCAAATCTTAAATTCACTCAAGGCCGCGCGTGCTGAAAAAACCAAACCAACAATGATCATCGCAGACACTATTAAAGGTAAAGGCGTTTCATTTATGGAAAACGTAAACAAGTGGCATGGCGTGAGTCCAACAAAAGATGAATTGAAAAAAGCGATTGAAGAACTGGAGAGATTATCATGAGCAGCGGAATAAACATTGGTCAGCTTGGAAATGCAACTCGCGCGAGCTTTGGAGAATCTTTAGCAAATCTCGGAAAAGAATTTAAAAGTATCGTTGTCCTCGATGCCGACCTTTCCAAGAGTACAAAATCTGAAAGCTTCTCTAAGAACGCCCCGGAAAGATTTTTCCAAATGGGAATTCAAGAAGCCAACATGATCGGTGCCGCAGCGGGATTGGCTTTTTCTGGGAAAATTCCTTTCTTGTGTTCGTTCGGAGCTTTCTTAACAGGGAGATTCGACCAGATCAGAGTAACGATCGGTTATGCACAAGCCAATGTGAGACTCGTCGGAACACATGCCGGTGTTGGTATCGGTGAAGATGGATGCTCGCAAATGGCACTCGAAGATTTGGCGTGCATGAGAACTTTGCCGGGAATGGCAGTTCTTCAACCCGCAGATGATATCGAAACCAAAGCGATGATGAGATATTTAATTGATCACGAAGGTCCCGCATACATTCGTCTCACAAGACAAAACGTGGTGAATGTTCATGATACAAATTATAAATTCCGTTTTGGAAAAGCAGATGAAATTTTGGATGGAAAAGATGCAGTTGTATTTGCAACGGGTGGACTCACGGGCAACGCCTACACCGCAATTAAGAATTTAGAAAAAGAAGGAATTTCAGTCGGCCTTGTAAATATCCACTCGGTGAAACCTTTTGATAAAGAATCAGTTCAGAAATGGTCGCAAAAAGTAAAACATGTTTTCACAGCTGAAGACCACAATGTGATTGGTGGCTTGGGCGGAGCGGTTGCAGAAGCTATGGCTGAAATTGGTGCTCCGGCAAAACTCCATAAAATTGGTGTTCAAGATGTGTATGGTGAAAGTGGAACGCCAGAAGCGCTCTATGAAAAACACGGGCTCAATGCCAACGGCATCGGTCGTACATTAAAATCTATTCTCAGAAATTAAACTTTAGGATCATCAGAGTTATTGTTGATTTGTTTCTTCTCTTCATCTGAAGAGATGCCTTTTTTGAATCCACGAATGGCAGATCCAACCGCCTTGCCTAAACCCGGCAATCTGCTTGGTCCAAAAAACAATAAAACGATAATTACTAGGACTACTAATTCAGGGATTCCGAGACTCATACTATTCTCCTCCGGATCTTTCTAAAGATAAGCTAAGTTTTAAATCGAATTAAAGGGTATTGCAAGTGCCAAAATGTTTCATAATGAAGCAGCGAAAGGCCAATAGTTCTAGCTAAATACCTATGCCTTCCATGAATTATATTGATACTGACTAATCACTTTTCACCCATACATAGGTCTAGACATTTTGGTGTTTCAAATCCACCAGAACCTATTTTTATGGGCCTCACTCTTGCACTTTACTAAGGTGTCTAGGGGGCTCTTTATGTATCATATTGGGATTTTGGCTAAACAAGGGAAAGAGTTAAATTCTGCTTATAATGAACTGAAGAAAAATCATTTCTGTAAGCCTGATGTTTTCACGGATTCTTTTAGTTTGGTAAAAGCATTAAAAGACAATTCATTTCATGCACTCATCATTCTCACCGATGAGTTTAAACCCAGTCATATCCGAATCATTCAACAAATCAAAAAGCGTTTTAACAATTTACCCGTGATGGTCGTTACAGAAAAACCAAGTATCGCCGCCAAAATTAAACTGGTCGATTTTAAAAAAACTATATTATTAAATCTTTCAACGGAAATGAAGGACATGAGTGGCATCGTAATCAAAATGATCAACGACCTGCACGTAATCCCAAGACTTGCAAATCGTTATAGAACTGCACAGCCTGCAAGATTTAAAATCGAAGCAACAAGAACTCATTCTGCCTTCATGCTTGATATCGCACGTGATGGAGCATGTTTTAGACTTTTCAATAAAAAATTAAATAAAGGCGACCAAGTGCAAATCGAAGTTCCACTTCCAGACTTAAAAAAGACCCACATCGTTCAAGGTGAAGTGGTTTGGGAAAAAATGGAAAAACTAAAGAATCAAGCAACTGCTTCATCACAAAGAGTAGGAGTTAGATTTTCAGATTAAAAAAACCAAGGGGGAGACCATGAAAAGACTTTTAGTGGGAACACTCTTATTTCTGACGACCAATCCCACATTGGCAGATGTAAAAAATAAAGAGAAGGCAAAATTCGAGTTGATATCCTCAATTGAAATATTGGTGAATATTGATGAATGTCGCAAATACATGCATACTCAAGCCGCAGATAATTCTACTTTGCCAAGGGCATGCAATGCTTTGCCTTATCTATCGAAATATTTTTTCGACCCAAGCAAAGACAAAATTGCCATCGACGAATACCTCAATAACGAAGAAACTAGAGTCACAGAAGATGCATTGAAGCTTCTCAATACTTACAAATTTAAAAACCTTGGAAAAATGACTCTTTCTGCAAAGTGCGTGAGGAACAAAGATCCAGTGGATTTAGATTCGTACCTCAATAAAATAAAAGGTATTCCAATCCCTAAAGACGAAGGAATTTCTGCCATCAAAGAAGACAGCAATAAACTAGAAATTAGAAATCCAGCTCAAGAAGAGCTGTGATCTCTCAATTACCTGAACAAGCTCTTGAAAAAGTTTTTTACTTTTTGAGAGATCCCGCTAGAAGATTTATTTGATTTAAATGAGCGATTAGCGCTGCTGCCCTTATCCGATTTTCTATTTGGATTCGGTCTATTCCCATCAGATCGGAATGATTTTTGCCCAGGCTTGTTCGGCGTAAATTTTTGATTTGGTTTTGCCGGTGGCTGTGCAGGTCTTCCTTGTTGCGGAGGTCTTTGATTTGGATTTCCTTGTGGTGGTCTTTTCGGTCCAGAATTTTGGTTCTGTGCATTCACGCGTTGTTCGCCATCTCTTGGATGTTGATGTCTCCCAGACTTGCGATCACGGTGAACGTTCTCTCCGCCTTGTCCCTGAGGACCGCGGCTGTTATCACGATTTCTATTATCGAAGTTTCTGTTGTTATTGAAGCGACCGCCACCTTGTCCTTGAGGTCTTTGTGGTCTGTCTCCAGTTGGGCGTTGTTCTCTTGGTTGAGGTCCTGCGCCTTCTTGTCCTTGTGGTATCTGTGCTTTCATTGCAGCTAATCCTGTTCGTTTTACGCGGCTCTCTCCGCGGTAGTTGTCTCTTTGAAGTGCTTTGAAATCTTTCACTATGAATTCATCTTCAAGCCAACCGATTGTTATTTTCACTTTCATGTAACCTTCAATTCTTGAAAGTGCCATGACATCTCTATCGCTCACGAGTGAAATTGCGTGACCTTTTGCTCCCGCTCTTCCTGTACGGCCAATTCTGTGAACATAGTTCTCCGCATCGTCTGGAAGATCGTAATTGATTACAAGATCTACGCCTTTGATATCTAGGCCACGAGCCGCAACGTCGGTTGCAACAAGTGTGTTTCTCTCGTTTTCGTTTTTAAATTGTTCGAGGACGCGCTCTCTTTGACTTTGAGTCAACAAGCTAGAAATTCCTACAGCAGGAACTCCGTTGTTGCTTAAGAACTGAGTGATGCGATCGACGTTCATTTTGTAATTGCTAAAAATAATTGTTTGTTTTGGTTTTACTCTGCTGATGAGTGATAACAGATATTGAGGCTTGTCTTGCTCGCCCACATGGAAAAGTTCATCTGTCACGTCGCCAGCTTTGGCTTGATCACGAGATACGTTGATTTCAACAGGATTAGAATCGAAACCATAAATCGTATTCATCACATCAAAATTCAAAGTCGCACTGAAAAGTAAAATTTGACGATCGGCCGGTGCTCTTTGCAGAATGTAAACCATGTCGTCCTTGA
This sequence comes from Bdellovibrionales bacterium, assembly GCA_031374125.1. Taxonomy (GTDB): domain Bacteria; phylum Bdellovibrionota; class Bdellovibrionia; order Bdellovibrionales; family JAEYZS01; genus JAEYZS01. The sequence goes on from JANMFM010000048.1 coordinate 20,228, forward strand.
ATCCCATATCGAACATGCGATCGGCTTCATCAAAAACAATTGCTTTTACCTGTCTGAAGTTGATGTGGTGATTCTTGTATAAATCTAAAAGTCTTCCTGGAGTTCCAACTACGATGTCGACGCTGTCTTTGATCGCAGCAGTTTGCGTTTCGTACTCCACTCCGCCATAAACTAGCGCGGTTTTAATTCCGAGTTCTGGTTTACATAGACTTGTAATGGCTTTGTGAATTTGGTCTGCAAGTTCTCTGGTTGGCGCTAGTACCAAAATAAAATGTCCAGAATTCCAAGTATCGAAACCTCTTTTTTGATCGAGTTCTGTTGGGTTTTCGCCCATTTTTTTTCTAGTTCGTAAAATTCTTTCGATGAGTGGAACTAGAAAGGCAAAAGTTTTTCCGCTGCCAGTTTGCGAAAGACCAGAGATGTCTTTCCCATCTAAAACGAGTGGTATTGCGGACTCTTGAATCGGTGTGCAGTCGTTGATATTTATTTGACGTAGAGCGTCCATGATCTCGGGTTGTAAATCTAATTCTTCAAATTTCAAATGCGCTCTCCATGCATGAATTGCGGTCTAAGTGGGATGAATCTAATCAGAGCTTTGTAAAAAGTCAAAAATTAGCTAACAAAAAGGCACGAAGATCGTCGATAAACTGCTCTGGCTGATCAAAGTGCACCCAATGGCCGGCCTCTTTGATCAGAATTCCTTCAACATTGGGATTTTCCTTAAGCATTTTTTCATAAATATCCTGGGGGAGGTCGGTAGAATTTTCTCCACGAACAAGTAGAGTTGGCATTTTTAGAGACTGCCATTCCGCCCAACGGTCGACTTTTCTACCCAGACGAACGCTATCAATAATTCCTTTTTTTGAGAAGCGCCAGTCGATAAGTCCTTGATCATTTTCAACTAAATTAGAATAAAAATAATTCCCTAAAACTGGATCACCGAAATCGTTTAGCAAAAACTCCTTCGCGTCTTTTTTATTTTGAAAAGGAGTGGGTACGCGGTCCAAAAGCTTTTCATACCTTTCGACGTCAGAGAGTTTGCTTTCGGGCGAGATGTCCTCAATAACCAAAGATATGACTCTCTGCGGAAATCTTGAGGCGAAGTTTAATGCATTTCTTCCACCCATGGAGTGCCCCACTAGGTGAATTTTCTCCCATCCGAGTTCATTGAGGATCTCGATAAGATCATCGGCGTAGTCTTCCGGCGCATAGCCAGCGTCCGGTTTCATAGAGCGACCGTGGCCACGTTGATCGAAGGTCAAGATTTGGAATTTGTCCTCCATCCCTGAAACTATTTTCCGCCAGTTTGCTCCAAACCCCATCAAACCGTGTAAAAATACGAGTTTAGGGGCAGTGGAATTGCCGTATATCTGATAATGGAATTGCTTTAAAAAATCCATGCAACTATCATAAACTTGTTATGACGATAAAGCAAAGGCCTCGCTTGGCCCCTGAGTTCATTCATCCTGAAGCATATCGAATTACTGAACGTTTACAGCGAGAGGGATTTGAAACCTATTTGGTCGGCGGTTGTGTCCGTGACCTGCTCTCTGGTATTCAACCCAAAGATTACGACATCGCAACTTACGCAAGTCCAAAGCAAGTTAAGAAATTCATTTCAGACGCTTACATTATCGGCAAAAGATTTAGGCTCGTATTGGTAAAAAGAGGCAGTGATCTTTTTGAAGTCGCAACTTTTAGAAGAGAGGCCACGGATGAAGAAATGTCCCAGATCAACGAAGATGATAAAACTTCGGGCGACAATGTTTTCGGAACTCCACAAGAAGATGCCTTGAGACGTGATTTCACTTTGAATGGATTATTTTATGATCCAGTAAAAGATGAACTGAAAGATTATTGTCATGGACTCAAAGACATTAAATCTCACACGCTCCGAATGATCGGCGATCCTGTAACAAGATTGCAAGAAGATCCAATTCGTATTTTGCGTGCTTTAAGACTTTCACACAGACTGGATTTTAAAATTGAGTCAAGTCTTCGTGAAAGCATGAAAACTTACGCGCACACTTTAAAAAAATCTGTATTGCCTAGAAGAAGAGAAGAAATTCTAAAGATCATGAGGCTGCAAGATCCATCCAGCACATTGATGGAAGCGCATGATCTTCATATTCTAGAGCATGTATTTCCATCGCTGGATAAAATCTATTTGAATCCAGAGCAGTTGAGCGAATTCAATATGTATATAAAAAAGATCAGCACGTTTGTGATCGATATTGATAATCCCGCAGAGGTGTTTGCGTACTTGATGCTCGCTTACTACAGATCAACAGTAGATCCCGATCCATTCAAAAAAGTTTTTGCAGGGGACATTCTAAAACACGACGATTTAAAGCAAATCATGACCCTGGAGCTAGGTATGTACAATGTTGAGCAAAGCCTTTTTGCGAAAGCTCTAGAGTTCCAACATAGACTTAAAAAATTAGATCAAGATTCTCATCAAAACGAAGCCATCCCTCTTGCCATCATGATGGCCAAAGCCGATCACGTATTGTCGTCTGAAAAAATGCATGAGTGGGAAAGAGTTCTCGAAAAAATCGTTCCCAAAGCTCACTCCCCATATCGCAAGAAGCGCAGAACACGCCGCCCCCGCAATTTCCAGAATAAAAGATAAGAATCTAAATTTTAATTTGAGCCCGCTAGTCTTTTTTGTTTTTTCTGAAACTTCAGTTTGGGCTCCCACTTTTCGTCTTCGCGTTCTTCGGGCTCGTTGTCTAACAGCATAAATCTTGTTTTGGCCTTCGCAATTCGCCCAGCTTTGTTGGGCGTGGCGAGCTCTACTCCACCTTTCATGATAGTATCAAAAGAGCTGACTTTTACGTCGGAATCAAAGAGACCTAGATCTGCTTTAATTCCTTGTTTTTTCCAGAAAACGGTATTGGTTCTGATGATTTTTACGAATTTTTTAAAGACATAAGCGCTAATGATCACTTTTCTACTGTCAGGGCTTAAGTCAACGGATCCAATATTTCCCACCACTATTCCGCGATAGTAGAGATTATCTCCACTCGAAACAGATTCGGCATTGTCGGTGACAAGAAAATAATTAACCATATTTTCTGTGGCTACTGATGGATTGTAATTTGAGTCTCCCTCAAAAATATCTTGAGACTCACTCGAGTTTAGGTTGGGTTCGATCACGATGTAACTTCCAGAAATGATTGTATCCAGGCCAGAGATTTGATCGAAACCCACTTTAGGAGTAACTAAATAGAATTTAGATCCAGCAACCGCAAATTTTTCTCCAGATTTTGTGAGTTCGACTTCACAAATAACTTTTTTTCCATCTTTTGTAATTGCGATATCTTCGACCATTCCAATTTGTACGCCTCTAAAAAGAATTCTGGTCTTACCAGAAACAATAGAGCTGGCTTCACTAAAATGAATTTCAATTCTTTTTCCTTCAGTATCTAGATATTTTGTTACGGCCCAAGTTGAAAATACGATGGCCATAATTGGAAATATCCAAAGATACATGGTTTCTAATCTGAAAAAAGACCATTTCGATTTTTTAGGATTGAAATCATTTGTTTTCATTTTCTTGCCATATCACTTTCAAGTTAAAGTTTTTAGATGCGAGCATGCTGAATATCACGACGAATAAAAATATTGCAGATCCAAGTCCTGCACTGACATTTGCCATGGAATCCAACTTTACGACCGCGACAAAAACTGCCACGAGGAAAATATCTAGCATTGACCAGGGACCGATGACTTCTACAAATCTTAATAAATTGGTTTTGGCTTTTCGATTCGAATTCGAATTTGGAGAAAGAGACAAATAAAAAAGAATAGCCAATTTTAAAAGTGGAATCACCATGCTGGCTAAAAATACAATTGCTGCCAAGAAAAGTGATCCATCTTTGAAGAGAGTTACGATTCCGGACCAAATTGTGGCGTCGTTTCTATTTCCGTGCATTTCAAAAGTCATAAAGGGTAGAAGGTTTGCGGGCACATACAAAATAAGTGCGGTAAGGGAATAAAAAAGTGTATGTTCCGCTGAGTGAGTTTTTCCTTTTTTATGCGGCTTCGCCAGGTCCATATTTTGATTTTCCTATGTCATAATGTAATTGATCTAATGGGGATAAATGCACATTTTAGGCCAAGGCCTAGAATTCTGTGATGGAATTAAAGAAGGGCTTGGGTATTTTTGGTACATTTGATGTGGCTATTTAGGAAGTGAAAAAATTACTTTGAAAGAGTTTCGGGATTCGAGAGGATAGATTCATTCCACGCAAAAGTTTTGATCAAATCGTTGCATGATTTCAAAGAGGATTTAAAAGATTCTTTCTGATCCATGCAAGTTAAGATCACGGCCTTTGCGTTCTTGAAGAAGATTACTTGTCGTAGTTTTTTCTGTGACACGGAGTTTTCAATGTCGATCACAAACCCTTGTTGATCTTTTTCATTTTTAAAATACTGATGACCCAAAACTTCCAAGCCGAATTGGCCATAATTCTTTAGCCACTTTGTGGAGTATTCTTTTAAAGTTTTGTAAGGTGTATCTTTATCGATTCTTACTGTGAATGTGGGTTGAACTTTCGAAGTTGTATCTTTAATACGGAAAAGAACTTCTACTTTATTTTTTAATTCCGCTGGCGGTGCTGATCTAATCCAATTTGTACTTTGCGGATTGATTTCAAAACCTTCGTTAGAAGCATAAAGTCCTCTTGATAATGAACTGGGAATTCTCTGTGCATTTGCGTTGGATATTGTTCCGGAGATTACACCGGATAATCCTAAAGCTACCAATATAAAAAGTGTGATCTTCATAATTTTATTTTACCCTCTCAAGGGAGTGGTTTGCAAGTGAGCTGTGGACGGATCAGAGTGGCGTAGATTTGATTCGTCTTAGATCTATTCGATACATAGAAAAGGGATTTTCCTTCTGGACCAAAGGTGGGATGAGATTCATCAGCGCCATGAAAAGAAAATCTTGTCGCACATTTTTCAGCGAAGTCGACTTGGTAGACATCTTTATTTTTTGGATCTTCCAGATTTGAAACTACTAAGAATCTCATTTCTTTTGGATGGAGTTCGACGTCAGAATAAGAGTTTTTTTCATTTCCGGTGTAAACAACTTCGTTACCTTTTAATTTCTTAACGGTAAGCTTTTCGTTTTCGCTATCCGTCTTGTAGGTCCAGGCAATTAAGGTTTCTGAAACACTCAGAGATAGAATTTTTATTTTCTCGCTGTGAATTATTTTTTTACCGCCTGACTTTAAATTGAATTCAAAAATTTGAGATTGTCCCTTGTCTCTTTTTACATAGAAAATTTTATCTCCATCTCTTGAGAAAGTAGCAAGCCCATCAAATCCTTTTTCACTAGTGATTCTCTTAATGTCCGAGCCATCCTCGGCTGAAATATAAACATCTTGTGGGTAATTAGAATTTTGATTTGTTTCCGGAACCTTCATTCCAAGATCTTTCATGGCAGGGACTACATCAACTTTTTCAATTATTTCATCTGAAGAACTAGAGTATACGATCCAAGTTTTGAGAGGATGGTATTGAGGATTGTGATTCTCGCCCAAATTAAAAGAAATTCTTCTTTCTGTTTTATCCACTAAATTTCTCTCATAAACTTGCGGAGTTCTATGCTCTTTTGGATTATCACGAATAAAAACCAATTTGTTGGCAGAAGGTGAGAAGTAGGCTTCTGTGTTCTGACCTAAGCGACTCATTTGATGAATTTCGCCCTCGAGAGAGTCGAAGTAGATCAAGTCTGAAGTATCAGAGTTTTTTTGTTTAGCAGAACAGGCAATAAAAGAACTTAAAATAGCAAAAAGAACTAAATATACTTTAATGCCTTTTGAATAAGAGAAGCCGGATTGATTTTTACTATTTGATTTTTTGAAATCCATTTCATTTGATCCCCACTAGTGCCTCTTGGTACTAGTAATTTATCTTTAGTTTTTGATGTCTTTATATTCAGTTTAACGTAAATCTCATGATGAGTTATATTATGCTTGTAATTATAAATTTTAGGAGCTGTTTTTGATTTTTTAACGCGCCCAGGGAAAATCATTTTTCCTTTTAAAAATGAAGCATAATTATTTTTAGTAAATCCAATCTTTCCGTTTTGAATATAAATGTCGGGTTCCCAAATCCAAACTTCTAATTTTTTACGGTCTTTTTTGAGAGGTAGTTTTTCTTGCAAGTTTTGTGCATAAGCGGTGCAACCGCTGCGAACGGGGCAGAGCAGGCACGAAGGAGATCGTGGCGTGCAAATCGTGGCGCCAATTTCGATCAATGCTTGATTCATTTCCGAAGAATCAAAGTCTAAAACCCATTGGTCAGCTTCTCTTTGCAAAATAGCACGAGAAGAATTCTCCCACCACGGAACTGCTAATCCATGAAAGCGTGATAAAAATCGAATGACGTTGCCATCGAGCACACCAGTGTTATCACTGAAGGCAAAACTTGCCACTGCACGAGCTGTATAGGGACCAAATCCTGGATATGCCATCAGTTCTATATGTGTTTTAGGGAAACCAGTTTCAGAAAGTTGTTTTGCCGCCTTGTGAAGATTGTCGGCGCGAGAATAATAACCAAGTCCCGCCCAATAAGTATAAACTTCTTTGATAGAAGCTTGGCTTAATGATTTTACGGTTGGAAATTTTTTTAAGAATTTTTCGTAATAAGGAATTACGGCTTTCACAGTGGTTTGTTGAAGCATCACTTCGGAGATCCAAATTTTGTAAGGATCAGAGGTATTGCGCCACGGAAGGTCCCGTTTATTCTCATTGTACCAATCCAGAAGATTTTTCCGTTTGGGCTGGGTTTTATGCTTCATGAGACATTCTATATGACCAAAAACTCATTGTTTCAACTAGATTGGTGGGATAGATTTGATGTCGTTAAGACGAATAAAAGGACAAGAAATGGAATATAAGCAAATATCGGGAAGAGAGTTCCCTAGATTTTCAGCAATTAAAACATTTTTCAGAATGCCTCACGTGGCCATCGATGCCGACTATGATGTTGGTATTTTTGGAACTCCTTTTGATGGTGGTGTGAGTTACCGTCCCGGAGCAAGATTTGCCCCTTCGGCAATTCGTGAAATGTCTTCGCTTGGCCGTGGTTATCATTGGACAAGAGGAATTGATTTTACCAAAAAAATAAAAGTAGCAGATATTGGTGATGTTTCAGTAGTTCCAGTTTCTCTAGAAAAAACATACGAAAATATCGAATTCCATGTGATGAAACTTTTAAAATTAAAAAGGAGGTTCATTTCTGTGGGCGGCGATCACTCGACAACACTTCCAATTTTACGAGCACTAAAAAAATCTTTAGGTACTCCTGTTAACTTTGTTCACTTCGATGCACATCTAGATACTTATCCGGCAGCATGGGATTGCGAATACCATCACGGATCGTTTGCAAGACACGCAGTTGAAGAAGGATTGGTAGATCCAAAGAACATGATTCAAATCGGAATCAGAGGACCACTTGCTGCTGGTGAAGATTTAGATTTTGTGAACAAACACGGAATCACCGTGAAAACTGTCGATGATGTGAGAGCGGGAAGTCTAAAAGAATTTTGCAATTCATTACCAGTATTAAAAGGCCCTACATACATCAGCTTCGATATTGATTGTTTAGATCCAGCATATGCCCCAGGCACAGGAACTCCGGTTCCAGGCGGATTAACAACTTACGAAACGCAAAATATTTTGAGATCACTAAAGATTGATAATCTAGTGGGCGCAGACATCGTAGAAGTTTGTCCAGCCTACGATCCATCACAGATCACAAGTATGGCAGCCGTAGACACAATGTTCGAAATGCTCAGCTTAATGGCCAATAAATAATTTTTGCGTCAAGTGTTTGTCTTTATTCCGAATTTCCGGATGCAGATCCGGATAGCGAATATATTGTTGAAACAAATCAATCTATTTGGAATATTCCTTGGCATGGAACATGCAACTTTTGAAGACATTTTGAAAAAGCACGGAGTAAAAATGTCATCGGAAACAAATAACCAATCAACTAAATATCCTGAAAGAGCTGCTGAAGTGTACGTAACACAAAAGATGCTGTACGGAGTTCGAGATGAGCTCAAAACTTTTACAAAATCCAATATTAGGCGAGTTGAATCCCAACTTGAAGGACTCAAATCAGAAATGCATCATTTGGGTGTGATTATAGAAGAACAGAATGCAAAGAATAATGTCGTACTAGATAATCTAAGTCACCTTTGGAATAGACAAGATCGAGTCGAAAATACATTGGAAGAAATTAAAAATCTAATTCAATTAATTCCTCAAAATTTAATTAAAAAGTGATTCGACTGTCCGGTAGATAAGAGCTCTAGTTACAGGAAGACTAAGTAACTATTAAACTTAAAACATCTAAAGTAATCTTAAAATCGCTGGGGGAATCTGCGATTATGAAATTGCGTTCGTGAGATTTGGTGGCTAGCGCAAATATAGCCAATCTTAGACTCTTGGAGATTTGAATCGTGACTCAGGTAGTTATCGAGTGACAGGTTTCTTTTGCTCCCAGATTCTTACTGGCAAATAACAAGGGGCAAACAAATGAAAATATTAATTTTTTCTGCAATTACTTTTTCTTTTTTAACTGCTAATGCAGATCCAAACTGTAAAGAACTTTCTTCTTATGTTGGAAAATATAAAATGATTAGCAAGACGTGCGATAATAAAATTGCAGGAGATGAGCTGTCTGTAGAGTTACAAGATAAATCGTATATGCTCACAACAGATGGATTGTTTATCGGAGTTAACACAGGCTCTGGGATGATTGATACATGTACATTAAGTTCTGATGGAGTTACTGTGCAAACATGCGCTAATTCTACGACTTGTTTACCTCAGCATTGGTATTATCAATTTTCGGGAAAACACCTGACGTTTTCAGCAAAAGGTTGTCAGGCCAATTATAATAAACTTGATTAATAACCCTTGTAAAACAGCCAAATAGAAATCAACTAACCTTCGTAGATCGATACGGAGGTTTTGTTTTTTGCATTTAGTTAATTACTAACCCCTTTTTTGCTTCCAAGGATCTCCAGGTATCAGGCTAATAACATTTTTAATTAAATCTTCATAAGCATTTTTTAGGTCAAATGAATCTCCTGAAATTAAAAGTGAGGATATATCAGCAGAAAAATCTGGGTCCTTCATTTTTTCAAAAAGATTCTTCTCAAAGTTAGCTCTTGAAACGGAATTATCCTCGTGATTCATGTAAGCCAAAAAGCATTCAACGATCTGTTTGGATGAGATATTAGGAAAGTCATCGTAAACTTTTTGAAAATCAAATAGGTCCCGCCCTTTTTTTCTTTGATACAAAGCTCTAAGCTTGGTTCCCATGATTTCTTCAATCTCAAATGTTGTAATATCTGCTTTTCCTTTAAACCAAGAGCTATCTACCTCAAATGGGACGTACTTGTATCCCAAAACAGAAAAGTGCTCAGAGCTATTGATTTCTATTTTTAGTTTCATGCTTTTCTTTGGCGCATTTTCTGATAGGTATTTATATCTCAAGGTAACCCGGCCTTTCTTTTGATCCACGGTGGGTTTTCCAAGCCATCCATCCAATTTTTTTCGAATAACGGTTATAACAGAACCGATTTTTGCTTTTGTAATTTGAACCAAGTCAATATCTTCAGAGTATCTCTGAGGTGTTTTAAAAAATATTTTTTGTAAAGATGTCCCACCTCGAAATGATAGAGAATCTTGAATGATTCCATCTGAGTAAAGCTCACACAAAGCCCTACTGATAATGAGATCTTGTTCAACTTGGTGGTCATCTATCCAAGGAGCGTGTTCTCGCCATTCTGTAATAAAAGAAGAAGGGATCATACTTCGTCAGCCTCAATTTTTGTATTGATTAGTATTTTCCATTTGTCATTTTTTTTCAAAATTTTTCCTGAGGCGCTAGGTTGCAACTTTACAAAACTTGTATCTTGCTCTAATAGCCATTCTTTGATTTTTAAAGAACATTTTTTTTCACCAGTAAATTCGAGCAAATAACCAAGTCGTTGTACAAACGAAAGATCTTTGGATTGCTTACAAAGCTTTATCATTTCGGATACTTTTAATTTACCTTTTAATTCTGCAAAAACGGTTGCGACATGATTCAGTCCGCCAGCTCTTTTGCAGTAATGGATGAGATCAAAGGCGGTCATTTCAGGTGTTGATACATTAATTTGTCCGGTAGGTACATTTATTTTTTCTATAGGTGAATTTTTAATATTCTTCTTAGTAAAGAATTTTATTTTTACTCGGCCAAATGTAATTGTTCTTAATGGTCTCAGAGTCATGATTTGTAATTCTTGAGCAGCTTGATGAGTGGCTCCGTGATAAGTGGCCGCAGAAAGTAACCCTACATAATAGGGTATATTGTGGTATTTCATTAGATTATCAATATACATTGTCGGAGGTAGCACTTTATTTAATTGATACTCGATAGGAATAATCACATAAAATCCATTAGAAATTTTTTGAATTTTCCCCTTTTTAGATAAGCGAAAAATAAATTGGCGAAAAGCATTTTCGCTTATATTAATGGATGTAATAATCTCTTCTTTAGTAAAAGTAATGCGCCCTTTTTTTTGAAAATTCTCAAGTAATCCTATCAGATTAGTTTTTGATACTTTATTTACCATGTGCATATTGTTACGTTTTTCGTAACTATATGCAAACTATATAATTCACATAACGTTACGTTTTTCGTAACGTTATGTGAATATCAAAATGAAACAAATCATGATTAAATCAATAAAAACAAATAGATAGGATGATGGAGGTAGGCCTTAAAAACTACGTTTAGGTAAATAGCAAAATGCAGGAGCATAACTTTAATATTGAATCAGTGAATCCATTTTCTTTTTAGCTTGATCTAAAGCGCTCAAAGTTGGTGCGGAGCCTTGAGCAAGGTCAGGTTTTCCGCCGCCCTTACCGCCGAGAATCTGATTCACTTCTTGTAGGATTTTTCCTGCGTTGTACTTCGTAGTTAAGTTCTTTGTTACACTTACGATGACAGGACAGCCTTCAGAGCCTTCGCCAACGGCAAGAACAATTCCAGATTGAATTTTGTTTCTAAGTTTTTCAGAAAAATCTGTAATAAATTTTCTGTCGTCAGTGTCAATCTTAACGAAGATATAAGTTCCATCTGAAAATTTCTTTCCAGTCGATGCAATCTTATCCACATCGTAGTTTTTAGATAGGGATTCCATAAAGATTTTCTTTGCCTCTTTAACCGCCGCATCTTTTTCAGAAATCACATTTTGAAGTTTAGAAACTGTTTTTGAGTCAGCACCAGATTGAATATTAGCAACGTCAGCAAAGCTCTCATCGATTTTTAAGCTGGCTTTCACTTCGTCATAGATCTTTTCGATATTTTGTAAATAACTGATCGCTTTAGTTCCGGTGACCGCTTCAATACGTCTTACGCCTTTAGCAATGCCGGTTTCAGAAGAAATTTTGAAAAGTCTAATTTGTGCAGTATTTGAAACATGAGTTCCTCCGCAAAGTTCTGCTGAGAAATCCCCCATTTTTAAAACACGAACTTCATCGCCATACTTCTCGCCGAACAACGCCATAACTCCCGCATCGATAGCTTTTTTGTAAGGCATAACTTCCGGTTTAATTTCATGGGCCAAACCAATTTGTTCATTCACAAGCTCTTCGATCTTTGCGATTTCTTCGTCCGCTACGGGTTTGTCGTGAGTGAAGTCAAATCTTGTACGATTTGCATCCACATGCGATCCCGCTTGAGTCACGTGAGTTCCAAGAACTTGTCTGAGAGCTGCGTGCATTAAGTGAGTAGCAGAGTGATTGCTTTGAGTTTCTCTTCTTGTGGAACTTGAAACTTCCAAGTGAACCGAGTCACCAGTCTTCAATTCACCTTCAGTGATTGTGATAGAGTGAAAGAATGCATTTCCGATTTTAATACAATTTGTAACTTCAAATTTAGTCTTTAGAGAATTTCCGGCAGATGATTTTCCGTGACCAACATCACCAACTTGACCGCCGCCTTCTGCATAGAACGGAGTTTTATCCGTCACTAGAAGTCCGTCAGTAGCTCCAAGTTTTTCTACGATCTTCTGACCATCGGATAGAGCTAAAACTTTGCCGTCAGCAGATAGAGAAGAATAACCAACAAATTCCGTAGCTTTGATCTTCTGAGAGTGTGCGATCAAGTGACCTTGATCAATAGCCAGCGCTTGGCCTTTCCACGAAGCTTGAGATCTCTTTCTCGCTTCATCCATGTTCTTTTCAAAACCAGCTTCGTCGAACTGAATATTTTGTTCGTCGCTCATAAGTCTTGTTAAGTCTGCAGGGAATCCGTAAGTGTCATAGAGTTTAAATGCAAATTCACCAGGAAGAGTATTCTTCCTATCCTTTTTTAATTTTGCGATTTCTTTATTAAATATCTCAGTTCCTAGATCCAAAGTTTTTAGGAATGATTCTTCTTCAGACTTTACAGTCTTTAAAATTAAATTCTTTTGTTGAGTCAATTCCGGATAGGCTTTGCCCATCACTGAAATTAATTCCTCCACTACTGGAGTAAGAATAGATTGATCAAGAGATAATTTTCTTCCGAATCTAATTCCGCGGCGAAGAATACGTCTTAAAACATATCCTCTGCCATCATTCGTAGGCATTACTCCATCAGCGATCAAGAATGCCGCGGCTCTTGAGTGATCAGCGATAACTCTGAATGCAGTATCCAATTCTTTATCTGTATTGTATTTTTTGTCAGAGATTTTTGCGGCCTTTTGAATCAAAGGTTGGAAAAGATCGGTGTCGTAGTTCATGTACACACCTTGCATAACTGCGGCGATTCTCTCGAGTCCTGCGCCGGTATCAACAGAAGGTTTTGGAAGTGGGTTTAATTTTCCAGGAGATTCTTCGAAGTATTGCATAAACACCAAGTTCCAGATCTCTACAAATCTTTGATCGTCTTCGCCGAACTTTGCATTGGGATTTCCAGATTGACCTGCTGATGGGCCGTGATCGTAGAAAATTTCTGTGCAAGGTCCGCAAGGTCCCGTGTCGCCCATTCTCCAGAAGTTGTCTTTTTCACCAAGTCTAAAAATTCTATCTTTGGGAACACCTTCTTGTTGGTGCCAGATTTCCGCGGCTTCATCATCTGTTTCAAAAACAGTCACATAAAGTTTTTCTTTTGGAATTTTTAATTCGTTTGTTAAAAAATCCCAAGCAAAACGAATTGCATCTTTTTTGAAATAATCACCAAACGAAAAATTACCCAGCATTTCAAAGAACGTATGATGGCGTGCTGTGACTCCAACTTGTTCCAGGTCATTGTGCTTTCCGCCAGCTCTCACGCACTTTTGAGAAGTTGTAGCACGCACGTAATCTCGTTTGTCATAACCCAAGAAAACATTTTTAAATTGGTTCATCCCAGCGTTCGTAAAAAGAATTGTATTGTCGCCTTCAGGAATAAGTTTTGAGCTCGAAACAATCGTGTGCTTGTTTTTTTCGAAATACTTTAAGAATTTTTCTCTAATCTCAACACTTTTCATGTTCTGGCTTTCTCTATGGTAATTATAGACGGGCAGCGTGGATAACTGTATTTATCGTTTGGTCCGCGTAACCTCTATTAGTTAAGTAACGATAAATATCCTGTTTTTCTTCGATTGTGTAGGGTGGATTTTTGTTTAGGCGCTTTAAAGTGAGTTCTTTTGCCTTTTCGACCTCTAAGTTCCAGTTTGGGTGAATGCAAGGCAAGCCTTTGGATTCTAAATATTGATTTATATAAAGGATGCCTTTGTGTTTGCGATTGAGTTGCTCAGAAACATTCTCTGAAAGCTTGGTGGGTTCCATGATAAGGCCCTGCTCTTGAGCAATCTCAATGCCTTCATCAATGTCTTCCGCTTCAAATTGTTTAGATGTCAGTTTATTTCGAATTTCTTTTTCCGAATGGTCTCTTACCGATAAGTAATCAACGATTTTTTCGAGAGCCGACTTTTTCTTTGTAGTCATATTACTTCTTTCATTGTCTAATACTTTTATGAATAAATCAAAATGGATTTCATTGGCGGCTACCTTTTTTGGCGCAGGACTGTCACCAAAAATGCCGGGAACCATAGGGACGTTGGCTGCAATTCCAGTCTGGTGTTTGTTTTTTTTAACCGGACCATACGTCTATATGGTCTTAACGTTTCTACTCGTAATTTTTGCTATTTTTATCTCTGATGCCTACGAAAAAGATCAGCCTACACACGATCGTCCTGAAATTGTTATCGATGAAGTTGTAGGATTCTTAATTACAATGACGTGGCTTCCGTTTTCATTAAAATATTTGGTGTTGGGATTTGTTCTTTTTAGAGTGCTTGATATTTGGAAGCCATTCCCTATTAGTTATTTAAATGACAAAGTTAAAGGCGGATTTGGTGTGGTCATAGATGACGTGGCAGCAGGTTTGGTCGCAAATGTAGTCCTACAGTTCTTGACGCAAAGCGGATACATCTAATGGATAAAGTTGAAAAACTCTTCAAAATCCTAAAAGAAAAAAAAGCTACCCTCGGTGCTGCCGAAAGTTGCACCGGCGGCCGATTCTCGGCAAAGATAACAGCAGTTCCAGGTAGTTCCGAGTTTTTTATTGGGTCCATCATTTCCTACGCCAATTCCGTTAAACAAGATGTTCTGGAAATACCTGAAATTGATATCAAAAACCATGGCGCTGTTAGCCAGATCGTGGCAGAAAAAATGTCCAGGAATGTACGAGAATTGTTGAATTGCACTTTCAGCGTTAGTATTACTGGTATTGCTGGTCCGGGGGGCGGATCGCAAACCAAGCCAGTTGGCACTGTATGGTTCGGAATTAGTGGCCTAAAAATTGTAAAGACAGAGATGAAGGTATTCATCGGCGATAGAGCGCGCGTGCAAGATGCTGCTAGCGACTACGCAATTGAGCTACTAATTAAAACGATTTCGTCGCTGTAACTGTAAAAATATTAAATAATTAAATATATACAGAACAGACGAAAAAAAATACGGTGGGCTTCCCAAGGCCAACTCTAAACTTAAAAAAGATTAATAATTAAACTTGGCTAGGGCTCGCCACAGCGAGCACTGAAACCAGAGGAGTAATGTACATGGCAATTCAAACGACAAATTCAGAAAAATCAAAAGCATTAGACTTAGCTTTATCTTCTATCGAAAAACAATTCGGTAAAGGTTCCATCATGAAATTGGGTGGAGATAACAAATTAGGAGATAATATCTCAGTTATTTCTACGGGTTCACTTGGTTTGGATATCGCTTTAGGAATAGGCGGAGTTCCAAAAGGAAGAATCATCGAGATCTACGGCCCAGAATCTTCTGGTAAAACAACAATCGCTCTTTCAATCATCGCTCAATCGCAAAAAGCGGGTGGCGTTGCAGCGTTTGTGGATGCGGAACATGCTTTGGATATCAGTTATGCAAAAAAATTAGGTGTTAAAGTTGAAGATCTTTTGGTTTCTCAACCCGACACTGGCGAACAAGCTCTAGAAATCACGGAAACTCTTGTGAGATCAGGCGCGGTTGATGTTCTAGTTGTGGACTCAGTTGCAGCTTTAACTCCAAGAGCAGAAATCGAAGGCGATATGGGCGATAGCCATATGGGTCTTCAAGCAAGATTGATGTCACAAGCTTTAAGAAAACTAACGGCAGTCATCAGCAGATCCAACACGACTGTGATTTTCATTAACCAAATTCGTATGAAAATTGGTGTAATGTTTGGTAACCCAGAAACTACAACTGGTGGTAACGCACTCAAGTTCTACTCTTCTGTTCGTATGGATGTAAGAAGAACTGGCGCGATCAAGAACGGTGAAGAAGTAACAGGTTCAAGAACAGCCGTTAAAGTTGTGAAGAACAAGGTTGCTCCTCCATTTGCTAGAGCAGAATTCGATCTTATGTACGGAGAAGGAATTTCTTTAACTGGTGAAGTTTTAGATATCGCTTCGGATAAAGGAATCATCGAAAAAGCCGGCGCATGGTACAGCTACAATGGCGAAAGAATTGGCCAAGGTAGAGATGCTTCAAAAGTTTACTTAAAAGAAAATCCAAAACTATTAGAAACTCTAAGACTATTGGTATTAGAAGCTCAAGGCATTGGCGTAAAACCAGGTGCTCCAGCTCCGAAGCCATCAGTAGATGCTCCGGTTTCGATCTCTACTGAAGATGCTTTGGCAAAAGCAGTAGCTAAGAAAAAGACAAAAAATTAGTTCGAAAGATTGCTGCCGGTTTTGTGAGTATCGGCAGCGATCATTTGGGATTGTTTCTTCTCATCCAGGCGAAGAGAAAAAGTGAACCAAAAGAAAACGCAATAATTGATCCAAAAATAATTCTATTTTCTAAGGAGTCATCCTTAGCCAAATCATTTCCGTAAACCAAAATAAGAGCTTTGATCAATATCCATGATTGTAGGACCGACCAAATATAAAAGAAGGCGTTCTTATAACTGATTTTTTTAGAAGGTTTTTTTGGGATATCTGTAGTAGGAGTCAGAGCTAGTCCCAATCTTTTGGGCTCTCTGTAGGACAGGGGCTTTTCCGTATGCTTTTTAAAGCCCCAATACTTTTTTTGAAATTCGTTTAAAGTTTGGTTCCAGGAGTACCTAAGATCTTCATCATCCATAAAGTTAAAATCATAAGTTTTTATTTTTTTAAAAAACTCTTCTAAAGATTTATCTGCAATTTGATCAAAGTCATTTTTTTCAAAATAACCATAAGTTGGTGCCAAATCCAGCTCGTGACTATCAAGGATCTGCTTTAGGGCTTCAAAATCCTGAGGATGAAGCTTTGTGCTCAACTCAATGTAAAGCGGATGCTGGGCAATTGAATTCATAATCGATTTATACAACAGCTCTTTCTGGCTGTCCAAAGATCTGTCAAAACAAAATACGTTACTTGAGAGTCACATTCAACAAGGCAAAGTTGTTGATTTAGAAACACGAAGAGATAAAATTATCCAA
Organism: Bdellovibrionales bacterium; assembly: GCA_031374125.1. Lineage (GTDB taxonomy): Bacteria > Bdellovibrionota > Bdellovibrionia > Bdellovibrionales > JAEYZS01 > JAEYZS01. Next base: position 37,199 of record JANMFM010000048.1, read on the forward strand.
ATGGTAGAAAATAATACTAACGTAGATCAAGATAAAATCAGATTGAGAATAGCTAAAATTTCTTTGGTTATTGGAAGCCTACTTTTGATTTTCAAATTCTATGCTTATGAGATTACAGATTCTCAGGCCATTTTGTCTGACGCTCTAGAGAGCATTGTCAATGTTCTTGGAGCCGTGATCGCGCTGATCACTATCAGCATTGCTTCAAAGCCTGCGGATAAGGATCACCCTTATGGTCACGGCAAAGCCGAATATTTTTCTGTGGCCTTTGAAGGTGGGTTCATTTCATTTGCAGCAGCACTTATTTTTTACGAGGCAGTTAGAAATTTAGTTTCTAAGAACCAAATTCAGAATATCGAAATTGGTATTTACTTTACGGTATTTGCAGGACTTGTGAATGGTGCCTTAGGACTCTATCTCAAGCATGCTGGTAAAAAATTAAAATCTCTAGCTCTTAAGGGTAGCGGAGACCATTTGATTTCAGATTTTATTACGAGCATTGGCCTGGCGGTGGGTCTCGTGCTTGTGATTTTCACAAAAGCTTACTGGATAGACTCTGTTATAGCCATCATACTTGGGTTCTTTCTCGCAAAAACTGGTTTTGGTTTAGTAAAAAAATCCTTAGCAGGATTGATGGATGCCGAGGATCTTGGTGTTATTAAAAAAATTGGAAAAGTATTCGCAAAGAAAATCTTTCCTGGCATTATCCGCATTCACTATACGAGAGTCATTAGATCCGGCAGATATCATCATATTGATGCACATGTCGTTGTTCCAGAATTTTGGGACGTCACAAAGGCACATAATGAGGTCAGTCGTTTTGAAAAATTAGTATTCGAAGAATACCCAAACGACGGGGAATTGCACTTTCACTTGGATCCATGCCGTAGAGCTTACTGCGAAGTTTGTGATTTGGCAGATTGCCCTATTAGACAAAAGCCGTTTGTTCAACGGCTCTCGTTTACCTTAGAAGAATTAACGGACCCTCAAGAGCCCGAAGAATTTAGAAAAGAAAAGTAGCTTATTGCTCTTGAGTTTTAGCGGGAGCTTCTTTTGCCACTTTGGCTTTTTTAACTTTAGTGTCCAAAATATCTTTTCTTAGTTTCTCAACATTTTTCATTAACGTCGTATCTTTAAGTTTTAATCTTGTGTTTAAAACATCGATTGCTTTATCTGCTAATTCCGAACCAGCAAATGGAACGATATTATCGTTAAAGAATTTACTTTGTTTAGTTTGCTTTAAAAGTTCACGCGCTTGAACTTCTACAAGCTTTCCAGCTGTTTGCAGATTTTGAACAACTTGTTGTTTAATCTGATCTTTGTTTTGGATAGCTTCTCTGACTTGATCCAAAATTGGTTTCTTTTGATTGTTACCTGATTGATTGTTCGTTTCGCTCATAAAAATCCTCCCTAAGGTATATAGTAAAGAGTCGACATCCTAGCATCGGCTAAAGGTTAATTTCTAGGCAATTTTTATAATTTCGATGCTTTTGTTGATAAAAACGCAATGTTTTGTTAGTTCTTGCGCACTATGCGTAATGTTTTCTACCCAGCATCAAGAATTCTGAATAAGGAATACACACTTAATCCCTATTTGCTCAAGCTCCGTGAGGAGCTTAAGGAAGCTTATTTTGATTACGAGCAGGCGGTAGAATTGAAGGGCTGCTGGAGAAAAAATTCTTTTGGTTTAGCCGAATCAACTCCTTTGGACCTAGAAATCGGCACGGGGAATGGATTTTTCTTTGCCCATCATTGTTTTCAAAATCCAAATAGAGCGGTGCTGGGTTTAGAAATTAAGTACAAACCTTTGCACCAGACTTTAAAGCGTTCGCAATCTTTGGGCTCAACAAATGGCCGCGGTGTGCGCATGCATGCTGCACAAATTGATCAGATTCTTTCACCGAGCGAAATCGATAATGCATATATTTTTTTTCCAGACCCTTGGCCCAAAAAACGTCATCACAAGAATAGACTGATTCAGCTCGATTTCTTGCACACACTTTTTGAAATTCAAAAGCCAGGCTCTTTTTTAGAATTCAAAACAGACAATCCAGAATATTTTGATTGGACTGTAGAGAAAATGAAAAAAGGCCCATACAAAATCGAAAGACTCACATACGATCTTCACAACTCTGAATGGGCCCAAGAGAATTTCCAAACTCACTTCGAAAGACTCTGGACAAGCAAAGGTTTAAAAACCATGCTTATCCGTGGTTATAAATCTTAAAGCCTTTCCGTTAAATTTATAATTGGAGCATTCATAATTTCTTCCACAGATCTAAAGTTGTATTCTAGGTGATACATCGGTGAAGGGGGCATGTGCTTTATGCTTTTATTTACGCATCTCATGCTTGTGCATTTTTCTGGATCAATGAATGTGGAGGCAGAAACAGTTTCCCCTGGTGCTAAGTGGATGACATAGACATTTCCTTTATCAATAACCTTTGTCTCATCTGAAAAACTTAAGCTTAAATCCATATGAATGATGGTGCTCTTATCATAATCATTATCGTGGCCATGGTGAGTGGTCAGTACAAATGGCGCATTTTTTAAAGAAGCTTTATCTAGGGCTACAGACAGGGGGACGGAGTGAGGATTCACTAGACTCAGCTGGTAGGCAAATAGTCTGCGCCCCTCATATGTTCTACTTCTATCAAAGCTGTATTGGGGAGCCAATTTCTCGAATTGTATTTTGAACTTATTGGAAATGGTTTTTTTATTCTCTGTATTGATGGCCACTCTGCAAAACTGATTGGGTTTGTATTTTTGCAAGGGAATATCTTGAACTGTTGTATTCACTTTAGAAATAAAATGTCCTAGCGAAAGAGAGTTTAATCCGGGATTTTTTACTTGAGCAGTGAATGTATCACAAACGAGGCTGACAAATTCATCGCCTTTTAGATTTAGAATTTGCGCAGAATTAAAATTAGAAAAAATCACAGATTCGTTCATTGAGAAATCTGCTGCAAAATTGTTTAAATCAATATTTCTTTCTGGCAAGGCATAGGTTTTTGTTGATCCAGCTGAATTTTGAAGCTGAACTAAAATTTTACAAGAGGTAAATTCCTGTGGATATAGCGTAGCCTCGATGGGTAAAATTTCTTTCACTTGGATATTGTTTTTCTTATATGAATTGATGGCTACAAATGATTTTCCTTCACTCACACATTTTACATCTGCTTTTATTGTGAAAGAGGAGTCACTGTTTTTCATTTCTTCGGGATTTGTTGTTTTTAGTTGAGCATTCGCGAAATAAATGTAGTCGTTCAACTGTAGGGCATCTTGATTGGTCAGAACGGTATTTTTATTTCCTTCTGACCTTAAATAATAAATATTAGGGGCTTCCCAATTGTCTTTGTTTTTGCCCCCACTGCAGTTAACCAATAATATCGAAACTAAAACTAAAAATATAATTTGCATAAAAATCTCCTTTGCAGGTGAGTAATGCAAGATCCATAGTCCACTCTAGATTCGTTTAATTAAACTTGATCTGGAAAGTATCCGGATATCGGATAGTTTGCCGGATTACCAGTAATCTGTGTCGATAGAGATGTCGCCGTGAACTTCGGTTTGGCAACTCATGCGATGACCGGGCGCCACGTCGTGGATTTCCTTCATGTCGGTTTCGAGATCACCTTCTGATGAAAGATTCTCTTTGCCCTCGATGACTTTTACCATGCACTTGACACAAACGCCTTCGCCGCCACAAGAAGAGGCAACGGGAATTCCTAGGTCATTCAGTGCATGAAAGAGGTTTGCTCCTTCTGCGACTTCCACGACCCTTTGGCTTTTGGCTAGACGTACTTTAGGCATGACTCATATTGAATATAATGGCCGTACGAGTCAACCAAGAAGCGGCGTTCGGTCACTTGTTAAATTGTCAGGCGTACTCATATTTGATAAGGTTTATTGGAATTATAAATGAGGAAATTATGAGTGACGGAAAAGTAAATACGGAAAAAGTAATTATTATTGGTTCGGGTCCCGCTGGCTATACAGCAGCTATCTACTCATCACGAGCAAATCTTGCTCCAATTCTTTTTGAAGGTGATCAGCCGGGTGGTCAATTGATGACGACAACGGATGTGGAAAATTATCCGGGTTTCGCGGATGGTGTAATGGGTCCAGAGATGATGCAGGTTTTTAGAAAACAATCCGAAAGATTCGGAACAAAAATGGTTTCGCAAATGGTTGAGAAGGTGGATTTTTCAAAGCGTCCATTTAAAGTTTGGTCGGATGGAAAAGAATACCAAGCTCAAACGGTAATCATTTCAACGGGTGCAACAGCAAAACTTCTTAACATTCCTTCAGAAAAACAATTCTGGGGTAAAGGCGTTTCTGCATGTGCAACTTGTGATGGTGCGTTCTTTAAAAATGTAGAAGTCGCGATCGTTGGCGGTGGTGACACGGCAATGGAAGAAGCACTTTTCCTTACGAGATACGCAACGAAAGTTCACGTACTTCACAGACGCGATTCTTTCAGAGCTTCAAAAATTATGGCGGATAGAGTTCTCAATCACGAAAAGATCGTGGTTCACTGGGATTCTGCTGTCGAAGAAATCGGCGGCGATAGGATCGTACGCTGGGTGAAAGTTAAAAACTTAAAAAACAATTCTATTTCTGAACTAAAAGTGGAAGGTTTATTTGTGGCTATCGGTCATAAACCAAATACAGATATTTTTAAAGGTCAGCTAGATATGAATGAGACAGGATACTTGGTGACAAAACCTGGAACGACTTACACCAATGTCGACGGCGTGTTTGCATGTGGTGATGTTCAAGATCCAATTTATAGACAAGCAGTCACTGCGGCCGGTACAGGTTGTATGGCAGCAATTGATTCTGAGAGATGGTTAGAAAAAAATCACATGTGATGTGATCTTTAAAAAATTAGGAAGATAGGGATGTCTAAAAAAATCAATACGAAGTCACTCATCGACAAGATCGAAAAACTAACAAAGGAAAAGATGACTCAGCAAGATGTTGTGTCTCTTGATCAATTCCGTAAAGTTCAAAAAAAAGAAGATCTAAAATCCATTCTAGTGATTGATGACGATGAAACAATTCGTGCTGCGCTAAGAAGAATTTTTGAGGCTGAAGGTTATAAAACTATCACTGCGGCAGATGGCACCCAGTTGTCTGACGTTCTTGATGATTCTCCGATTGATTTGATTGTACTCGATATCGGGCTTCCATGGCTGAATGGTTACGAGTTGGCAAAGCTTCTAAAAGAACACGAAGACTTGCGTAAAATCCCACTGATTTTTCTCTCAGGAAAAACAAGTGAACTCGATGTCAAGCGAGGCTTTGAAGTCGGTGCCGACGACTACATCAAAAAACCTTTCGATGTAGAAAAAATGAAAAAGGCCGTAGCGACTCTCCTAAAACTCTCCACCAAGAAATAAAAAAGGTGCCCTGCACCTTTCCGTGTCGCTTATGCGTTAAATTGAAAATGATTTTGGGATTCCTTTTGGAATTGCGCTTAGTAATTTCTTTGTGTAGTCGTGTTGAGGATTTTCGTAGATGGAAATTGCATCAGCTTTTTCTACCACTTTACCGTTGTACATGACTGCAACTTCGTCGGCGATGAATTTCACGACGGCTAGATCATGAGAAATGAAAATGTAAGTTAAGTTCATTTCTTTTTGTAGATCTAAAAGTAAGTTTAAAATTTGCGCTTGGATCGAAACGTCAAGAGCCGAAACGGATTCATCGCAAACTATAAAGTCTGGTTGAACCGCTAATGCTCTAGCGATACAAATTCTTTGTCTTTGGCCGCCGGAGAACTCGTGCGGGTATCTGTTTAAGAATTTCTTATCAAGACCAACCTTGTCCATTAAGGCTGCTGCCATGTCCATGCGTTCGTTTTTGTCTTTTCCAAGACTATGGATCGTCATGGGTTCCATGATCGCGCTTGCGATAGTCATTCTTGGATTTAAAGAAGCATACGGATCTTGGAAAATGATCTGCATTTTTCTTCTGAGTTTTCTTAAGTCTGCAGAGTTGAGTGAGGGAATGTCCACGCCATTGTATTTGATTTGTCCTTCTGTTGGTTCGATCAATCTTAAGATTGTTCTACCAAGAGTTGATTTACCGCAACCGGATTCTCCTACGAGACCAAGGGTTCTGCCTTTTCTAACTTGAAGAGAAACACCATCAACAGCTTTTACTAGAGATTTTACTCCGCCGAAAATTCCGCCTTTGATGGGGAAATGTTTTTTCACATCTGTAAGTTCTAGTAAGATCGGGCTATCGTTTCCGATAGGCTTGATCACTTTTTGTTGAGCGTGAGCTGCAACGTCGAAAGTTTTTTCTTTTCCATCCGCTGACATAAAGTCACTCACGGTTGGAAGTCTGACGGGATTTCTTTCAAGGGATGGGCGACAAGCGAGTAACCCTTTGGTGTAAGGATGTTTCGGTGATCTGAAGATCTGCTCGGTTGTTCCTTTTTCTACGATATCACCACGATACATAACAACAACTTCATCGGCGATATCGGCAATCACACCAAGATCATGCGTGATGAAGAGCATGCTCATTTTGTATTTCTTTTGGAGGTCGTGAAGGAGTTCTAAGATTTGTTTTTGAATGGTGACGTCAAGGGCTGTTGTCGGTTCATCGGCAATGAGAAGCACGGGATTGCAAGCAATCGCCATGGCAATCATGATTCTTTGTCTTTGACCGCCCGACATTTCGTGTGGGTAAGCCTTAATTCTTTTTTCAGGATCGGGGATGCCCACTTGGTGCATAAGATCTAAAGTTTTTTGGTAAGCTTCGCTCTTTGAAACATTTTGGTGAAGAAGAATAGTTTCCGCGATCTGGTCCCCAACTGTGAACACTGGGTTTAAGGAAGTCATTGGCTCTTGGAAGATCATAGAAATTTTATTTCCACGGATCTCGCGCATTTTAGATTCACGAAGTTTTAGTAGATCTGTTCCATCGAAAGTGATTGATCCACTTGCTATCTCGCCCGGAGGATTTGGAATCAAACGCATGATGGAAAGGGAGGTGACAGACTTTCCGGATCCCGATTCTCCAACCAGTCCAACCGTTTTTCCGCGTGGAATATTGAACGAGATGTTCTTTACGGCATTAACGACACCGTCATCGGTTTTGAAATTGATGGATAGATTTTTTACTTCTACTAAGTTCTCTGACATTTAAAACCCCCGATGCTTTATTGTCCTCTAAAAGACTTGAAAAACTCAAACAAATCCAGTGCATAACTAAGTATTACCCATAAATTTGTCTTGTCGCGTTAATAATGAAGTGGAGTCAGAAGGAAACTGCTTCTGACGGCCATAGATTACAATGCAAAGGTAAAGCCAATCATGCTATTTAAGCTTAAGAAAATTTCGCAGGAGAAATGCAGATGAGAGTTTGGGATGAGAAAGAACATTTTATTCAAAAGTACTACGTAAAAGAAGCACCGCTATTTTTGGAAATGAGAGAAACCGCCAAAGTTAAGAAATGTGACCACATGATGGTGGCTCCTAGCGAAGCGAGACTTTTGCAATCGTTGGTGGAAGTGCATGACTCTAAAAAAATCGTCGAGATCGGATGTCTTTACGGATATTCCGCGATCTACATGGCTCAAGGAATTTCTGGAGAAGGAAAAGTATGGACTCTAGAAAAAAATACGGAGAATGCTGAGTATGCGCAGAGATTTTTCGATAAGTCAGAAGTGAAAAATAAAATTGAATTGGTTATTGGAGATGCACACAAAAATTTAAAAAATTTAGAAAAATATGGACCGTTTGATTGTGTATTTATTGATGCAGATAAAGCAGGGTATCCGGAATATTTATTGTGGGCCGAAAAGAATGTGAGAAAAGGTGGATTAATTATTGCTGACAATACATTCTTAGGTGGATCAATGTGGGGAGCAGAGCAAGAAGGATATTCTAAAACACAAATCTCTGCGATGACGAAATTCCACGAAGCCTTCTCAGATCCAAAACGATTCAAATCTGTTATTTATCCAAGTCACGATGGAATTTCTGTTGGGATTAAAATTTAAATGTTTTTTCCGGCATCTCCATTTATTACATGCCCAAATTGTTCTAATAATACATTTGGTGTATTAGATATAGAGCCTTCTTGGTACAAGAGAAGATGTGCAAAATGTGATTATCCTAGAGGAACTGGCAAAGAAGCAATTTATGAACTCCCTGAAATCAATAAAAAACTTGTTTACCTGGATCAATCAATACTTAGTAATTTTATGAAAGCTTTGAATCCAAAGGCGAATCGTGCACACAAAGTTGATCCAAAATGGAAAGACTTATTTTCAGATGTAGATGAGCTGGTAAAAATGCAAGCAATTATCTGCCCAGATTCGGAAGTCCATAGAGCAGAATCAATTGTTTTTGAATACGGAGAGGATGTAAAAAGAATTTATGAACTTTTAAGCCGAGGACTTACATTTTACGATACAAACCAGATATGGTTTAATCAACATTGCAAACTCATAACTGCTTTTATTGAAGGAAAGCCTTTCTGTGAAGTTGGGTACACGAATGATGAGGCTATATCCAAAACTGTAAATGACTGGCAAAAGCAAATCTTAGTTACAGTACCTCTTACTAAGGATCCGAATTGGATTAAGCTCTACAAAGAAAATAAAAAACAAAAGCATAATCGATTGTCTGAACTATTTGAAAAGTGGAAAAAGCTCCCCCAACGCAAGTTCGAAGATTGGTTTAAGATTGAGATTGAAGAAGGTAATCTAATAGCAAAAGAAAGATTTAAAGAAGGCTTGAGTAATTTCATAGTAAGAAAATTTGGTGACAGTAAAGGCAGCCAAAAGCTCGTTGAAGAATACTTTAATTCAAATTATCCGGAACAAGCACCTTATTCGCGAATTGATTGTGCCTTATTTGCAATTCTTGCCAAGAAAGCAAATTACGGAATGAAAAAGCTAAAGGATGAAGGGGTATTGAACGATTTCAAAGCTCTATCCACTATACTTCCTTATTGTGATGCAGTAATTGTTGATAACCAAACAGCTGGATTTTTAAAAGAAATACCAAAGGGAGTGCTAAATTATAAGTCTGTAGTTTTTAGCAATGCTGAGTTAGATAAATTCAAAGATTATTTGAGACAAATTAAATTAGATTTATCTCCCGCTCATATAGATAAAGTAAATGAAATATATAGTCCTGAAAGCTTGAAGCCTTACCTTACAGTTTTTGAGGGCATGTCCCAGGTTTAGTTGAAATTTAAAGGTTGAGTGGCTCAATCAAACTGTGTTTTCAATAAGTTGCAACACTTGTGAAACCAGAAAAAAAGATA
>JANMFM010000055.1:0-8713 GCA_031374125.1 Bdellovibrionales bacterium
AAATAATAAGAGTTTTAGGTATTTAGAAATAAATGGGGGTGGTATTAGCCATAGCGTGAAAATAAGTGTTTTGCCTGAACTTTATAGGTCCTTAGGCTGCTTTTTCAAAATCCACTTTCTAATGAGTTGGGAACCTAATACAGTATATTGATGAATATTTTAATCACTGGTGTTGGACGAGGCATTGGCTATCAAATGACAAAACAGCTTTCCGAAAAAGGGCATACGATTTATGCTGTAGTCAGAACTGTTACTGACGAGTTAAAAGCTTTAGCAAACGTAAATATCATAGAAGGTCTTGACCTTGAAAATTTGACCACTATCGATCAAATTGTAGAGAGTTCTGATTTACCTAAAATGGATTGGGTAATTATGAATGCAGGTGTTTTTTTAGAAACACCCCTCAAAGATCTGGAAATTGAATTGGTACAAAAGCAAATTCAAGTGAACTCCATTGCACCGCTTTATTTTGTTCAAAAGCTTTTACCAAAAATGAAGGAAGGAACAAAAATTGGTTTGGTTTCAAGTCTAATGGGATCCATAGGAGATAATTCCTCTGGTGGGTATTATGGATATCGAATGTCGAAGGCGGCTCTCAATATGGCTGGAAATACCTTGGCTCATGATCTCAAAAATAGTGGCATCATTGTTTCTATTATGCATCCAGGATATGTAAAAACTCGAATGACTGATTTTATGGGAAACATGGATGCAGAATTATCTGCAACTCGATTGATCAGCTTGATGGAAAAAGCTTCCATCACAACTTCGGGAACCTTCTGGAACTATCAAGGAAATATTCTTCCTTGGTGATATAGCTTGATCCATTATTCGATAGACTTTAAATAATTAAAAATTGTGGTGTATAGAAGTTTTCGAAATCTTTTAAATGATTATCTACGATTGATTTTAAAATTTTAGGATCAATTTTTTTATAATCATGAACAGCTATATTTCTAAACCCCACCATGCTTTTCATGATTTGGGATATTTCGTGAGAAATAATTTTATTTTTTTCTAAAATTGAAAATGATTGTTTGTACTGAGAAGGAAGCTCAAATCCATTTATACTAATAATGAGGTTGGCAATATCTATGCAGGCTTGACATGCTTGATCTCCTTTTTTAAGATCCACTATGCGCAATAATATTTATAGATCAACTACCGAAAGGTGATGTTATGAAAACTCCATAACTAAGATTTACTTATCTAACCATATCCATTGTCGATGGATATGGCATAAAATTTTTTAAGATTTTTAATTTACTCTTAGAACAACTTTTGGGAGTTGAACTTCGACGCTGTAGATTTCTTGATCACGAATTAATTCTTTTACTTTAGCTTCTAGATCGATTTTGACAGTTGGATACAATAATGCTTCACACATATCCACGCCATTGGACACATCCACTACATTAACGGTAACAACACCAGAGTTTCCATCCACTTTTGTTAAATTGACTTCGATAACACTGTTGTGTTCTTTGCATCCGCCGCCTATCATATAACCGACCTCTAAGTTCTTGCCATCATAGACAATCTCTTGAACTTCTGAGATGACAGTTCTTACTTCTTCAGCAAAAGCAGAAAAAGACATTAACAATACAATACCTAAAGATAAAATTGATTTCATAAAGCTCCTTATTGCTATTTTCTATAATAACTACAGAGCATAAGTTCCAATGACAATTAACAGTTACTGCTGAGTAAAATATTCTGGGGATTCTAAATTTTAACTAGAGTTACAATTACATCGTATGGATATTTAAAAGGTTGAACGGTAGAGGTCTGATTTGGGAAAAGGGTGGGGAAGATGGGATGAATATCAAAATTTTCGTTGTCAAAGATTTATATGTTGCCTATTTTTATACCACCGGCGCCGGTATGTTTCAAGAAAGTTGTCGTGTTTTTGCGAGGAGTCGACAGCTACTCCTGTTTATTTCGACCTGTTCTTTTCTTTCCCATATTTTTAAAGGTTTACTAAACCTTTGTGGATTTGTTTTTCTCGCAGCTACTAAAACACGGTTTCGCTGCTCAAAGATCCTTATGTCTTCACCAGTGTGTCTTTGGTGGGGCGTTACATAGCCTATCCCGCTGTGAAGATGTTCTTTGTTGTACCAATTTATAAAGTTTAAAACCCATTCTTTCGCTTCTACTAAATCTAAAAATGGCCTAAAGGGATACTGCGGTCTATATTTTAGTGTTTTAAAAAGCGCTTCTGCAAACGCATTGTCATTACTTACTCTTGGCCTTGTCCAAGATTGAATTACACCAAGCCCTCGCATTTTTTCTATAAAATAATAACTTCTCATCGGCTGCCCATTATCACTGTGCAATCTTAAATCTTGAGGAGAAATATTTTCAAGTTGAACTGAATTTTCAAATGTTTTTAGTGCGATTAAGTCATCTTCTCTTTCATCAACATGACTTCCTACTATCTTTCGAGAGAAAATATCTTCAAACATGTACATTTTAAAATTCTTCCCCTTAATTTGACTTGGTAAATAAGTAATGTCCCAACACCATACTTGGTTTGGACCAGTAGCAATAGTTTCAATCTTTTTACTCTGCATTGGCCTTTTCCCCCTTCCTCTATGCGACAACAGATTTTCTCTTCTCAACAGACGATACATCGTAGAAACAGAACAGAAATACTTGCCTTGATCTGAGAGCATTGAAAATACATTGTAAGGAGAGTGATCATAAAATGGATCACTATTTAGAATTTTTATTATTTCTTTTTCTTCTTTTGTACTTAGAGATTTTGGATGATCCTTCGGGCCTTTTCTTTTATCTATAAGGTTTCCATTTTGCCATCGCTGAATAGTTCTTATTGAAAGTCCAATTGCATTGCACAAGTTTTCTTTCTTAGCACCTGAACCCATTGCCACTGCTATTAGGCTTATTATTTTCTTACGGGTTTCCTCGTTATGCTTTCTGCCTCTTCCTGTTTTAAAATTAGGACTTTTTTTTGAAACTCAATGACCGCATTTGCTTGCGCAAGCTCTTCTTTTAGCTGCTTAACTTGATCTCTGTATTCTCTTCTAGCAGAGCCTGTCATCTTCACTTGTCTCTCTAATCCGTCTTTCATTTGATCCTTCCAAATCCTAAGGTCTTCAGAATATATACCATTTTCTCTCAAGAACTTTCCCAGCTCTTCACCCTGTAAGTTCCAAGCTTTATACATTAAATTCATCTTTTTATCTGCAGTTTTACCGCTTATTTCATTAACTTTATTAGCCATCCAGTAATTCCTCCATTACACGACAACTTTATAAACACATAAAGGCGCGGAAGTAACTCTCCTCAATGAAAGTTACTTGGCCGCCAGTGACTGCAAACTTGATCTAATCTATTTTGATAAATTCAGACTCTGCATCGTTGGTTTTTCGGCAGAGAAGACCTTTGATTAAACCACTGAAATCAGCTGCACCTTGATTAATTTGAAAAGTCGCCTTACACAAGAGCTGACTAGATTCTTCAGATGTCAAATACACATTTATAAAATTAGCAGCACACATTGCACTTATCGTAGCTTTCTTGTCTAAGTCCAAAATGTCATTTCCAGATCTAACAATACTTTCAATCACCACAGTTTTTCCATAAACAGAAGCCATCTTTTCTTTGACCTCTAGCACATATGGAATCGCCCCGATTTCAACATCAGATAAATCCTCACCACCGCAGGCAAAAGCATTCGACGCAAAAACTGAAAGACAAATAGTAATTATTAAGAATAAATTGCTCATAAAATCTCCTCTGAATTAATGATCTAGTTACAGGTCACTGTTTTGTCATCACCGCTGCATGTGACTGTATCTAAAAGGCCATCGTCGCTCTCAAAGTTTGGTGCTTGAGAGTCATACTGTGCGTCTGCATAAACAACTTTGCAAGATGCATCTTTTTTATTAGTGGACATTACTACAACCCATTCACTTGGATCTGTTTCATCACTAACGCAAACTAGATATGTTTCGCTGTAGTCACCAGAAGTTAATAACTTTGCTCCGCATGATCCTGTAGAAGCCCCAAATCTTTTTAGATTTTTTTCTGTAGCGGCTTTTACTGCAGCATCAGCACAGCTTAAATCTTTGGCTTCTACTACTTTTGAGCCCAATGTGAGTGCACTTAATAAAAGTAAAATCTTTAGCATATAAATCCCCTCTTTTAGTTTATAGATAAGGCAGTCATCTTACTGGGAAGGGTAAGAATCAAATATTAAACTTTGAAGTGAAGATTTTTCTGAAAAATTCCATCTGGGTTCTGTATCAATTTCCTCTTCTCTTAAAATTGACTATATGTAAGTTGATCCGCAAGCATATGGGGACGACTAGTCGTTTGGTAACTGACTACTCTAATCCAACCAAGAACATTCTAAGGTGCATGAGCCATTTAAAATATCGTTAAACCCCAAGTATTCTATGAAATTTTTCGAAGTAATTCTCATTTCCGCATTTGTTGACCAGTTGAGTGCCAAGTCACGAATTATTTCATTTGCTTCATTGTTAGGTTGAGATTCGTAGCAAACAATATTCTTCGATGATCCGGTCATGCTCACGAAGCTGCCACCGAGTCTATATCGCAGAATGAACTGGCCCTCAGAATCTGCAAGCAAAGTCGTTAGAAACTCTTGGTTTTTTGCAATTTTTTGTCTGCATAGATTTGCTCTTGCTTTTAGCTCGCCTGCTCTTGCTTCTAACTCGTCTGTTGGATGCCATGCTAAAGCCGTGATTGAGTTGATGAGAATGAAAAAGAGAATGGACATTTTTGTCATATAGTTCCTTCCGCCAGTATTATCTGGATCAAGTTAAGGGTCGCTAAGATCACTTAGCCTCTCAGCCGCTTCAATTTGCAGCTCCCCAGTTAGTTGTGGAGTCTATGTAAAACATAGAACTCAGTTTTACAACAATTTAGTTTGTCAAAAATTTCATTTTAGGCGAAAAAAAGGCCAAAAGTCACTTTGGCCTTTCATTCTCCGTTATTTCAAAAACTACTATTCCAAGTATTTCTTAATATCGATTCTTCCGTGAGTAACGTACTGTTGCCAGTATGCTGTTTTTTGTGAAGTTTGGTTTAGTTGTTCTAAAGCTTCTTCCATGCTGTAGCCCTTGCTGAGTCCACGAGCTAGAACTCCTGCAACGATTGGTGTTGCCATGCTTGTTCCGCTCATTTTCATCCATTCGCCACCTGGAATTGTTGAGTAGATATCTGTCCCTGGCGCCGCAACTGAAATGGATTTAACTCCGTAGTTCGAAAAGCTAGAAATTTGCTCGCCCTTTGTTGAGCTCAAATTCGTCGAAGCGATACCAACCATGTTTGATAGACCTTGGAAAGACAATGGATAGATAGCGTCTTCTTTATTTGTAAGATCCAAGTCTTTATATTCATTACCGGCAGCTGCTGCAAAGATGACTTTGTGATCATTTGCATAACCAATAGCTTCTTCTAACATCTTAAGACCTTCAGGATTCATGAAGGTTTCCCAAGAATTATAAATTCTCCAAGAGTTCGATAGAACTTTGGCTCCGTTATCAACAGCGTACTTAACTGCAATCCCGGCATCGCCTAAGAAACCTAGGCTATCGCTTCCGATAATTACAAGCGGCATGATCTTTACACCTTGAGCAACACCTTGGGCCTTTGTTGATTTGTTTTTATCGGCAGCGATGATTCCTGCGCAATGTGTTCCGTGACTTTGGGTATCGATAGGATCTGAAATTCCATCGTTGAAGTTGTAACCGTGATAATCATCAACTACTCCATTTTTGTCATCATCGATATTGTTGTTTGGAATCTCATTTACATTTTTCCACATTTTCTTTTCTAAATCAGGATGCAAATAATCTACTCCACTATCAAGAACAGCAACTACAATTCCTTGCCCTGTGAAGTTTTGATTTGTATTTGCATAATCCAATTGACCTACGTGCCAACCATTATCCGCCTCTGTTTCTTTGTCGTCACTTGGTTGGCCGATAGAAATTCTCATATCTGGAAATGCGCTTTCCGCATTGAACATTTGTAACAGTTGATTTGCAGACATTCTTTCGTTGGTGTCTAGAATTAAATATTGGTTTTTTAAATTCAACGCAGAATGAGAATTCATTCCTCTTAGCGCCTCAACATTAGTCTGCTTTGGATTTTTTACGATCCAACGAGCAGCTTGTGCCGACATAGACAAAATACTTGTTAAAATTAGCGTAGCTATAAAAACTTTAATGTTCCCCATTTAAATATCCTCCCCGGATCTCCTTAAAGATTTAGTGATATTTAATTGTGTGGAAATAAACATATGTGATCAAACAATTTGCAGACTGGACTCGGCGTAGGTAGTGCCCGACTTTCGTCGATTTACTCTCGTATATATATAAGAATATCGCGTTGAGATTGTATTTCTACTAAACCCACAGGCTTATCAAGTATGACTTTCTTGGCGCGATTGATTTGTCTTACTTTTTGTCTTTTCATACAGTCCAACCAGATCGGATAAGTATGATCCAATTCGCAATTTATAATCTCTTGGGCTTCCGCGACATCTTTTAAGTTAAATATAGAAAACGCCACAAGCTTACCGCCATAACGTTCACGAATTTCATTTTGTCTTGTTGAGTTCGAACCAGAAAAACTTTCATCTGGGGTTAATAAAATAAATTGAGGAGGTTGTTCTTTGGTTTCGTTTGTCACCAATTCGATCAGTGTCTCTACAATTTTTTTCTCAAAAATGTTTTCTTTGTTGAATCCTAATACGATAGTCTTTGCAGAACGCAATCTTTGATAAAGCTGGCGATTGATATATGTCGCTAGCAACTCTGGCTGTTCAAAATTTGAAGCTTTAATAATTGGAACTGGTTTTGGCTTTAAACCGAATTTTATCACCGTAAGACATGCGATGATCGATAACCCAATGACTGTGCCCAAAATCCACTTATGCATAAAAGAAGTTATACAGGTTTTCTCTTTGAAAACAAGAGGTTGATGCTAGGCGAAATATTGAAAAAACAACCCTACCCAATCCGCCCACGCATGATAGATTTGCTGGCTAGGACTTGATCTCAACGTAGACAGGTACCAAAAAATTATGAAAGATACAAATACACACCTACAAATTAGGTCTCATTGCTATACCATCATTGGTAACGGTCGAACTGCCCGACACATGAAGTTCTACCTGCAATCCCAGAATGTGCGCGTCCATTCCTGGAGTCGAAAAGAAAATACCCAAGAAGATCTAAATAAATTCATCAGAACTTGCGATACCGTGCTTATTTTGATTAAAGATTCTGAAATCAAAAAATTCGTAGACGCTCACCCAGAGATTCTAGAAAAAACTCTGGTTCATTTCTCGGGAGCCCTAGTGATTCCAGGGATCGTGGGCCTGCATCCCTTGATGACTTTCTCAGACAAACTTTACAACTTAGATTTTTATAAAAAAATTCCATTTATTTCTGAAAAAGGAAATGAAACTTTTAAAGAAATTTTTCCACAATTAGAAAATCCAAATTCTGAGATTGAGCCCGAAATGAAACCTCTCTACCACTCGCTGTGCGTGATGGGAGGAAACTTCACAACTCTACTTTGGACAAAGCTACTCGAATCCTTCAAAGAAAAATTTGATTTCAATCCTGAGCTTGTCTTGCCATTCTTAGAAAAAGTTACAGACAACATCAAGGAAGATTACAAAACCGCCCTCACAGGTCCTCTCTTTAGAAGAGATGTTTCTACGATGAGGAAAAACTTAACTGCTCTTGAAAATGATTCTTTTGCAAATGTTTATAGATCTTTCGTACAAGCAACGCATCCAGAACTCTTAAAGGAGATTGATGAAAACAATTCTTGATTTTTACAAAATGAAAACGGAAAAGAAAAAGATCTCCATGGTGACTTCCTATGACTATTGGAGCGCTAATCTTTTGAATGAAACAGAAATCGATTGCTTGCTCGTGGGTGACAGTCTAGCTCAAGTGATGCACGGACATCCTTCGACAGTTCATGCGGATACCGAACTCATGGCTCTTCATACAAGAGCCGTGGCTCGTGGCGCTCCTGATAAATTTATTGTGGCCGATATGCCATTCTTATCTGTAAGAAAAGGTTTAATATCAGCAATGGAAAGTGTTGATCAATTGATGAAGGCTGGAGCAAGCTCCGTAAAGATCGAAGGTATTGCAGGTCATGAAGATATCGTAAAAAATATCGTCGAATCTGGCGTTCCCGTGATGGGACATCTCGGGCTCACCCCACAATCTGTTCATCAGCTTGGTGGATACAAAGTTCAAGGGAAAGACAAGGAGACGGCGGATTTTATTTTTCAATCAGCTTTAAAATTACAAGAACTGGGCTGCTTCTCTCTTGTTCTTGAATGTGTACCTACACAACTTGCAACAGATATTACAAATGCATTACAGATTCCCGTGATCGGAATTGGCGCCGGCCCTTACACTGACGGACAAGTTTTGGTGTTCCACGATCTTTTAGGATTAACATCGGGACACAAACCTAAGTTCTTAAAAACCTTCTCAGAGGGTAGAGATCTATTCAAAGGTTCATTAGAGCAATTTGACTTAGAAGTAAAAGAGAACATATTTCCATCAACCGAAGAAAGCTATTAAGGAAAAGCCGTTGAGCACGAAGGTTTTAAAAACAACATCTGTATACAAAAATCTATTTTCATCTCTCGAAGGAAAAACCATTGGATTTGTACCTACGATGGGGG
>JANMFM010000062.1:0-4364 GCA_031374125.1 Bdellovibrionales bacterium
TGGAACTTTATCCAAAGAAATCTCTAATTCTGTGAATCAAAAAACATGTCAGCCAATCAACCGATATATTTCAGGAACTATCAGGCAAGAAGTATATATGAGAGACAAAGGCTGCTGTACTTTCACCGACCAGGAAACAAAGAGAAGATGCAATTCCAAACACTTACTCCAATACGATCACATAAAACCTATGGCATTTAATGGTGAAACCACGGTTCAAAATTTGAGACTTCTATGCTTTCAACATCATAAGCTTGTGACTGATCGAGTATTTGGGGTGCAATCAAAAATCAATGATTTTAAAGCTAATCGTAGGTTTAAATCATTCGATTGATGATTCATTCTTTTGACATTAAAATAATATTTACATCAGCCCTTGATACTTCGAATAGAGTTAAAAGTATATGATATATTCTAATTTTAGCATTTTCTAAGAACGATAAAAATGAGGAGATCCTATGAAAATTGTAAGTATGTTAACTGCAATTGTTTTTACGCTGTCATTTTCGCAAGCTTTCGCTGGTTGGAGTGAACAGGACATAAAAGTCATACAGAAAGCTGCAAGCGATGCAGCGGTTGCTGTTGCGCAAGTTTCTTGGCAGAAAAAGGCAAAAAAAGTGGAAGCAGCACTGGAAGAAGTAGATAGAGAAGAAGATGTTGTGACAGTTTCAGTCGAGCTGGAACTCGTTTTGGAAGATAACTCAGAAGTTATGGAGAATTTTGTTGTTAGAGTTCTTCGACATGGAATGATTGAGTCTATTAAAGTAAATTCACCTGATGCCGGTGGGCGGTAGTCAATCTATCTTTTAAAACTTCTGGTTTTATAATCAAGATGTCTTCAAATGGACGCTGGATTAAAAGTAGCCAACCTCTCGGTTGGCATCTTTTATTTCAATCCACCAAATCTAATTTTATTGAACGATTTGTCTGACGATTGCGCCTTTGAATGAAGGATTTTCTTTGATTTTCTCTAAGTATTCTTTCGCAGACTTTACTGTGCCGAAAGTTCCAACGCCAACTCTGTACCATGATTTTCCATCAACGTTTGCAGAAATGTATGAAGCTACATAACCTTTGCTATTTAAATCACTGACTCTAGATTTTGCTTCTGTTTCTGTTTGGTGAGAAGAAACTTGGATCGTGTATTTTCCTTTTGCATCAGCAGAAACTGTTGCCGGGAGATCAGCCATTGCTTTTTTTGTGTCCGCAGGCTTTGCAACTGCCTCAAGAGGAGCTTTGTTGGAAGCGATTTTTTCGGCAGCTTTTTGGTTTAGATCTTTACCGTGATATTCATCAACTTTTTTACCAGATCTTTCGGCAATTGATTTTGCAGCTTTTTCGCCATCAGATTTTTCTTCTGAAGGCATTTTTGAATCGATAGGTTTATTGTGTGGATCTACAGTTGCAGAATGTGATTCTGTGTTTGCAACAGTTCTTTCTGCCTTATGTTCCGTGGGCTTCTTTTCTTGCACGAATTCTTCAGCAAGTTTTGCGACGTCTTCGTTGGAAAGAATTTCTGAAGGTTCAACTTCAATTCCATCACCAGGGATTGATGCTGTTGAACGACTTTGACCAGAATCTTTGTTGTACTCATTTTCAAGTGAAGCAAGTCTATGTTGGCTGTCTGAGAATTGTTTTCCAACAAATGTTCCTACGCTAAAAGACAATAGCGAAATAAAGAACACGAGAATTAACTTAACGATGGTGTCGGTTTTTGAACCGCCACGTTGATTTATTAGATGATTTAACTTCATAATACTCTCTCCCCACTGAATGTCACACAACCTAGTTTCATATCGGTAGTAATGATAAAAGCTACATCTTTTATTATTACATATAATATATGACTCACCATTTTATTTTTCTGGTGAATAAGATATTTGTCAAAGCCCGAATGCTTATTCTCTAAGCTTGACTAAAGGTTAGTTTGTGAGTCAAGACTATAGCCATGAAACTCCCAAAAGTGAACGATAAATACTTGTCTGGCGTGTTGCGTGTAGCGGTTGATGCTGCTTTGAAAGCGCGCAAAGTTCACATGATCTATTATAAAAAATTGACGAATATCCAAAACAAGCTCGATCAAAGTCTTGTGAGTGAGGCAGATCAGAAGAGTGAGAAGGTCATTCGGCATCTCATTCGTAAAAAGTTTCCTGATATTGACATTCTAGGAGAAGAAGAAGGTCTCGAGAAACGTGATGGAAGCCGCAGTCGGTGGTTGATTGATCCTCTCGACGGCACTACAAACTATGTGCACGGTTATCCATTTTTTTGTTCTAGCATTGCGTTAGAAGTTGATGGAATCATTCAAGTTGGCGTGGTGGACTCGGCCCTTTTTGAAAAAACCTATATTGCCGTTCGTGGGTATGGGGCGTTCGTAAACAATAAGAAAATTTCAGTTTCAAAATCCAAAACAATTCCCGAAAGCCTCGTGGCAACGGGTTTTTCTACCTACGGTGGAGCAAAGCTTGATCTTGAGATGACTGTTTTCCAAAAACTTATAGAAAGAAGTCGCGGAGTTAGAAGATCGGGTTCTGCGGCACTTGAACTTTGCATGCTTGCCGAGGGTGCTCTCGATGGATTTTGGGAATACGGACTTAAGCCTTGGGACACAGGCGCTGGAAGCCTAATGGTCGAAGAGGCGGGTGGAAAAGTGACAAATGAAAAAGGTCAAAAGTTTCATCCCGACCAAGACGTCGTTGTCGCAAGCAATGGCATAATTCACAAAGAACTCATCAATCTCATCAAATAAATTTATAAAACATAAGGTGCCCCAAGCAGAAGACCCTTTTTCCATGGAGCAACTTTCCGAGATTTTAAGTCCCTACCTTGGTCCTGTATCACAGTGAAGAAAAACCTTAAAACATTCTAACTAGAACAATATTCTCTTAAAAAGCAGAATAATTAAAAGTACCAGCTTAATTAGTTCTAAAATTCTCCGAATGAATAAATACGTGGTTTTATTCATAAGGTGCCCCCTTGTTAACGGACAGGTGGCTCCTAAAAAGAGGATCTTTGCTTGAGGCAAGATCCTCTTTTTGCATTATTACGGCCAGTGTTTAATCGAAAATAATAGGTATACGATCAGGTTTTGTCCAATATTCGGATTTAAATCCGAATATTTTTGTCAAAAAATTAACTCGACTGTTCGAGTTTTGAGTCAAAATTCCAGAAGGGTTTTTGACATCTGTTTGCCAATTCAAAAATATGAAATTTAAAACACATCATTTAGACGATGGTCCAGCTGGCACTATAGTTGCTTTGTTTTACAGATGAGAGAGTTTTATCTAAGCAAAGGAGTCTAGTCGTGGCAGAAGAAAAAGCCAAAACCGAAGCAGCCCCAGCAGCATCAGATGCCGGAGCTACTACAAAAGAAAAACCGACGCTTTTCATCGCACTCAGCGTGTTCAATATTATTGTCGTTCTTGGTGTAGGTGTAATGCTTTTCCTTGGAAAGAAAAAGCAAGACCACGTTGCCACTATTGATCAAGTTGTGGAAGGCGAAAAGCACGAACAAGAAAAAGAGGCATCGGATGATCCGTTTATTGGTGAATTCATTCCAATGGAAACGTTCTTCGTTAACCTAGCAGGAAGTCGTGGTGGGAAAATCGCACGCGTAACTCTAGAGCTAGAGATAGAAGATAAGAATTCTGATATCACAGAGGAAATCGAAAGAAGAAAACCTCAAATCAGAGACATCATTATTATTCTGCTCTCTAGTAAAACGTATGAGCAAATTTCAAGTAAAGAAGGCAAAGATAATTTAAGAGAAGAAGTAAAAGGAAGACTGAATTCATTCCTTACTAAAGGAAAGATTAAGAGTATTCTGTTTACAGAATTCTTGTTGAACTAGGCTGATTAATTGGTCCGACTAAAGTCGGCACGAATGAATTGATGGAGTAATTCATGAATCAAGTATTGTCACAAAGTGAAGTTGATGCCCTGCTAGCGGCAGTCTCCGAAGGAGATTCTAACCAGTCATCTGGCTCGGGTGGTGCTGCGCAATCCAACGACAAAGGTGTCGTTGTTTACGATCTAACTTCCCAAGATAGAATCATTAGAGCGAGATTTCCTCAACTCGACGTGATCTATGAAAAATTCATGAGAGCCTTCAGGGTTTCTCTGTCTTCTGCCTTGAGAAAGATCGCAACTCTGAACCACGCTTCAACAGACTTCTTAAAATTCGGAGAGTTCATCAACACGCTTCCTTTGCCGACCTCAATGTCAGTATTGAGATTCAATGAATTGAGAGGCTCTGCACTCTTTGTTATCGAAAGTAAATTAGCTTATTCACTCGTAGATAGTTTCTTTGGTGGAACGGACCGTCCTTACACAAAAGCCGACGGAAAAGAATTTACGCCAATCGA
>JANMFM010000104.1:0-1863 GCA_031374125.1 Bdellovibrionales bacterium
ATTTACACCACAAACCCCATAGAAAGCCTCAACTCAGGAATCAGAAAATACACCAAATCAAAGAACATTTTTCCAGATGACTCCGCCGCTCAAAAGGCTGTTTACCTTGCGATAGCTAACCTTGAAAAAAAATGGACAATGCCTATCCATAACTGGGGTATTATCCTCCACGCTTTTTTAACTACTTTTGATCAACGTTGCCAAATCAAACTCAACTGAAGAATACGTTTACACAAAAATCTTTAGACCCTCCTTTCATTTTTTGAACAGCATTCTTCTTCTAACTAATTGATTTTCACATAGATTAGAATTTTTCCAGGCTGCTAATTTTTGCATGGAAATCGTTTCTAATGCCTGTTTAACATTTTGATGCAATTGTTGGTGGTCTTCGTTTGTATCCGTGTAAATACATAGAGACAATACCAGTGGAGTGATCCCATTTAATGTGTTTGATGCTGCTTTGTACTTGTATTTGCCAAACAACGATTCTATCACATCTGAGGAGGCGTTCCAGATTGTCTCCACCTTTGGGAGTTTCGCCTTTTCTTCCTTCAAATACCTTGTAATTTTATCTATTAGGCATTGTGGGACTTGTGATCTGTATTTTTGGCATATTGATAGGCTTTTGTCAAGGCTTTTAACTGAAGCCCCCTCGTTTTTAATGATTTTCAGTATGGATTCGTTCATGTTGAACACTGCTGCAAATTCCGCTATCAACGTTTTATGTAACTCTAGCCATCCAAAAGCCTGCTTCTCGACCTCACTGAGGCCTGGAAGTACCCTTAACATATTTGCTGCCCATGCTACAACAAATGAAAGGTTTGTAAAACGGGCAACGGTACGTTGTTTGGGTGGCATCAAGTAAGCAGTCTGTTTCATAAATACCTGAAATCTGACCTTCGTCACTTCTTTTATCCATGCTTTGAACCGCTCGTCTTCCTTGTAAGTCTGTTCCGTCCATTTGCAGATTTCGTGGCCCACATCGCATATCCGGATAAGCCCGGTTTCCTGAACACCTCTTTTTAGATTGCACCCGCCATCACATACCACATAACTCGCCTTTTTACCCACTTTCTCTTGCACTTCTTGCAGAAAATCACGAACACCCTCCCACCGCCATGACGCCTTTACCGCAAAACCAAGCACCTTTACTTCCCCTAACCTCAGCGATTCCGCCCCTTCTTTTTGTGCGCAAGCCCCCAAAACCAGCAGCATCCTTTGTTGTCCAATAACCATACTCTCATCCAAAATCATGCAATACTCCTCCCATAAATCTGATCCAACGTGGATATATTGGTAAAGGCCCACTTTTTGAACCCAATTCTCTATGCTGCTTTTGCATGGAAGTTCAGTAACCGCAATCCCATATTCTAACTGAAGATACACTAAAACGCGATTGACACAGCGTAAGCTACATCCGGCAAACGCGTACAAGCATACACATAAACTCACAATACGCAAATCATACTTATGACCACTTATTCTTCTGGAATCAGGTATCCATGACCCGTATTTCGCCGATCGACTGTATTTCTCTAATTCAACCCTCAAATGCTTTACTTTCTTCCTTTGATGGTTCCGACTAATTGTAAGCTCTTTTATCCTTTGTCGTAGTTGACGATTATCTGATTGCTTTTCTTGCAACTTTGACTTTAGGTAGGCTATCTTTACTGCAGGTTGTCTTTTTGACTTCTCCATCCTTCATTTTTTGCTCGTGGTAGAACAAAAATATGAAGGATTTTTTTTAAACGTTTGGACAGCCTACTCTCCGAGGTTCGAAGCAAAATCCGGGATGACTCATGTTTTTTAGTCGAGATTTGGTGCTCTCGAAAAAAACGCCTTGTTTTGGCCTGATTTTCAAAG
>JANMFM010000120.1:0-1730 GCA_031374125.1 Bdellovibrionales bacterium
TTTTGAAAAACTGAATATTAATTGGAACAAGATTGATTCTTTAACACCTGAACAACTAGAACAAGTAAGGAAATTAATAGATTTTATCGACGCTAATTTTGCAGAAGGAAATCCTTTGTCTAGAAGAGACATTGAAACAAAAATGCTTTCATCTAAAGAGCTTGACTTTAATGATTCCAAGCTCGAAGAAGTAAAAAAGATTATTCTCCTTTCGTTGAAAATACCAAGCAAGAACACAGAAAAAATCACAAATTCAACAGTTCCTCAAACTTCACTAGTAAGAATTAAGCAAAAGAATATTGGTGAGTGTACCTATCTATCAGTAATTTATTCAATTTTAAACTTGAATTTCCCCACTGAAGGCTTTGGAAAGAAACATCTTGAAAGCTTGGTAGAGCGAGCACTTGATGGTTATATAGTTACTGTTTTTGATTTAGATAAGCAAAAAACTGAGGTAAAAGTTACTAATGAGGAATTACATTCTTTACTTGCTGGAGGACAAACCGAAACGACTTTCAATGTAACAATCAAATACAAGAACGGTACAACAAAAATAGTACAGTTATCGAATGATGAGATAAAAGAGGCTCAAGATAAAAAGAAGCGTCCTGATATTAAAAGTGTTGAGTTTGATGAAAATAAGCCTCTAAAGAGGGAAATGGAAGTCGCATCATGTGACTCTCAAGAGCCAGATATTTGCTCTCTTGTTAACATACTCAGAATAGCGTATATAAATAGCCCTAACTTTGATAAGCTTAGAAAACCTGAACCCACTTTAGAGTCAAGGCTTATGCATTGGTCTGACAAAAGCTTACCCCTTGAGTCTAATTTAACCAACAGAGTAAAGACTTTTAATAAAGGTAATTTTCCTCTTGAAATCCTAAGGACGTTTACAAATTGGCCTTTCCGCGAATATTCTTGGGCAAGCGGAGGCAAAACTAATGGTTCGGCATACAAGTCTTCAAATTGGAAGGTATCAGGCACGCCACCTCCAAATATCAAGATAGTTTTAGATGAATTGGCAAATCGACCAAAAGGGTATTTGGCTTTGGCCTCTATTGATTCAGAAAACGCTATTCCTCAAAGATTAAAAGAGCAAAACATTGTTGATAGCCACGCTTATTTTGTAAGTCAAGTCACCAACAAGGAGGTAGAACTTGTTAATCCTTGGGATACTGACAAGAAAGTAACAATATCTAGAGAGGACTTTGTCTCCATGTTTACACGTATATCTTACGCCTTTGTTCCAAGTAACGCAGAATCTTCATAAGTGCGTGAGTCTGGATGGTTTACCACTCCACGATTTACTGAAATTGGCGACTGAAAAAGCGAGTTCCCTTTAAATCAAGACTGAAAGCACTCCCTACCCCATTAACAACCAGAAATTCCACACAAGCCCACCATTACCCCCTGACTAAGGGCTCACGCAGATGGCTTTGTCTTTTCTCTCCTTTTCAGGGGGAGATGTGCCCAGAGCCAGAGAGGGTTGAAGAAGCGAGAGGTCTCTGCTCTTGAGGTTTTGTTTATCACTAATGCAAAATCCCTGCCTTAACAGGGGGAATTAAAAGGATTTCCATTTGTATCGCAACAAATAAATTTTTCATTTTTTTAGGCATAATGAAAAAAAAGAGACCTAGAGAAGTTTGGGATCAAGCACCAGAAGATTAATTTGAGAGAGAATTGATGTACCAAGTAAAGAGGTACATAGAAAATGGCAAGAAAACAATGCC
>JANMFM010000290.1:0-2057 GCA_031374125.1 Bdellovibrionales bacterium
AGAGATCATTACTCAAAAGAGTTCCTCTCAAACGAATGTTGCGGTTGAAGTATACATATCAAAGCCCTAACCACCTGGCAAGATAACATTGGGCATCATTAAAAAGAATTAAGGGATGATCTTCCTCTCAAAACTCAGCTAAAATAAATACTGTAAATGAAAACAGATATACAAAAAGAAAAGCTCCTCATCATTCGATTTTCAAGCTTTGGAGACATCATTCAAACCCTATCGGTTGTTGAATGTTTCTTAAACCAACATCCCCAAGCTGAGATTCACTGGGCCGTCCGCGCAGACTTTATAGAATTGCTAAAATATCATCCAAAAATCACAAAAATTTGGGCTCTCGATCGCAAACAAGGCTTTGGAGGTCTCTGGAAACTCACCCAACAACTTCAAAGCGAAAAATATACTCATGTCTATGATGCTCACAACAACCTCAGATCAAGGTTCTTAAGCTTTTTCTTGTGGCCAAAATTCTTCTTAAGACGAGGTAAAGATAGATTAAAACGATTCCTCCTCTTCAATTTCAGAATCAATTTCTATCCAAAAAGACTTCTCGCTCACGACACTTATATACATCCTCTCAAGAAATGGAACATCCCAAATACTCCGCTTAAAAATTCACAACTTTATATTCCAGAGGAACTAAAACAAAAAGTTCAAAGCAAAATTCCATTCAAAACTTTCACAGCACTCATTCCTTCTGCGGCATGGACCTTAAAGCGCTGGCCCATTGAATACTGGAAAGAAATGATTGAAACCTCGACCGACAAAAACTACGTGATCCTCGGTGGACCACAAGATACTTTTTTAAATGAACTTGTCACTTCGGAAAATAAATCTCGTGTTTTAAATTTAAGCGGACAACTTTCGCTTTTAGAAAGCTGTGCAGTGGTTTCAATGGCAAAAGCCTCCGTAGGTTGCGACACCGGGCTTTCCCATGCTGCTGATCAACTGGGCACACCGATTGTTTTCTTAACGGGGCCGACGGCATTTGGCTTGCCCTCGAGAACAAGTTCAAAATCTATGGAAGTGGATCTTTGGTGTAGACCATGCTCAAAAGATGGACGAGGCAAGTGCAAAAATAGTACTTACAAAAAATGTCTTTACGATATAAAACCCAAGGACGTTCATAAAGAATTGAATACTTTAGATACATCCAGAGAGACTTCCAGCGGCAGGTTATGAATTTTATTTATTTAGAAGTTTACAGAATTATTTATCCACTTTGCCTTTTCTTGGCCAAGCTCTGCGCTCCGCTAAATACGAAATTAAAAAAAGGTTTAAAAATGAGAGAGGATCGCAACCGCGTTCCTCCTTGGCTTAATTTCACCGAAATGGAAAATCCGATTCTTATTCATTGCGCTTCCGGGGAATTTGAATACGCCAAACCTTTGATCCGCGAAATCAGAAAGAAAAATCCCAACCAAGCCATCGTTGTCACTTACTTTTCTCCAAGTTTCGAATCACAAATCAAAAATACCGAGGGAGTCACCTTTGCCTGTCCACTTCCTTGGGATCTCCCACATGTTCAAAGAGAATTTTTAGCGAAACTTAAACCTAAAATGATTTTGATATCGCGAACAGATTTCTGGCCCGAGTTTTTATACCAAGCCAAGGCTATGAAAATTCCAGTCTGCCTTTTCTCTGCCATGCTTTCATCTTACAGTTCAAAAATCACGAATCCTTTTTTAAAATCTTATTACCGTTGGCTTCATACGCTCATTAGCCATGTTTATTGCGTGAGTGAAGACGATAAAAATAATTTAGCACAACTTACCACTTCCCAAAAGATCACGGTCACTGGAGACACAAGATTTGATCAAGCAATATATAGAATTTCAAAACCCAGTTTTTTAAAAGACAGCCTACTCTCAAAAAAATCTGAAAGATTAAATTCCGTCTTTATCGCAGGCTCTACCTGGCCCGAAGATGAAAAAGAAATTCTCCCGATCTTCAAAGATCTTTTGAGAAATACCATTCAAGTGATCATCGCTCCTCACGAACCCACCGAGGAACATATTGCAAAATTAAAAAAACAAATCACGGATATG
>JANMFM010000125.1:0-5933 GCA_031374125.1 Bdellovibrionales bacterium
ACTACATTATAAGTATGGCGATGATTATGGTTATTATAATAAAGTATTTTGTTGATGATGATTAAAAGGATAATTATGATGACTACTATTAAAACAATAATAATCATGATGATAAATAAACAAAAGCGACTTGCTGCTAAATTCTTAAAAAGAAAATTTAGAATTAAGCATCGCCTTCCTTTGTCTCAAGCTAAGATTAATAAACGATTTAAACCAGCAAAATATAAAGGGCCAATAAGGCAAATAGAGTGTCCGAAAATCCTCAATATGGAGAATTGTAGGGATCAGACCATCTCATTTATTAATGAAATTAGAAAATCTTTTCTCACTGAAGAAAACAGTGGAATTAGATTGAATTTCGATTTGGTAGAGGAAATAAGTCCAGAAGCTGCATTACTGTTATTAGCTGAGATCGAAAGATGTTTTAGATACAATTATCAGAAGAAAATTTATGGCAGTAGGCCTCCAGCACATCAAGTAAAAGAATTATTGTCTGAAATTGGATTTTTTGAATATTTTAGTACTCCAACCCCTCAATATGAAAAAACGAAAAAGCGCACATACACCAAAGTTAAGTCAGGTAATAAAACTCAAGGGGAATTAGTTAGTAAGTTAATTGATAATTTTGAATCGATAGGTCCTTTTTCTCCATCTTTAAAACGTTTTTTGTACGGTGCTCTTGTAGAGTGTATGGATAACGTTAATCAACATGCTTACCAAAAAGAGCTAAGCAAAGGATTGCCAACTCTTCAGGGGATGTGGTGGATGATGGGGTATTGTGATGAAAATTTTAGTGAAATTTCATTTATTTTTTATGATCAAGGAAGTGGCATTCCTGCTACGCTTAAAAACAAATGGGAAAAAGCTATTGGGGGCTTTTTTAAAGAGGACAATGAATATATCACCGAGGCAATACGAGAAGGGTCTTCTCGTTTGAAAAATGTGCGCAGAGGGAATGGTTTACCGAAGCTTGCTAGGCTAATGGACATGTCTCCACTAGGACAATTATTTGTACATTCTAACAAAGCCTATAATTTGTTTCAGGCAGTCGAGGGTAAAGCTGAAGATGTATCCCATGATGCATCAGAGCATTTACAAGGCACCCTTGTGTCTTTAAAGATTATAAGACAACCTGATGATACGCTTTCCTTGCTTAATAATGAGTAATAGTATAACCAACTGGTGGAGAATTAATGGAAGGAAGAAAAGTGATTAATATTGCAAATGACTTTAGTAAATTCCCTGGTGGACGAAGAAAGGCTGACGGCCCTTATTCAGGTGAGGAATTTCGTGATACATTGTTGATTCCTGCACTTAAAGATTATGATTATGTAGAAGTTCAATTAGATGGCGTAGTTGGCTATCCTGCATCTTTTTTGGAAGAAGCATTTGGAGGAGCTGTAACTGTCCTTGGTAATTCTATTCAGAAGAAATTATCTTTCAAAGTTAGCGATGATCCATATGTAGTTGCTGAAATAAATACCTACATGCAAAGAGCGACTCAAAAACAATAAAATGTGGATTAAGCTAGAACCAATTACCGTTGCGGAACTACTTGAATTGTTAACGGTACCTGTATCTCTTTATATATCTTGGAAAATATTTGAATCAGGAAAAAAACAAGAGATGGAAAAAAGCAAAGTTGGTTTTTTAGTAGAGCAATGTGGGAAGTTGAAAGCTCACATCGAAAATCTAGAGAAAGATATAATATCATATTACTCAAATCCTCATAAAAATTCCCAGGATAAACAAGCTCTAGAAATTAACATAAATTCTAAAATGAGCAGCTTGCAAAGAAAGCTTCCTAAGTTGGGAGCAAGAGCCGGCTATGGCGAGCATTATTTCTTTAATAAGTTTTTGGCATTTAAAGAAAATTGTACTGGGTTTTCATCTGGTTTTGGTTCTGACAATTTAAAACCTAAGGCTCCAACTGACGAAATGTTTCTAAGAGTAGGACAGACAAAAGAAAATCTTTTATCAGAAATTGAAACAATAATAGACGCTAAGCTAGCTCTATAAAACATTCTTTGTTCTAGCACAGCGACATTAAATTATTTGTAAATAGAAAATTCGATCGGTGACCCAGTGGTGACTTTCGTATGCTTACAATTCTTAGTTGGGCTCTGGACCCAAACTCTAAATTGTCGATCCAAAATTGCCTATCTAGAAAAATGGCGATCCCGGCACGACTCGAACGTGCGACCTACTGCTTAGAAGGCAGTTGCTCTATCCAACTGAGCTACAGGACCGTAGGATAAAATATCCAGAAATGAAGGTATGTTTTAATGTTTAATGGCAGGGATTGTCAAGACAAGTGAAATGGTCCAGTTGCATATTAAATATATGGAAAAACAAATGGACCACACTCCTAAAATAGCGTTAAAATTAGGAGCATGTATAAAAGGCTAATAAACTTACCAAAAAATCATAGCTTCTTTCTGTTTGGAGCAAGAGGGACAGGGAAATCGACTCTTTTAAGAAGTTCAGAAATCTTTAAAGATGCCCTTTATATTGACTTATTAAAACCAGATGAAGAAGAAGTTTACTCATTAAAACCTGATACATTAATTTCCCAGGTACATACTTTAAAAAAAGGAAGTTGGGTTATTTTAGATGAAATACAAAAGGTTCCCAAACTGCTAGATGTCGTTCATAACTTGATCGAAGAAAAAAAAGTAAATTTTGCCCTTACAGGGTCAAGCTCTAGAAAATTAAAAAGAGGTGGTGGCAATTTATTAGCTGGAAGAGCTTTTCTTTTTAATCTATTTCCATTTTCATATAAGGAATTAAACGATGCTTTTATTTTAGAGGATGCTTTGAATTGGGGGAATCTGCCTAAAATTCATGAATTGGAATCAAACACAGAAAAAGCAAGATTTTTAAGAAGCTACGTGCAAACTTACATTAAAGAAGAAATTCTGGTGGAGCAGCTGGTGAGAAATCTAGATCCCTTTAGACTATTTTTACCAATTGCAGCTCAAATGAATTCAGAGATAATTAATTATTCAAATATTTCGAAAGACACGGGTGTAGATTATAAAACCATCCAAAATTACTTTCAAATTTTAGTTGATACGTGTCTAGGGTTTTTTCTTGAGCCTTACTCTAAATCAGTTAGAAAAGTACAAAAGCAAAGTCCTAAATTTTATTTTTTTGATATGGGAGTTAAAAAATCATTACAAAATACTCTCAATGTCGAAACCCTTGAGCAAACCTCAGACTTTGGAGGTGCCTTCGAATCTTGGTTTGTCAATGAATGCATGAAGTTGAACTCTTATAAGGAGTTAGATTATAAATTTTCTTATTTAAGAACCAAGGATGATATGGAAATTGATTTGATAATAGAACGTCCGGGGCTTCCATTGGTTTTAGTAGAAATAAAATCTGCAAAAAAAATCGATGATAAACACATTAAAAGCTTAGTTCATTTTTCTAAAGACTTTCCAAAAGCACAACTCATTTGTGCCAGCCGTGTTCAGAGGCCGCAAAAGGTTGGAAACGTAAATATACTTCCTTGGAAACAGGCGCTAGAAGAAATTGGATTGGGCTAGAGATCAAGACAAGTGAAATCGTTCTTTGGCTTTAAAGTCATCTTTTTCAGCCTCAACGCTAGATAAATCGCAATAGGGGTCATGCTCAAAGTAAATGTACCAATCGTTTTGGGTGGCTTCCTTTAAAAAAGCCCGTTTTTCTTTGATAATGGTCAAAGGGTCAATGTCGTAGCCCATAATCCAGGCAGATCGGATATGGGTGCTTGTTGGGATCACATCGGCGGCATATAGCATACCGATATTGGCATCCGCAATTTTTACGATCTGTTGAGCTTCGGTGTGGCCATTGCTTACAAGCACGCTCACGTTTGGAAAAAGGTTTTCTACATCACCATCTAGCAAATTCAGAACTCCAGCTTCTACTAAGGGCTCAAAGTTGGGTTTTAGATAACTTGCTTTTTCGCGGATATTTGGATTTCTCGCAATTTCTAAATTCTTCTTTTGGACATAATATTTTGCCTTTGGAAAAGTCGGAACAATTTTTCCGTCTTTAGCGCAAGTCGCTCCGCCGGCGTGGTCAAAATGGAGATGGGTTAAAATCACATCAGTGATATCTTCTGGGCTTAACCCATGCTGCTTGAGGGACTTCAATAATGAAGCCTTGTTGGGATCGACAGCGTACATCTCGGCAAATTTTGGTCCCATTTTATCGCCATACTTCTCGATAAAATCAGAACCATTTCCGGTGTCGATCAAAATATTTCGGTCTTTACTCTTCAGTAAAAGCGCTCGGGCCTCCATGGGAATTCTATTGGCTTCATCGGGAGGATTGGTCTTGGACCAGAGAACTTTTGGTACAGTTCCAAACATTGCTCCGCCATCCAAACCAAATTCCCCGGTAGGGACAGCTTTGAGCTCATAGGGACCAATACGTAAATTTATTTGGCTAAGAGTTGCTTTTGACGTTTGCATGACATATTTGATATCACATCGATCTATATATTTCAGCTTAAAAATCATTCGAAAAAGGTAATTAAATTCATGATTAAAAATATTGAAAAAGAAATCAAGTTTGACGCAAAAGAGATACTCGCAAATACAAGACCTACGCCATATCGCGATACAAAAATGTCGGATGCTGACAAGATCGAAAAGATCACTGGGCACTTTCATGCCATCATGGAAACTTTAGGTATGGATTTATCAAACGATAGCCTTCAGAAAAGCCCGCATCGCGTAGCTAAAATGTACGTAAACGAAATCTTTGCCGGACTTAAAACCGAAAATTTTCCTCGAATTTCGGTGATCGAAAATGAAATGCAATACGATCAGATGATCGTGATCAAAGATGTGAACGTGATTTCTTTTTGTGAACATCATTTTGTGACTATTCAGGGAAAAGCAAATATTGCTTACATCCCAAACAAAAGAGTGATTGGGCTTTCGAAGATTAACCGTGTTGCCAAATACTTTTCGCAAAGACCGCAAGTGCAAGAGAGGCTGACAAAGCAAATCGCGGACTGTCTGAGTTATGTTTTGGACACACCCAATGTAGCGGTCATGATCGATGCCAAGCACTACTGCGTAATTTCCAGAGGCGTAGAAGATGTGAATTCGACCACGCTCACGTGTGATTTGCGTGGTGAGTTTAGAGAAGACGAAAAAACGAGACAAGAATTTATGATGCATACGAGAGTGAGTGAAAGATGATTGAAAGACCGCGCAGAAATAGAAAATCAGCTGTGATTAGAGATATGATGAGCGAGACTCATCTTTCGACAAAAAATTTGATCTATCCTTTATTTTTAAAAGATGGAAATGATAAGGTCGAAATCAACTCGATGCCGGGAATTTTTAGATTTTCACCAGAATTACTTTTGAAAGAAATTGAAAGTTGCTTGGAAGTAAATCTCAATTCCTTTGCTTTGTTTCCTTGCGTAGAAGAAAGTTTAAAGGATCCAAAGGCGACCGAGAGCTTTAATCTTCAGTCGACGTATTTAAAAACTGTAAAACTCATCAAACAAAAATTTCCCGAGGCTTGCATCATTACAGATGTGGCGATGGACCCTTACAGTACTGATGGTCATGATGGTTTGGTGCGAGGCGGGCAAATTTTAAATGACGAAACTCTAGAGATCTTGGCAAAAATGGCGCTGGCTCAAGCGGCCAGTGGTGCCGATATTATTGCGCCCAGTGATATGATGGATGGAAGAGTGGGTTATATCCGACAAGCGTTGGATGAAAATGGATTTCAAAATGTTTCGATTATGGCCTACACCGCAAAATATGCTTCAGGATTTTATGGTCCTTTCAGAGATGCTTTGAATTCTGCGCCAAAGTTTGGAGATAAAAAAACCTATCAGATGGATTATGCAAATAAGCGCGAAGCCTTTAGGGAAGCAAGACTGGATATGGAAGAGGGTGCGGACTTTTTAATGGTAA
>JANMFM010000151.1:0-1721 GCA_031374125.1 Bdellovibrionales bacterium
TGATGGTTGCCTGAACGCCTCAGCGTTCCGCTGCACCGCCTGCCGCACACCGCCTCGCGCTGTCGGCAGCAACGTTTCGTTAGATATCAGCGGCCTTCTCCCGCCGTCGTTCGTTGCCTTGTAGGATACCGGAGACCATGACATTGGAGAACGCGCCTGCCACGATCAGCCAGCGCGTAAGAGTGGGCTCGCCGATGTAGATGAGCACGAGACTGCCCACGGCAAGCACGACGCTGAGAACAAGCGCCACCTGGATTACTCGCGCACGACTGGTTTTGCTCATCTGGCTCCCCATCTACAAATCATCGTTCGGACTGGCTAACGCGTTACGCTCAGCAGTGCTCATTCTCGCGTCAGTCTGTCCCATGCGGAGTGCTCGTCCATCCATCGAATCGCCTTGGCCGAGATGCCGGCACAGCCGAAGAACCACAGGCCAGCAGCGAAGAAATGCGCGGGTGAGAGTATCGAAGGAAGTAGGATCGCGCCCGCCCCGCTGACCACTCCGGCCGTGCACGAGAGTTGGTACCAGAACTGTGCACCGGTGCGATCAGGGACGCCGATCAGACAAAAGCGAACCCATTCCGGCGGCGCGCCATCCATCCCTTCCTCGAACATCTCATCGGCCGCGCCATTGACGGCATCGACGCTCAGCCCCGCCTCAACTGCCGCCTCGCGAACATGGCGAAGCCTCACGGCCATTCCGGCGTCCAGCTGACTTGCGCGACGAAGGAAGTCCGCCGCTTCGGCCTCGCTGAGCCAACGCTCGTCGTTCGTGTCGCGACCCGTCATTTGATGTCGTCTCAGGAAAGTTTGCAGCTGCCGAACGCCCTGCGTTCTGCAGCAGCGCCTCGTTCGATGAGTCGCCGCGCAAGCCTTACCGCGTCAGACCTGCGGCACGCTCACCGACTCGTCTCGGGCTTCTCTGGCCTCAGCACCGCCCAGATCAGGATCATCAGTCCAAGGAAGATCCACATGCCTGGCCAGTCGAGCTCCCAGCGAAATAGCACATCTGAGACTCGACCCTAGAAGTACGAATTGAGCGCGATCAGCAGCGGCACTCGCATGCGCCACCACGGGGTCGCTGCCAACGTCGTGTTCGGCAATACCAGATTCGAGGCGATCAGGGCGATCAGGATCGCGTGAAGGGACAGTGATAGCCGCGTCAGCGGACGCACGCTTTCGGGTAGAAGCGCATACGTGGTCACTCCTACGAAGAATGACGCGAAGCTGAAGAAGCGCCTAGTACTGATATGCTTATCCCTCACCGCATTTGCATCGCCCATCTATTCTCCGGGTTCAAATCGCACGGACTTGTTTGTCTCCTCGTGCAGACTCTGCTTCCGACCCACCGAACGGGTATTCGCTTGGTCAACATAGCGCGCAACCTCGCGTGCTGTGTTGCAAAACGAATACGTACGTCTCTGACAGGTACAACCCAATGGTGTGAACATGAACGGCAGACAGTGGCACCATCTCGAGTAAGCCAATTACCCCGGGAGTCTCTTGGCATTGAAATGGAGCCGCTATCGAAAAACTGGATCCAATCGGGCAGAGTTCTGCAGGCGACAAGGTAGCGCCCGTCACTGCGTCGACATAATAGAGTTTCTCAAAGGAACTGGCAGCGACAATGCGATCGACCAGGAAGGTGTGTGCAGATTCAAGAGTGCCCTTTTTGCTGACGATCGGTTCTATTGTAGCAAGCAAAATAACGCCGTCCTCGG
>JANMFM010000188.1:0-3534 GCA_031374125.1 Bdellovibrionales bacterium
CCGGCAAGCGTGCCATGCGCTGACCTAAATCTGAGCGACGGCGATGAGCTGCGTTTTGGACAGTTCACTATTACAACCTTAGAAACCCCAGGCCACACAGATGCTTCACTGAGTTTCTATTGTGAAGAAATGGTTTTCACAGGGGATGCGCTTCTCATAAGAGGAACCGGACGTACTGACTTTCAAAGTGGCTCTGCCGAAGAACTCTATGAAAGCGTTCATCAGAAGCTGTTCACACTTCCACCAGAAACCAAGGTTTATCCAGCGCATGATTATAAGGGTTTTACTTCATCAACAATCGAGATGGAGATTCGCCACAATCCACGCGTGGGAAGTGGAAAAACAAAAATGCAATTTATACAGATTATGAAAGAGCTCAAACTGGATTTGCCGAAGAAGATCAAAGAATCTCTGCCAGCCAATATGGCATGTGGCAAGTTTGAAGAAAATAAAAATACTTCCGAATTTAAAACACTGACCCCACAAGAACTGAGCGCGCTTCAAGATCAAGTTTTAGTGGTGGATGTACGTGGTTCAGAGGAATATAGCGGCGAACTTGGTCACATTAAAAACTCTCATCAAATTACTTTGGGCGATAACTTAAAACAGTTTCTTGAAGGATATAGTCGATCAGAGGAAATCGTATTTGTCTGTAGGTCAGGTCAACGGTCAATGGACGCAGCAAAACTTGGAATCGATTTAGGATTTCAAAAAATATCTCACCTAGGCGGAGGGATGCTGAGCTGGAATGAATGCAAGCTTCCAGTGGAACACAAAGGCGGTGTCTAAATGGAAAATTATTATTCGCCCCTATTTGGCGGCTTTTTAATAGGTGCAGCAGTATCATTGATGCTCTATCTGAATGGCAGAGTGACCGGAGTCAGCGGAATTATTTACGGCGCAACAGCAAATCCGATAAAAGGAGATAGGGCTTGGCGTTGGTATTTTATTTCTGGAATGCTCGCTGGAGGATTTATTTTAAAAATGCTATGGCCTGACTCATTTTCTAGCAGCCTCCCCACTCAAGATTGGACGCTCGTCATAGCAGGAGTGTTGGTGGGATTTGGAACCGTTCTCGGCAGTGGCTGCACCAGTGGTCACGGGGTTTGCGGAACAAGTCGGCTTTCACCAAGGTCAATGACAGCTACATTAACTTTCATTTTTGTAGGAATACTTGCGGTTTTCGTATTTCGTAAGCTGGGAGTATTTTTATGAAAAGCAATCTTGCATCTTTAGTCGTGGGAATTCTATTCGCGATTGGACTTGGAATCTCTGGCATGACGAGGCCTGAAAAAGTTTTTGGTTTTTTAGATGTTTTTGGAAGCTGGGATGCTTCGCTCATCTTTGTGATGATTGGCGCAGTGATAGTTCACTTCATAGCATTTCGATTTATTGTTCGAAGAAAGTCACCGCTCCTTTCTCCACAATGGCATCTTCCTACAAAAAAAGAAATTACATTTCCTCTCATTGTAGGAGCTTTTCTTTTTGGTGTGGGCTGGGCTCTGGCAGGATACTGTCCTGGGCCAGCATTGACTTCACTAGCAAGCCTTCAAAGCCGTCCGCTCATTTTCTTTGTTAGTATGATTTTCGGAATGATTTTGTTTCGGCTCATTGATCGCCGACTCAATATAAAGAGGTAACCATTGGACATTTTCGGATATCTCGCAGCAGTTATAATGGGAATTTCACTGGGCCTCATTGGCGGCGGCGGCTCTATTCTTACTGTTCCAATTCTTGTTTACCTATTTAAGCAAGATCCACTTATTGCGACGACAGGGTCCCTTTTTGTCGTTGGTTCAACCGCTTTTGTTGGTGCTATCTTGAATGCTCGAAAGAAACTGGTCGATTTTAGAACCGGAGTTCTTTTTGCAATTCCAAGTTTTATCGGGGTTTTTGTCGCAAGACATTTTATTCTACCGAGTATTCCAGATCATATCTTTTCACTTGGCGGACTTACTTTTACGAAGCCCCTGCTGGTGATGGCAGTCTTTGGAGCTGTCATGGTACTCGCATCTAGAGCCATGATTCGGTCAAGCGTTGCAACGTCTCTACCCTTAGTGGCATTAAAAATTGACCGGTCTGGGTTAATCGCCATCATCTGGCAGGGATTTTTAGTCGGCGTTACAACTGGTTTTGTCGGAGCCGGAGGAGGATTCTTAATTATTCCAGCTCTTGTTCTACTATTGAAGTTACCAATGAAATTGGCGGTTGGGACCTCGCTTACAATTATCGCAGCAAACTCCCTTTTTGGCTTTACGATTAGTATTGGAAACACACACCTTGATTGGCCCTTACTTCTTAAAATTTCTGCAATAGGAATTTTCGGAATAGCTATCGGCCAACTATATTCTTCGAGAGTGAATGAAAGATTACTCAAACGTATGTTTGGATATTTCGTTTTGTTAATTGGTTTATTTATACTTTTAGATCAAGTATTTAAAATGAGCTAGATAGCGCCTCATTGTGGTTCGAGTCCCTGATGGAGGTCCATATCATACATCCCGCGCGTTTCGTTCAAATCGTATTTACGCGGCGTAAAGCTCGTTTTTTTAAGATTTTTTTCTCTGGTTCGTATGAATAAATGGTAGGCCGTCCAGGACTTGAACCTGGGATCCTCCGGTTATGAGCCGGATGCTTTAACCAACTAAGCTAACGGCCCTCAGTTGATGATTCTTATAAAATCATAAAATAGTTCTCAAAGCAAGGCTGACCCTAGCGTGTCGGAACACGCTTGGGGTCATCAAGATACGTATGGAGCTTTGGATTTACTTTACCGTAGCTTCGCAGTTCGCGTGCCATACAAATTCAGATGCGGTCGAGTTGGCGTAAGGTCTAAAAGTATAAACGGGAAAACCTTTCTTAATCTTGTCGTCCACGTAGATCTGGCACTGACCAACAGCATTCGTTAATGTTTGATCTGCCGTAGAACCCACTGTGTCTCTAGGCATCAATTTTAAAATTTTGGTCACAGGCAGAGGACTGACCACAATTTCATCGCCGTAAATACGAACCGCATAAGAAGAAAGACTCGCTAAAGAGATAGCACAAAAAACTAAATACTTCATAAAACCCCCTATTAAATTATGCGTAATTAAAAATTACTCAATATAGTTTGCATAAAGTTTAAACAAAGTAACCAAAAAAAAGCGACATTTCTGTCGCTTTTTTAAGTCATAGGAATTTTAAAAGTGATTAATCGATGAAAGCTTTTAGTTTCTTCGATCTTGAAGGATGTCTTAACTTACGTAAAGCTTTCGCCTCGATCTGACGGATACGTTCTCTCGTCACGTTAAAGTCCTGACCTACTTCTTCCAAAGTATGATCTGACTCTTCACCGATACCAAAACGCATACGTAATACTTTTTCTTCTCTTGGAGTTAAAGTTGAAAGCACGCGGCGAGTTTGTTCTGCCAAGTTTAAGTTTACAATCGCTTCTGAAGGATTGATCACTTTTTTGTCCTCAATAAAATCTCCAAGGTGAGAATCATCTTCTTCGCCCACTGGGGTTTCTAAGCTGATCGGCTCTTTTGCGAT
>JANMFM010000242.1:0-6202 GCA_031374125.1 Bdellovibrionales bacterium
TTATTTTATCTTCTAAAAGCATCAATACGTCTTCTTTCTTTAACTGTTGGTTACCGCTCCATTGACCGCCATCTCTCATTTTATTTTCTAGATATATTAGTTTTACCGGCACTCTTTGACCAAGATACCAGAGGAGATCATAAAAATCTCGGCCCTTAACTCTCTTCTTCCATTCTCGGAATAAAATGGCATGAACTTTTCCAGCAAACAAAGATGACGGTTTTAAAACTTTTATAGATGCAGTGATTGGAGGCAATAAAACCTTTACCTCTGTCTCAAAACCTAGAGGCGGAGCCGTGTCCACTTCGAATTTAATACTCAACTTTTGATTGCTCTGAATTCTGTTCGCTAACTCACTAGAAATTCCAATATTCAGAAATAACATTTTTGTGTTTGTTTTTAAAAATGCAGACTCGATAGTTTTTGATGATTTTTCAACATCCTCAATTTCCACAGATAAACCAAATGATCCTAAAGTGGTCGAAACCGATGAGAAATAATTTTTTAAAGTAAAATCTCCTTGCGATGACAATAAAGTAAAATCTAAATCTTCTGAAAATCGAGGAAGACCATAGAAAATTCTTAGAGCTGTTCCTCCATAAAAAGCTGCTTTATCAAAGAACTGTGATCTTGCCAGTCCTGCTAGAGTTATTTCCTGAATCACTTCTTTTAAAGCATTTTCATAATCTCTCAGAGTAACCGGATTGTATTTTTTTAAAAGAGATTCTATTACACTACTCACTTTGAATTCCTTATTTGAGAAATCAACCATTTTAAGATTCGATATTCTTTTGAATTTCGATGATACAAGGGCAAAAGTTCTTTTAAATCCTTTAAGCTTACAATTTTAAAAAAGTTTTTGATATTCAATCTCAAATCATCGTTTAAAAAATTAAAAATATCTTGAGCTCCATTCAACTTAAGATCTCTACCTCTCAGCCCAATATAATCCATTAAAGCCTTCTCTGGCCTTGCTATAAAAAAACTTGAGCTAGAATCCAATTGCTTCAAAATATAACCTACCGGATATCGACTCTTCTTTAAATGTTCAAAGCTAAAATAACCAAATGGAGTTTTAAACTCTTGTGATTTTCTTGTTGTTACCGATGTAATCGATGTTACTCGCTCTAATATGAGTGAATAAAATTGCAAAGCCCACTCCAAGGAAACATATGAAGGATAATAAATAGAGTTTGCAATCGTCTCATAAGGTACAGATTTTAATTCTTTTGATCTTAAATTAAAATACTGCCCTCTTTTGATCAGCTGCAAATAACCTTTGCTCTTTAAATCAAAAATTTTTTTTCTTGGATTTTTATGATTTGAAAACTGATCCTTCAATAAAAGAAGGTCAACCCTTACCGGTAACATTTCTAGAACTTCAATATCTGATAGTTTATTGCACTTTTTTTGCATAGATAGTTACTAAAATAGTAACAAACTATACAAAAAAAGTGCAATAAATTCTAAATCATTATAAATTGAATATAGTAAGGCTTATATTTGATTTAATAACTAATATAGCGCCAAAAGACCAGCGTATCACTCATCATCGCTAGCTTCTTCGTCACCCGGAGCGCTTAACCCATACTTGTCACATCGATATCTCATCGATCTAAACGTAATTCCAAGGAGCTTTGAGGCTTTCTTCTTTACGCCGTTTGCTTTGTGGATGGCCTTTACTAGTAATTCTTTTTCCATTTGGCCGATGATTTTTTCTAGCTCTATACCTTCATCACTTATTTCGATCTCGTAGCTGGATGCTAATTTTCTTCCAGATGGTGTGTTCACAAATGGTGGCAAGCTCTCGGGCAAGATTGTTGAACCCGCTTCTAGCGCTACGGTTCTTTCAATGATATTTTCTAATTCTCTTACGTTACCTGGGTAATCGTATTTTTTTAAAACCTTCATTGCCTCATCTGAAATTCCGCTCACCGGTTTTCCGAAACGTGTCGAGTACTTTTGCAAAAAATGCTTCGCAAGTAACGTAACGTCATCCGTTCTCTCTCTCAAAGGAGGTACACGGAGTAAAATAACGTTCAATCTATAATAAAGATCTTCTCTGAAGGCGCCGATTTTGATCATGTCCTCTAGATCTCTATTCGTCGCGGCGATGATTCTCACTTCGATCTTTTGGTCATCTGTAGCACCCACGCGTCTGATCACTCTTTCTTGAATCGCTCTCAAAAGTTTTACCTGAATTGTCAGCGGTAACTCACCCACCTCATCAAGGAAGAGCGTTCCACCATCGGCCACTTCAAACAAACCCACCTTATCCTGAATCGCACCCGTGAATGAACCTTTCTTGTGACCAAACATTTCGGATTCCATCAAGTTCTCTGGGATCGCTCCACAGTTGATCGTAACGAAAGGTTTATTCTTTAGAGGTCCGTTCACGTGAATGGCCTTGGCAACCATCTCTTTACCTGTACCACTCTCCCCCGTGATCAAAACGTTGGTTGGAGTTTGGGATACACGCTTGATCAATTCATAGATGTGATGCATTTTTTCGGAATTCCCCACCAAACTCTGGAAGGAATATTCTTTCTGCATTTCTTTTTTTAAAGTTCTGTTTTCTACCTCTAAGTTTTTAGATCTTAGAGCGTTACTAATAACAATTCTAACTTCATCAATTTTGAAGGGCTTAGTAATATAATCATAGGCTCCGAGCTTCATCGCCTCAACAGCGCTCTCTGTAGTTCCGAAAGCCGTGATGATCATGAATACGAGGTCAGGATAATTATCCTTTACGTGCTTCAGTAATTCCATCCCTGTCACATTGGGCATTTGCATATCCGAAATGACCATGTCGAAGGATTTCTTTTTTAGAAGCTCAATTGCTTTTGCTCCGTCCTCTGCAGTAGTTACCTCATAGCCTTCTTTCTTGAGCATGATCTCAAGAAATTCTCTTATAGACTCTTCGTCATCAACTGCTAATATTCTAGGTTTCATATCTATGACTCCCGTGCTTCAAATTTGGTAGCGATTTCTCGCTACAGCTAAAGTTTAAATCTTATAATAAATTCTGTTCCGCCGTCATTTCCGTTTTGGCTCACTTTGGATTCTACATCCACCAGCGCATTGTGAGATTCTAAAATCTTATGCACAATCGCCAATCCCAATCCTGTCCCCCGAGGTTTTGTCGTAAAGAATGGCTCAAACATTTTTACTCGAACCTTCTCTTCCATTCCTACGCCGTTGTCTTTTATTCTCACCTCAATAAAATTTTCTTTCAATTCCACTGATACCTTAAGTTGTGGAGATTCTACTTTTTCCATCGCGTGACAAGCGTTTATCATTATATTTAAAAACACTTGTTTTAGTTTGTCACGATTAGCTTGAATGGGCTTTGTAGATTGAATGTTAAGGTCTAGGAGTGGCGTCACAATCGTTTTATTCAGCTGCAAGAGTTCTAGGCAATCCTTGATAAGCTTCGAAACATCGACCTTATCGTCCATAGGAAGGTTGGGTCTCACAAACTCTAAAAACTCTGAGATCAAGTTATTGAGACGATCCGTTTCTTTTAAAGTGATGGCGATAAGCTTTTTTTGTTCATCGTCGATCTGTTCAAAACTCGTAGCGAGCAATTGTACACTGCCGCTCATGCTGGCCAGAGGATTTCTAATTTCATGAGCGATACCCGCTGCCAATTGGCCAACCGCTGCTAATTTTTCTTGGTTTTTAAGACGATCTTCGATTTTTCTTTTTTCCGTTACGTCTTGGATCAACAGCAAGTAACCGGCCTCTAACTCTGCGAGATTCAATCTTGAAATTAGAATCTCTAAGTGCCTTCTATTGTCACCGATATCGTATTGGATTTCTTTTGTGATCACTTGTTTTTTGGATAGATCATCTTTCAATGAATGCAGATCCACTACGGAATGAATATCAAATTTTTCATCTATGCTTTTGCCTAATGTATCGTGGCCCAAGATATCCTTAAGGGCTTGGTTGGATTGAATCACCGTAAAGTTTTGATCTAAGGTCATTAAGCCTGTTTTTATATTGTCCACAATCAAGTTGTTGATGTTTTTTAATTCCTTAAGGTCTTTTTCTTTTGCCTTTAGTTGTGTAGCTAAGCCACCGCTCAGGAAAGCCACCACAAAGAACGCCAGGTTGTTCATCAAAAACATAAATATCTTAGAGTTACTGCCCATGGATGTGTCTACAAATAGCACCGCACTAAATAAGAAGGCGCAGAATACAGAAATGAAAAGTGCACCCCTCAATTGGAAAGACAAAGCCGTTATAAAAATTAAATATAAATAGAAAAATAAATAAAGAGAATTTTGTAAACTGGTTTTATAAAGAATCAAAGAAATGATCACCGCATCGAGCGGGAGCAGAACCCTGAGGGCCTTCTCGTTTAGTTTTTCCTTGTCCACCCCGATGTATAAAAAAATTGCACTGACCATGAGGGCTAACGACAACAAACAATATAGTGGTATTAAAAAATCAAAATTAATAAATAACGGATATCTCAATTGATAAATAACCGTGAATACCAAAAGGAAAAAGTACAATCCTAATCTTGAAAGTTGCGGTAAGCTAATCATTATGCACCCGCCGCGCCAGCAAGATTGAAGATCGGAAGATACATCGCAACCACGATGATCGCAATG
This sequence comes from Bdellovibrionales bacterium, assembly GCA_031374125.1. Taxonomy (GTDB): domain Bacteria; phylum Bdellovibrionota; class Bdellovibrionia; order Bdellovibrionales; family JAEYZS01; genus JAEYZS01. Next base: position 4,623 of record JANMFM010000242.1, read on the forward strand.
ATACCACCAAGCACAACCATCATGATTGGCTCAATCATACTTGTTAAAGCCGTTACCGCATAATCCACTTCTTCCTCGTAGAAATCTGCAATCTTACCCAGCATTGTATCGAGGGCACCGGTTTGCTCTCCCACACCAATCATTTGCACCATCATATCCGGAACAAAAGGATCCTGAGCTAGGGGAATAACAATGCTTTTACCTTGGGCAATAACTTCTTTGGCTCTTAAAAATGTGGCTTCAAGAACAGCATTGCCCACAACTTTTGCGGAAATATCCAAACCATCCAAAATAGGAACACCACAAGAAATCATTGTAGAAAAAGTTCTGGTAAATCTAGCAATGGCATTTTTTTGAATAAGAGAACCTACAAGCGGCATACGAATAAAAATAGCATCACAAGTTGCTCGTCCCTTTTCAGAACGGTAATAAACAAAGAAAGAATAAATTGTTCCAAACAACGCACCAAATACGAGGTACCAGTAATCCACCAAAAAGTGACTGAGGTTTACGACCTGTTGAGTAAGCCATGGAATGTCTTGGCCAGAACTTTTAAATAATTCTTCAAATTTAGGAATAACAAACGCTAAAATCACATAAATCACCAGCGCAGCGACGCCCAAAATCCCTGCCGGATAAAAAAGAGCTCCCGTGACCTTACCTCTAATTTTTATTGATTTTTCAATGTAGGCTGCAAGTCTTTCTAAAATAACATCGAGAGAACCGGATTCTTCGCCGGCTTTGAGTAAGTTCACATAAAGCTTATCAAATATTCTCGAATGCTGAGCTATGGAATCTCCAAGTTTTTTACCACCTTCGATGTCTTCTTTGATTTTTTTTAAGCTCGCTCCCAAATAAACATTGCTCGTGGAATTGGATAGAATTTCCAAGCTCTGAACAATCGGAATCCCTGAGTTCACCAGCGTAGCAAATTGTCTGGTAAAAATTTGAAGGTCCTTACCGCTCACTCTGGTTTTTAGATTATCTAATCCACTAAAGTAATTTTTTTTACTGTTTGCCATGCTCATCTTGGTGGGAATCAGACGTTGAGCTCTTAATTTAATACGTGCTTCTGTATCGGAGGCTGCTTCGATTGAGCCTCTCGTAATTCTGCCATCTACAGATTTTGCCTGATACACGTATTTTGGCACTGAACCTTCCTAAAGAGCCTATAGCCCAGCTTTTCTTAGCATGTTGTTTAAGTCATCAGGATCAGGACTCGCTTCAAATCCCACTTTCATATCAATTTTACGACGGATCATTAAATTCATCAGACATTGATTCATGGTGATCATGCCGGAGGTTGCTTGCCCCACTTGCATCATCCCGTGAAGTTGATAATACTTACCTTCACGAATCAGAGCTTTAATGCCGGAAGTTGGAATCAACAATTCATAAGCCAAAACCAATTTTCCATCTAAACCCGGAAGCAATTGCTGACTGAGAATACATTGCAGCACGGAACTCAATTGATTGAGTGTGATTTCTCTTCGACCTTCATCAAACATCGCCACAATACGACTGATGGTATCGGGAGCAGAGTTCGTATGAAGAGTCGCAAACACCAAGTGACCCGTCTC
>JANMFM010000249.1:0-3042 GCA_031374125.1 Bdellovibrionales bacterium
ATGGATCCATAATGATAACGGATCCCAAAACCATGCCTGGACAAATTTCTTTGACCATAAATCCTACAAATCTCAGTGGCTTAGAAAAATTTATTCTACCGCTTTCTCAATATCCTATGACAGGCTTTGTCTCTACAAAACTATCCATAAATGGTGATCTAAAAAATGCAGCTCAATCTAAAATTCAGATCAATGACTTGAGTCTTAAAAACTTGTCCACACAGATCAAATACATTTCTCCAGATTTAAAGATCGAAGGTCCAATCAATTTAAACATGGAAAGCAAAATGTCCATTGATAAGCTCGCAGTCAATTCGGGCTCTGCAAACTTAAGCTCTAACTTGAGCGGATTAAAAATTATTTATAAAGATCTTTTTTTAAAGAATGCCAGAGAAGCTTTGTCTATCAATTTAAATGCCGTACAAAAAAATCGTTCTCTCAATTTGAAATCTAGCCAAATACAAACCTCAGCAGGAATCATCAATTTTTCCGGGATGCCCCCCATATCAATGACAGCTCCCATGAATATGACTTTGGATTCAAAATCCTTAAATCTCACAAAAATAAGAGCATTACTTCCTACCTTTCAAAAACAAATCCCTGATGGCAACGTTCAGTTTTCAATGAATTTAAGTGGCAGAGTGAATGCAGATAATTTTATGAAAAGTCCTTTGGCAATAAATCTCAAACTCAAAGGACAGCTTCCTAAATACACAATAGCAAAATCCACTACCGAAAAACCCTTAACCTCTCCTCCTTCGCCAGTGCCAGTACAAGGATTTCTGCCTGATGAACCTCTTATAAGACAATTCAAAGGAAATGTGAGCCTGGCTATAAAAGAATTTGAAATGGATTCCCTAAGAGCTCAGGGCATCACTCTGGAATCTCAAGTCCACAATGGCATTGGCACGTCTCAAGTAAAAATAGGTAAAATCTTTGATGGATCCGTGAACGTAAAAAATATTAAACTCAGCCTCCTACAAAAAGATCCTATCATTCAATTTAATGTTGAATCTCCAAATCTTTTATTTGAGAAAGCCCTCTCATGGGCACTCCCCCAGTTCCAAAAAACTTTATCTGGGCGTACTCAATTGAAAGTCCAAGGATCTTCAAAACTTCCTTCATCACAAGATTTTATGCAAAAACTAACAGTCGCGGGAAACTTTAAAATGGATAACGGGTTACTTAACGTAGCCACCATCGCAGATATGGCCAAAGACTTAACGGCTAAAATCCCTGGTTCGATCATGGATAAAATGATTTCAAATAAACCTGTTCCCATGAAAATAAACGGAAACTTTGATATCAAAAATTCTAAAGTGACCTTAAGCCCTTTCCAAGCGATGACTCAAAAAAATGAAGAATTATATGCCACTGGTGTTCTGGGACTCGACATGAATGTCAATATGAATGGAAATCTATTTCTTGTAGATGTAGGTTCTGGAGCATTTTTTGAAGCCAATAAGGACGCAAAAGGAAGGCTCGAAATCCCCATTCAAATTCAAGGCTCTGCACTCAAGCCGGAGTTTAAATTCGCTCAAGAAACAATTTCTAGAATGACTCAAAAAACAATTCAGTATGAAAAAACTAAACTTGTTCAAAAAACCAAAGCCAAAGTTAATCAAGAAGTTCAAAAACAAACAGATAAGTTAAAAGACAATCTTAAAGATAAATTGAAAGATATCTTTAAATAAAAATTGGATTTTTAGTCGTTTATGTAGAAACGATAGTGAAAAACGATTGTCAAAATTACTCTTCTTAGATTCTTGCTCTTTTTAGTAGCCTCCAATTATAAATAAAGTAATAACAAATCATTCTTATGATAAATAAAGTAATCAATTTTGATCCTAACTTAATCCGCCTTCTTCCGACAATCGTAGCAGTTGCGGAATCTAAGAATTTTAAGGATGCCGCCAATAAACTCAAGATATCCCAACCAGCTATAACCCAGCAAATGCGGACTCTAGAAAACGCATTGGACATTCCTTTGATGAAAACCGTCGGAAAAAAAAAGATTTTAACGCCTTTTGGAAATGAGGTTTATCTTTCAGCTAAACAACATCTCAATCAACTCATGGCATCCATGGGTATGGTGCAAAATAAATTCAGTGATCCCACTCAAAGAATTCTTCGAATAGGGGCTCGGGCCGAAATTCTAGAGTTTATTCTTCCTCAGCTCTCTTTCCCTGGAAAATTTCATTGTGTTATGCTATCTGCCGCCGAAGCTTCTAAAAAGCTCTTAGAAGGAGAATTGGATTTAGCTGTAACTCATGAAAGACCCGAATCCTCTGATCTTTTTTCTAAAATTGCCTTTGAAAGCCATCCTGTATTTGCAGTCCACAAAAATTTACTTAAGAAAACCAAAGGAAAACCCACCAGCGATTTTTTTAAAAATGTACCTCATTTGATCTATAGAAAAGACGCACATTTTCTAGAACTGATGCTTCAAAGCTTTGATTTTGATACGAAAACTTTAGACTACAAAGTCCTTTGCGAAGATTGGGGCGTCATTCGATCTCTTATTGTGGCTCAGCAGGGATTCTCTATTGTGCCTGTGTATGTTTCTTCGACCTTTCCTGCGGACATAGAAACTATAGAACTTCCAAAAAAAGAGCTTAAAAATTTTACTTATTACTTTCTTTTCAGAAGAGAGAATAAGACAGAAATTTTGGAGCTTATAAAATCATATCATGTGAAATTGTCTTTAAGTAATTGAGCTAAAATGTTGTAGTATATAATGGATTTCATCAGAGATGAATCTTGTATCCCAAAAAACCTATTTTTGAATTTAAATCATTTGCCGTCATAATAAAATCTTTCAATACGTACTCGGCAAATATCGTATGATTTAATTTAAAGTGATAACTGAAGTTCAGCTTCGACACTGACTCATAACCAAACCTATTCCAAATGGACTCATTATTTACCAAAACGCTTATATCTTTAAAATGAAAAATCACTCCGGACTCAAAACCAATTCCCAAAATAGCATCCAATTCTGAATCTACCCAAAGCTCAGAAAAAACCGTCGGTATAAAATAA
>JANMFM010000311.1:0-1569 GCA_031374125.1 Bdellovibrionales bacterium
CACCGATAAGATAATGGCGGGCTCCAAATCATTGACCACGGGATATTGATTCAATATACGATGAATGGCATCCGGAGATTGATCGACATCTGCAATCATGGCAACCGGTCCTCGATAGCCATGGCGCTTATCATAAGCCAACAAATTGCTTTCAACCACTTGATTGGCTGCAGTTTGGAACGATCCATGAATGGTCGTATATACTTTGTACCCCTTGGTATAGGCATCTTGACCGAAGTGCTCAAAAAGAGACTGCCGAATCATTTCTGCAACATAGGGTGCACTGACTTGAATATTCGTGCCATGATATTTAGCCGTGAGGGGCTGTGCGATGGCTTCTTGATATTGTTCATTCGTAATGTATTTCTCTTCAAGCAGCCGTTCTAATACATGGTCACGACGCTTTTTAGCGGCCATCGGATTAACAATTGGATTTTGCGTTGATGGGGCCTGCGGAAGGCCAGCAATCATCGCCAATTGAGCTAGATCGAGCTCTTGAAGTGATTTTCCGTAATAGATACTGGCGGCGGCACCCACACCATAAGCCCGATTTCCTAAATAAATTTTGTTTAAATACAACTCAAGAATTTTCTCTTTGCTTAACTCACGGTCAATTTTAATGGCTAACAAAATTTCATTGAATTTGCGCAAAAATGTTTTTTTGCGATTTAAGAAAAAATTGCGAGCGACCTGCATGGTGATGGTGCTCCCGCCTTGTGATTTGGTTCCGGTTTGAATCATGCGTACTCCCGCACGAGCTAAACCTAAAATGTCCACACCAGGGTGATCAAAAAATCGTTGATCTTCAGTAGCGACCAGTGCCTTGACTAAGGTGGGCGGTATTTCGTCGTAGGTAAGAGGGATACGTCTTTTTTCGCCATATTCTTGAATCAATAAGCCTTCTTGTGTGTATATTCTTAAGGGAACTTGGAGTTTAACGGTTTTCAAGGAGTCGACATTTGGTAATTGGCTTTCGAGGTAAATATAAAGTAAGCCAGCACAGACCAGAAAAAGAAAAAATACGCTAAGCACGGCGCCTAAACTTTTAAGCCAAAAAAACCTGGATTTTTTCATATGAATTAGAGTCATAAATGAAGACAGTACACTAATTATACCGTGATTTTGTTCTACTTTGCGAATTTAAGAGGAGGCGTTCATAAAATGTAGGTTTTGCGAAACATTTCCACACAACCTACACGTGAAAGAGGGGGTTAAGAGCGTGTGGCTTTTCTTCCGCCAAGACATGAATCGTCCTCATCAGAGTCGTCTTCTCTATCCACATCTCCAAAAAGACGTTCTACTTTGTTTGTTAAAAGATGAAGTCCAGTAACGAGATACCCTTTTTTGTGTTGAGCGGCAGCGGGTCCTGCTGGATGAAACATGGATTGCTTTGACACAGCGGCTTTCTGAGAAAGAGGTGTTCTAGTGGGTTGTTTCACGACTGGCTTATCTTTATCTCTATTTTTTGGGAATCTTGCTCTGGCTAACTCTAATTTCAAATCATCACTTTCTTCAGTTAATCGAGTATTTTTTTCATTCAGGTTGGTTTTTTCCGCGGTAACACGGGCG
>JANMFM010000317.1:0-4269 GCA_031374125.1 Bdellovibrionales bacterium
GGTTGGGCATTCTTTTTTCTAGGCCTTTCATTTCCACAAGCTCAAGCATTTTTAAAGTGCGCTCTTCGATTTCGGCTTTTGATTTTTTCTGAATCTTAAGCGGGTAGGCAACGTTATCAAAAACATTCATATGTGGCCAAACAGCGTAGGATTGGAAAACCATTCCGATGTGGCGTTTTTCCGGAGGAAGGAAAAACCCATTCTGTGGGTCAGAGACAAGATCATCTCCGAGGTAGATTTTTCCGCCCGTATTTTTTTCTAAGCCTGCAAGCATTCTCAGAGTTGTGGTTTTTCCGCAGCCTGATGGGCCTAAGAAAGAAACAAATTCTCCGTCTTGGATGATGAGATTAAAATCCTCAACCACGGTGACATTGTTGTCATACTGTTTTTGTATACCTTCAAATTTTACCTGACTCATAGACTATACCTTCCCTTAGATATTTTCTTTACGATCCAATTAATTAAAATCACCATCACCACAACCATGATTGCGAGCACTGAAGCTCCGCCACCACTAGCATCCGCGTATTCTTGCAACTGGAAAATCACTGTCCCTATTGTTTCTAACCCAGGACCTGTAAGGAGAATTGTCATTGTTAACTCACTCACTACCGGCATAAAAATTAAAAACCATGCCGCTACCATTGGTGCTTTCATAAGAGGAAGCCAAATGGTGGTCATAGTCTTGCCCCAGCCAGCTCCAGAAACTCTTGCTGCCTCATCCAAGACATCATCAATTTGCCTATAGCCATCGGCCGTGGTCTTCATGGCAAAGCTTAAGTACTTAACGATATAAGCAAGGGCTAGCATGCCTAGAGTATTGTATAAGCTGGGACCGACTCCCATAATGCCATTGCTAAAAGCCAAGATTAACGCGAGAGCCACAACGGTTCCTGGGGTCGCGTAAGGAATGGAAGCGATCACATCTAAAAGATTTCTTCCTTTTAATTTTGTTTTTGTTTGGATGTAGGAGAGGAAAACTCCGAGCAGACATGCAATGGTTGCAGCGCTGATCCCCAGGATTAAAGAATTAGAAAAAGCTCTTCCCGTTTCTTGGACATCAAATAAAGTTATACGAAAATTTTCTAATGTAAAATTAGCTAAACCAAATTCACCTTGGACTTTGCTTAAAGCCGAAATTAAAATCCCACCCAAAGGTAAAATAAACCCTACAAACATAAACAAGCAAACAGCAAATATCGCAGGGATTTTCCATTTTCCCAATTCAATTAAGCCAGGTCTGGAAGTTTTTCCTGAAACGGTTTTGAACTGACTGCGGTTTAATATTTTTTGCTGAATGATCAAAGTGATTATAGCAAATAACAATAAAAACATAGAAAGAGCGCCAGCTTTATAGAGACCACTAAGAGAACCCATTTTTTGGAAGGTGTAGATCTGAGTGGTGATAAGATAAATTCTCGCAGGACTACCAATCAAGGCAGGGACACCAAAGCTTGCCGCCGTGGCTAAGAAAACAAGCAAGCTACTTCCAAGTAGCGCTGGCCGAATTAAAGGTAAAGTGATGTCCTTAAAAATTTTAAGAGGACTTGCTCCAGATAATCTCGCCGCCTCCTCAAAAGAGGAATCCATTCTTTCCAAAGATGCGTGAACAGTTAAAAGAATGAACGTATAAAGAAAGCTCGCCTCCACCCAAACTAATCCACCAAAGCTATAGATATTGAGATTGAGTCCAAAGATTTTATTCAATAATCCTGTCGTGGGATTGGCTAAAAATATCCAGGCGATAGCCCCGATGTAAGGAGGAATCGCGTAAGACAAACAAAGCCATGATCTGAATTTTCGACTGGCAGGAAAATCTGTGCGCGAGAGTAACCAAGCCAGAGGCACGCCAATCAGCGCACTCAATGCGCTAACGGACAAACTCACCATCAATGTGTTCTTAATTGCTCGCAAAGTTGTGGCGCTATGTAGAACTTGATCAAAAGATTTTAATGTGAAGCTGTCATTGGGGCCAGAAAAAATGATTTTGTAAAAAAGAACGCCAAATGGATAAACACAAAGTAAGATCAAAATAAAAATTGCAATTCCCAGTATTGGTTTCTTCACAGTTATTCCTTAACGTTATGCTTATTGAAACATAATGTGCGTAAATTCTTCTTTTATCTCTTCACGTTTTTCCATAATTTCTTTTAAAAGTTCCGGCGTCCACTTTGGCGCAGTCTTAAGAACTTCTTTCAATTCCTTGGCACCTTTTGGAGCAGGGAAGTCGGGTAGTGCTGAGTACATAAAAGATCTTGTCATAGCTTCTTGGCCGTCTTTAGAAAAATACCAATCCGCAACTTTCTCTGCGTTTGCGGGAGATTTTTTTTCTTTCTTGGCTATAGCAAAAACATTGGATTGAACAATTGCACCATCTTCTGGATAAATAGTTTTAATTTTCGAATCTGCTTTCAGTCTCAATACGTTTTCTAGTAAAACCCAACCCACAGGACGCTCCTTAGTTTGAACGCGTCTGACGACAGAAGAGTTTCCACCTTCGCTAATGGTATTGTTAGCTCTTAGGCCTTTAAAATATTCCCATCCATAAATTTTTTGTAAGAAGGCGACTGTTGAAAAGTTTGTACCTGAGGACAGTGGGCTTCCAGTCGCGAATTTATCTTTCCATTTAGGATCAGACATTTCTTTAAAAGTTTTTGGCGCAGTAGCTTCGGTATAGTCGTCGGAATTGTAAACCATCACCATCAAAGGATGACTGACGGATGTGTAATAACCATTTGGATGTTTAAAAAGGGGATCCACACTTTCAGAGCCTTTTGGTCGATATTGGTGGAGTTTTCCAAGTTCCGCGGCTTCTTCAAACCAAAAGCGATCAGAAAAAATAAATATATCAGCTTTGGTACCGCCAGCGAGCATTTCGGCATTTACTTTGGCCGCGATTTCTTCAGAACCTGCCTGATAGAAGCGAATGTCCATTTCGGGGAACTGAGATTTGAATTTTGACTCTAGATCTGTCACTGTGTCTTTGTACATCGAAGTGTAAATCCAGATCTCATTGGGATTGGTTTCTTTGCAACCTAAAATTAGAAATAGCAATAAAAATAAGGTTTTTTGCATAGATTTTCCTCTAAGGCCAGATCCTTTCAATTTCAGGAACGTTTGTCACTAAAAGATTGTATTGAAATTCCTTAATTTACGTAGCTATAATTACTTTAGGTAATACACAGATGAAGAACATATTGTTAGCTTTGGTTATATTTTTGTTAGCTTTCACTGCATGCAAGTCAGCAGATAAAGTTATGGTAGTTCCTAATGACGGAAACACTTACTATGAAGTGGAAAGAGTCGTGGACGGGGACACTATCGAAGTTGAAACCATTGGAAAAATTCGACTCATTGGTTTGGATACACCGGAAACGGTAGATCCTAGGAAGCCAGTAGAATATTTCGGAAAAGAAGCTTCTCAGTTTTTAACTCGTTTAATTCAGCATGAAAAAGTTCGTTTAGAGTACGATCAAACGAAAACAGATAAACACAAAAGAACTCTCGCGTATGTTTATATGACCGATGGAACTTTTGTGAACGCGGAAATCATTAAACAAGGTTACGGTTTTGCTTACACAAAATTTCCATTCAAGTATCTAGAGCAATTCCGCGCTTATGAAAAGGAAGCTCGTGAGGATAAACGTGGGCTGTGGGCTCCGCGAAAGTATTAGGTCAATTCAATCCGCAACAATTTTGCAACATTCATCTATTAAATCAAGATATTGGGCATTGGCTTTGCAATACTAAGCTATATGACAAATAACAAAAATATCTTCAACGCATTCAAAGCCAAGTATTTCTATATGATTACACTACTCATCGCATGGTTAGTGGCTCTTATTTTTATGTTCGATTCTGAGAAAGCGACGAACGACAGTATACAGCTGTCTAGTAGTAATGCAGTGGTCGGGTCAGTTCGCAAAGCCAATTCATCAGCATCAAATTACAACCCAAGTTTTTATTCATTTGGTAATCCCTATAGAGTTGCAAGTAGCCAACAATACGAACTTCAACTTGAAGTTTTAAAAACACAACCGGTGGTTCTTGATTGGACAGGTGATGCGGCACAATTAAATCGTGGAGATATTATTTCAGTAACTGTTCCTCAGGAATCTTTGAGGGGAGCAACAACTGCTTCTGCAGTAAGCTTGCCAAATACACTCAATTATTTAAATAATTTATCAGGAACACCTCCTTTTGGGGGTTATAGAAATCGGGTTGAAATTGTACAGTCGAAAAATGAAAATTTATTATACGAGACGACGA
>JANMFM010000328.1:0-14625 GCA_031374125.1 Bdellovibrionales bacterium
GTTCCAAGAACATTTTTATTTATCTTTTGAGCTTTTACTTCTTTTTTTAATTCCACTTGTGGCGAGGTAGAAGCTCTGCGTTGTGATGGGTCTTTCTTTTTTATGACCATATCACACATAAGCTCTAAGAGTTTATTCAAGTCTCCCTCAGGATTTTGATGAGAGAGTAAGTTTTTAACTTGGTCAATTTTATCTCTCAGATCCTTTTTAATTGTAAGCTTAAGCTCGGTATATTCTTCGCTGATTGCTCTCTCCTTTGATCTTGTGATTATAGGTTCAGGCGAAAGTTTGATAAGTTCCAATTCACATTCTCTTGTCGATTTATTCTCTATCTTTTGCACGAGCTCTTTCTTTTCTGAAAGATTTAAAGGCTTTTCATCTTTATAGGCTTGTCTGATAAAGCTTTGAATCTTTGCTGCATTGGATAGACTTAAAGAGCCTTCTTTGATCTTAGCTTCTACTTCTGGAAGATCTTTTATTAATCTCATGGCAGAGATTCTTCTTTGGGCTTGGGACTCAGAGTACTTTAGCTCTCTTAAACAATATTCAAAAAGACTAGAATAACCTAATTCCAAATGAAGTTTTCTGGTTTCGATTTCTCTTAAGCTGTGGAGTATCTCGGTCGTTATTTTTCTTTCTTCGGTAGAAAGTCTTTTGGCATTGTCTAGTAAGCTTTGATTTGAAAAATGTTTTAAATTCATGCGTATCTCCTTTGAATAAGAGAGAACATAACATGAGTTTTAAAATGTAAAGATTTGAGGAAATTAAAAACTGAAAAGCATATTTACATAATGATATTAAACGCACACAAAGGCTTTCTATTAGCCACAGCGAAGATAAAATTAAAAACACAAGGAAGCATAAAAATAACTAAACGTAATTCATTTAATACATCAAAAAGGTCGTCAATGAATTTATAAAAATATTTTCAAATAACGCAATTGCGATACATAAAGGTGTAGGGCACTTTTGGGATATTGGCGCGACGACAGTACGGAAAACTAAGGGGTACCTTTTGAGAATTACTTTACAGGTTTGATGGATTTTCCGTCGTAGTTGGAATCCACTTCTGTTTTGACAACTTTATCTTTTCTGTAATGAACCCACATGTCTGGCTTCTTGTCGTTGTTGCGATCCGTTTCCATCAGTCTTAATTCGCCCTTGTGCCAATACTTCCAAAGGTTAGAAGCTCCCTGAGAAATAGTTTTCTTCATTAGCTCGCCATTTTTTGGATCGTATTCGCTGACGTCATCGACTTTGCCGTCGTAGTCTAAATCGTATTCGGCTTTTACGATTGTTTTATTTGTAAAAAACTTTGCCATATCCATACGGCCATCACCGTTCAAATCAAAAACGTGCATGATTAATTTTTTATCTATGTCGTTGATTTTTTTTTCGAATATGAAATATGCTGTTACGCGATTGTCTTCTTGGGATTGAATTTTTTCGACAATGATTTCGGCTCTCGGTTCGATGTACTTATTCAGTACGATCTTCGAAAAATCGACATATTCTGATTTGAGTGGGTTATCGATACTTGCAAATGCGTTTATTGAAATTAAGGCGAATACTGCGATAAATGATGTTTTCATATATATAGGATATCAAAAACGTCATGTTTTGCAAAAAGTTAAAAATCAACCCCGACTCTTGATGACAATTCAAATATCAAATCTGGCGTGAAGTCTTTAGAATACATTCCTTTTGCCTCAAGATTGATAAAGGCCAGAGAGCCTAACGGAGCCCATGCACCCAGACCGATTTTAACCGCAGAATTCAACTTGGATTTATCCTTATCCACTGCGCCCATGAAATTGCTCGTTAGCCTTTCTTGAAACAAGCCCAAGCCTCCCAGTACGTAAGCATTGATGGCTCTACCTTCCTCGTAATTGATAAACCTCAATGCATAAATAGAGGCTTCGTAGTGTTTATTTTCTATCGTGTATGAAGTTCCAGCGTTGCTCTTATCGTCATAGTACAAAGCTTCCAGTGCAAATGCCCAAGGAAGAATTTTGTATCCACCGTAAAGCATTGGGGTGAATTTACCTTCGAAATTGCTATCATCAGATTTAATTAATCTTACGCCCCCACCTAATCCCAAAAAGACATTCGCATGCACGGTATGTACGTTCAAGAGAAGGAAGCCAATAAAAAGTAAATGAGTTACTGGCCTAAACACGCTACCACTTTACTTTCGTGAACTGTTAAAAAATTATTTAAGTCTGTACAAACCTCAGATCTTCCAATTTTTTCGTCCGGAACAAAACTGTTCAGGATATCTGCCTGAGAAAGGACTTGGGATTTTCCTTTGATATAAACTGTTTCTGAAAGTTTCTTTAAACTTGCTATGATCCACTCGCCTTGCGTTTTTTTTCTATCTTCAAGTGATGTAGCTTTATCTTCAGGGAAAAGTTTATCCGACATTGATTTTATCAAATTAGAATATTTAACACCTTTTTCATAAACTAAACCATTGATTGGCCGAGATTTACCTTTGCTACTTAGATCTTCAATCACATAACTTCTAAAGTCTAAAGTGTCCTTTAGACTTTCCTGAGAATCCATCTTGTAAACAATAGGAAGTACTTTTCTATTGATATCAAATAACTCGTAAGAAGTTTGATAAGAATCCGACAACCCTGTATGCAGTTGGCCCCAATAATCGGCCAAACCCTCATCAAGTGCTTTTAAAATTAAATAATTGTACCCAGTATTTGCATCTACCTCTTCAGCAGCAGCTTGCGAAGAAAAAGCTTTTCCTTCGTAATCCAAACCGATCGTATAGATAGTTGGTTTTACAATTTTTTGAAAGATCGCATGGAAGTGTTCGTGTGCAATAACACCCGAATTCCACGACAGTGGTGCTTTGTCTCCATTGTACGTAAGAATTCTAATACGATCATAGGCCGGAATATAGAATCCATTATCCATAGATGAATCCGTTCTCTCATAAATACTAACATAACGTGGATAAGTCAGAACTTGATCCGCACCGATGGATTTATCAAAGAAAAATAAATCTTCCATGATTTTGTAAAGCGTAAACATCTGCTCGCTCAGAGCAGTCTTTGGTACGATGACATTGTCTTCGTTAACAAAGTATTGAGCTTCCGGAGTCAATTCGCTGACAGAGCCGTCTTTAAAAAATCTTGGATTCATGGTGATGCGAATTTTTGAGCTTTGAACTGAATTTGGATCTTCAAGAGTTTTTAACTCTACAGTTTCGCGCTTGTAAGTTCCATCGGGTTGTAGAACTCTCACCTTAACCTTGCACGGACACTTCTCTTTCTCAACTGGATTTGAACAAGCTGAGAGTAGCGCCAATGTTAATAATAATGATCCCAAAACTTTCATGATAACCCTTAAACTATTTGGAAAAGTTAAGTGAGATTATAGAATTATCCGGTTTTTGGAAACTGTTAGCATTCTGCACAGTAAAAACTACCTTTTATCTCAGGTAGAGCCATTTAACGCGCGGTCAATGTCGTACAAACTCTAGACAATCCTGGTATTTTTTCTTAAAACCGTTCCTAAAGATGTAAGGACCAATGAATTTAATCACGCATAACTTAAATCCCGAGCAATTAAAAGCAGTTGAGACCCTAGAAGGTCCGCTGTTGATTTTAGCAGGCGCTGGCTCAGGAAAAACCCGCGTTTTGACTCACAGAATAGCAAATATCATTGTGAACAGATTGGCAGAGCCACAAAATATTTTAGCCGTCACCTTCACCAATAAAGCCGCGAAAGAAATGAGAGAAAGGGCCCTTAATCTTTTGCACAAACTCAATTTATATTCGTCACAACCGCCACTCATTTCGACATTTCACTCTTTCTGCGTACAAGTTTTAAGATCTTACATTCATATCCTAGAATATAGCCCAGACTTTACAATCTACGATCGCGCAGATCAGCTGGCGCTTGTCAGAAAAATATTTAAAAAACTCAACCTCGATACAAAAACATATTCTGTTCAAGCTTTCTTATCTACGATCAACACTTCAAAAGTTTACGGAGTTTCTCCAGAAGATTTAATGAAAGAAGCCGTTCACAGTGTCGATAAAAAGATGGCTGAAGTGTATGCCCTTTACGAAAAACAGATGAAGGAAGCCAACGCTTTGGATTTTGATGATCTTATGATTAAAACCATCGCTCTCTTTAAGAAGAGCCCTGAGGTTTTAGATTTTTATCAAACAGAATTAAAATTCATTATGGTGGATGAGTACCAAGATACAAGCACTCTACAATACGAACTCATCCATATGCTTGCAAAAAAGCATCGCAATCTCTGCGTTGTCGGTGATGAAGATCAATCGATCTATTCATGGCGCGGAGCCAATATTGAAAACATCTTAAGTTTTGAAGCGGATTACAATGAAGCTCAGGTTATTAAACTCGAAGAAAACTATCGCTCGACACAGACGATTGTAAATGCAGCTTCAGAAGTCATTCGCAATAATACCATTCGTAAAGACAAAACTCTCCACACAAACAATAAAGAAGGCGAAAAGATTTTTGCCAAAGAAGTACAAAGCGAATACGACGAAGGGAAATTCGTTGCTCAGACAATTCAGACCATCATGAAAGACAACTCTGTTTCTTATGATGATATCGCAATCTTCTACAGAACAAACTCTCAATCTCGCGCCATCGAAGAGGAATTAAGATCTTACAGAATTCCCTACCAAATCATTGGCGGCATGAAGTTCTACGATCGCATGGAAGTAAAGGATCTCATTTGCTACCTTAGACTCATAATGAATGAAAATGATGATGTTTCATTTATGAGAGTCCTTAATATTCCAACTCGTGGAATTGGAAAAGTGACCGCAGATAAGATAATTGATTTTGCGCATTCTAAAAACGTATCTCTAATGAAAGCCGCACAAGAAATTGTCGAGCATGGGGGCGGCCTCAATGCCGGCTCTGCAAGAAAATTAGGTACATTTGTCAATATCGTTCAGTATTTGAGAGTTCAAGCTCAAGAGCAAAAGCCATCGGACTTTGTAAAGTTCATGATCGATCACTTGCAGTTTATTGAGTACCTAAAATTCGAAAAACCAGAAGACCATCAACAAAGAATCGACAACGTAAACGAATTGATTAACGTTTTATCAAAATTCGAAAAAGAACGCGGTCAAGAAGCAACGCTAGGACAATTCTTAGAAGAAGTGGCCTTGGTCTCCGACGTTGATGAGTTGGATGGCGCTCAACACTCAGTAAAAATGATGACTCTGCATATTTCGAAAGGATTAGAATATCCCTACGTTTTTATCGTGGGTTTTGAAGAAGGCCTCTTTCCTTCGAATCAATCCATCGACTCTGCAAATCCAGAGCAAATGGAGGAAGAACGAAGATTATGTTACGTAGGTATGACAAGGGCAAAAGAAAAGCTATTCCTAAGCTACTCTCGAAAAAGAATGCAGTGGGGACAAGAACTCATCAATCCTCCAAGCCGATTCTTAAAAGAAATCCCTTCAAAGTACATTGAAGTGAGCTCTGGCATTGTTCGTCCGAAGAATTTCCAAACAAAAGAAGTCTACAATTTCCAGATGACAAGCTTGGATGACCCATTCCCAGATTATGAAAAAACTTTTGATGATTCAGACCCCAATGGATTTTCAAAGGGCATGAAAGTTCGTCATCCTGCATTTGGCGTAGGGACAATTCATCATCTTGAAGGCCAAGGCGAGGATCAAAAAATCACTATCATGTTTAAAAATCACACTTTAAAAAAATTCATCCTTAAATACGCAAGACTAGAACGAATCTAAAAAGGTGAGCCGCACCTTTTCCAAAGGTTTGCGTCATAAAAATAAGCCTAGATATAAATTTATAAAACTACTTCAATAGTGGGTTCATTGATTGCTTAAGAACCGCTTCTTTTTTGTCATATTGATTCGTAGATTCTAAGTATCCATAATACATACCTTCGCTCAATGCTTGAGGTTGGTATTTTGATTTTACCAATGAGAACAATTGTCCGGAATAAGGGATTGATGCCATTCCAAGTGCGACTCTGGCAAATTCAAATCTTCTTCGACTTTCATACAAAAACTCTGGGCATTTCTCATCAAAGGCCAATGATGGCTTATCATCTGTTTTTTCTTTCTTTGAACCCAAATTAATAATTATTGGATCTGCACCGAACAAAGCTCCGCTAAAAATAGAATTTACTTTATAAATTCTCTCATCAAAAATATTTGCGTGCTTGGACCAACGTTTTTCGGCACCCTTGTCACTTTCCTGAAGCTTATTGAATCCGTGTTCATCAAAGTTATTTTTGATTTTTCTAGATTCCCAATATCCGCCAAATCCAAATGACAATCTAGAATCAAGAATCGAAGACAGCGCTCTCTTCTTTTCTATCTCTGTTAATCCTAAATCTTCTGGCTTCATAGTTTCTAGATAATAAGAAAGAATATTTTGATGGTACATTTTCTTATGCACGATGAAATTGGCATAATCATCAGCAACATATGTTACGGGCTTTAAGAAAACTGTCGAGTTGAAATATGATTTAGCAAGATCTTGTAATTTATTACTCAAATACTTTATGAAAGCCTTTTTATAAAAGTATGTTGAGTTATCTAAATTTGCCACAACAACAAACTGTGGGTCATTGATCACTTTTTTAGTTTCTAAATCCACGTCATTTAAGAACTTCAAAAATTTAGGATCTACAAGCATCGCTCCTAAGTTTGATTTCTTCATCCAATCAAAAGCTTTCGAAAATGATTTCATAAGCTCAGGATCTGGCTTCTCGTATTCATAACCTTTACAAGCTGGGAGCACATCAATGGGTTCCGCATCAGCCGCAGTTAAATACGTAGCCAAACTTCTCACGTAAGTTTCAATGCTTAGATCTTCCAATAAACTTTTGTCGACGATGATTTTCTCACCCGTCTCATTGACCTTTAATTCAAATCGATTTTTAAAATGACTGAGGTCATATTGTTGAGCAAAAGAAATTTCGGGAAGAATATAAATTAAACTGATAAAAATTAAACTTAAGAAAATATATTTCATTTTTGAAAACTCCTAGGTGTTATGCCTAGAGTATATCCAGAATTTGATTCCCGAGAGGGCCAGATCAGAAATCACGCGTCCATGGTCTAGAGATCCAATAGCTTAGAAAGCTCTAACTAATTCTTAGCGTTCTTTAGAAGTTCCCATTCTGCAATATATTGGTCGATATTTTGTGGCTTTAGAATTTGATTGGCGGGAGGATTGATATAGTCCGCCTCGACTCCATCAAAACCTTTGTAGGTTCTTTTCTCTACAGATCTTTGGATTTCAAAGTTAGGACTGTATCCGACTTTTCCTCCGCCATTTGGAACATCCACACTCAAATTCGGCATCGCAAGGCCAGAGAGATTTCCCCAGAGTTCTTTTTGAATTTCCAAAGAATCTTCAATTGAAGTTCTCAAATGATCTGTTCCCTCTGATGGATCACACTGGAACATATAGTAAGGCTTTGCTCTCAGGTATAACATCCTTCTAGATACGGCTTGGATGATTGCAGGATGATTATTTATTCCGTTTAGAAGCACCATTTGATTCATCACGGGAATTCCATGATCCACAAAGGCACTAACACTTTGAGCGGCTTCATGAGTAATTTCTTTCGGATGATTGAAGTGAGTCATCAAAAAAACTGGAGAATACTTTCTCATCATCTTCACTAGTTCTTCGGTCACACGATAAGGATTCACTACGGGCATTCTGGTTCCAATGCGAATGATTTCCACGTGCTCAATTTTCCTGATTTCGCTCAAAACTCTTTCAAGCTGCGCATCGGACAGAGTGAGTGGATCTCCGCCAGAAAGAATGACTTCTCTGATTCCTGGGTGAGCTTTTATGTATTCGATGGATTTATTGAAATCTTCATCTGTTAAAAAGGCCTTATTGTTTCCCGTAAAACGTTTGCGTGTACAGAATCTGCAATAAACCGTGCAGAAATCTGTAACCAAAAATAAAACTCTATCAGGGTAACGATGAAGCAATCTTGGCGTGACAGAGTTTTTAACTTCAGCGAGGGGATCCACCATTTGTTGATATCCAGGAGTTAGTTCTTTAAAACTTGGCGTCTGAATCAATCTCAGCGGATCCTCTGCATTCAAAGGGTGGGCTAAAGTTGCATAATAAGGAGTTGTTCTGATCTGGAATGCACCTTCGGCGTTTTTAAAACCTTCAATCTCTGTATTTGTAAGCTTATAAACCTTCTCAAAATCGCTTAAATTCTTTAAGGCATGACTTGCTTGCCATGTCCACGACTGCCATTTCTCCATAGGAATGGATTCATAAGGCCCTCGCGGCAATGTCTTTTCAAACTGAAACTTCATCAACTCTCCCAAAAGGTGCTTAGTCGCTTTTGGAATAGCTATCCTACATGACAAAAACCGTCAATTTCTGCTTTTTTGCCTGTTACAAAAGTGCACAGTCGTAAGTCTCTGATTTTGCTTAAAGTTTTGAATCGATTTTTTCAAAAGCTTCCGCACTTTACAGCTGTCTAAATTTAATACGATTTTGATTTTAAAAATACATAGTAATTTCAATTATTTATAAAAATCGTAAGATGCCAACATGGACCAGGAATTGGATATGTATAAGGTAGGAGTAATCGAAAAAGGAGACTTATTATATGAAAACGTTATCTAATAGAAAGCTTTTAGCTGTACCAGGGTTATTCGTAGCCTTGTGCGCATTAACTAGCTTCAACCCATTTAGCCAAGCCAATCACTTGAGCTACTTAAATAACTCAATCCAACAAGAAGAGAGCATTACACTTGCTCAAAATTTACCAAGTTCTGGCGCAAGAAATTCTGCACAAAGAGGCGTATCACCATCAACTAGAGTCGATGCAACGCTTGCCAGAAAAATACCAAAAGCTGCAACTGCAGTACAAACAGAAACTGCTGAAACAAAAGAAGAAGCTGATAAAAAAGCAAAAATCGAAGCAGAAATTGAAGCAAACAAGACAAGAGGCTCACAATCTTCTGTTAAAGTAGGAGAAGAAGAAGGTTGCATAGGCAAAGACTGTGCTGTTGACATTTCATCACAAAAAAATTCACAAGCTAAATATTTTTCAGAACTCGCAGCAAAAATAGAAGGCGATACACCTCTAACGAAGGAGGAAAAGGCAGCAGTAGCTGAAAGAATCATGAAGTCCCAAGAAATCGCTTTAGATGACGAATCAGAAGAAGACGTCGAAGAAAACTTCTGCTCTGAAGGTGATTATGACGATAGACTTAAGTGTTTCAAAAAAGAAAAGAAGTTCTTATTTCAGAAAAAATCTAAAGCTACAGCTGAAGCCCGTGGCCTATTCAAAGAAGACGTAGCGGACCTTATCGCTGAAATTGCTTTGGATGCTTCTTTAGAAGTTAAAGAGCAAACAAAACTTTTAAACAGAATCGCTAAGTTTGTAAAAGACGATAGAGATCTTTCTGCGGATGTTAGAATTGCGATTCAATCTATGCAAACAAAGAGAAGCGAAGAATCATTTAGCCGAGGCTTAGAAGCTCAAGTACAAAATATTGAATCTCTTGATACACGCATCGCTGATTTACAAAATATGCAAAGAATGTATGGCTTCAATGCCCAAGCTCAATTGGAACTCGATCAACGCTCTATCGAAAGAAAAAGTTTAGTTTACGGAATGGAAAAACAAATCGCTGGTTACAGAGAATCTATTAAAAGATCTTTACCTGCTCCAAAATCTAACGAAAGCACTTTGATCACTCAGCTAAGAGACCAAAGAACTGCTAGCTACCAAACTCTAATCGAACCATTAGCTCCTGCGATCACAGACAAGAGACTTATAACTTTAGACTACACTTTATCAGGTTCACCAACAATTGCAGGACAAAACGGAGTGTACAGTCCAACAAATGGCACTGGCGCAAACACACAATTCAACGCAGGACAAAACAGCAACTTGCAACAGTATGATTCAACAAATCCAGCCGGAACTTTCGCTGGTGTGAGCACATCGATTCTTTCAGGTATGAATCCACAACAACAAGTGGACTACCGCAAACAAAACGGAATCGTGTACAACCCATCTGCAAATAATTTTGCAATGGCTAACCAATATCAACAACAGAATACAGGTCTTCCAACTATGAATGGTCAACAACAACGTGCGGGACCAACACCGTACACTGGATATTAGTATCTAATTAATTTCGGTTTTTAAATTGTGCGAGGAATGCACAACTCCTTTCTAACTCCTAAGGGTGGCCTAAACAGCCACCCTTTTTTAGTTTCTAGAATCACTTGCGAAGAAAAGCAAAAAAAAGCCCGGGTTTCCCCGGGCACAAAGGCCACGATTAACTACATTTCAAAGGTGTGGTGCAAAGGTGATTAGAAGCTAATCGCTGCTTTTGTTAAAATTCCATAAGCATCATCATTTTCTAGAGTGCCGGCGCCTTTAAAGGCATCGCCCGTCATGAGGTAACCTGTATCCATTTGAACAACAAATCTTTCAAACGGACGGTAGTAAATGCTAAAATCAATTTCATAACCTAAGTCTTTTGATTGGCCAGCTTGTCTTTCTTGAGAAAGTTGCGCGTAAGTAAATCTACCCTTCATTCCCCACTTATCACTCCACTTCCAGTTGAATCCCGGAGCAAAGTACATTGCGTTTGAAAGCTGACCTACGTCCACTTTAGTTTTTCCGCCTGTGGTTTCATCGATATAATTTTCGTTACCAATCGTGTCCGCTCCAGAGCCCAATTGATAGTTGAAAAGAAGAAGTGCGATATCATAGTTGCGATCAACCAAATACCCTTCGTATGTCGAAGATGTATTTTTATCATCGCCGCTGATTGTTCCAAGTTTAAGATCGTAATCCCATTTTGAACCTTCTGGCTTGTAAGATAATTCTGCTGCAATTGCGTAAGCATCTATTTGGATTTTTTCTCCTGTGCCCACAGAAATTAAACCCGTATCTCCATCTTGCATTGAAGCTTCAATCCCGACATTGAACGGACCATTTTTCTTTTTCACGTACAAGTTATAAGTTTTAACGCTATAGTTAGATGTTCCATCAGTGTTTGCAGAGTCGTTATAGATATCTGTTGGTGGCGTTGGTAAAGCTAGATCATTTCCAGCAGGATTTGCTTTTCTTTGTTGGAAGAACAAACCAATTTCTAAATCTGTGTCTAGATTCTCATATCCAAAGTGCAACATATAATCACGAATATCATCGTCAGTTTCCGCGTCACCTTCATTCACTTTTCCGTACATCGGCATAAAGTACATATTGCCCATTACGAATTTGTAACCAACAAGATCTTTTCTATCGAACCAGTGATCAAATTCACCGTTCCCTGCATTATGCGTAATTCCTAAACCGAATTGCACCGGCGCTCTACCAGCCAAGAGTGAACCGAACTGCTGAGTCCAAGTTAAGTAAAGTTCCGTCACCGCTAAAGTTTCGGATTCCAATTCACCAGTTGCCGCTTTTTTCTCGGAAGGAGTTTCTGAACCACCAAAGAATTCTCCGAATTGTGAATTTGGATAATCAGAGTTATTGAAGATATCAAATCTTGAGTGAATCGTGATTCCGTCCGCTGCGATGATGTGAGGATTTAAAACCAAGTGGTGGTTGAAGTAAGAGTATTCTCTTTCGCTTTTCCCTAAATTTGGATTTTTCAAAAGTTGAGATTCGATTTGATATTTACCAGACCAGTTAATATCACCCGCAAAGGCCTGAGCAGAAACGATCGTTAACAAAAGAACAAAAAATGATTTCATAAAACCCTCTACGCTTGTCCCGCGTTCATTCAGTACTTACCAATTACGGAAAGAGTAGAAGTGTAGCTTATATGAGTCAAGTCTATAGATGGCTAAGCCCTCTAAAATACTGCTATGCTTTGTTTTTTCTTTGGATTTCTTCTTCGTAGTACTTTCTGTACATCGTATCCCATTCCGGGCTACCTTCCACCACTCCACGTTTAAGTGATAGAATTTTAGTGCGGACCGAGCCATCAATGGCTTCGAGTTCATTGAGAAAAGCATCGATTCCGTCTTTCGCATGTCTCAGTGCCACGGCATCTTCCGTAAAATCCACTAAATCATCATCATAAAGCGTATCGCACAAAAGATGGGCAAAATGGGATTTTCTATCATCTGAAAGCATCATAAAACGAGTCCTTTATCTTTAGCGAGCTTCTTTTTGATCATCAAAAACATCTTGTGAGGCTCCATATCTGGATTTTGTTTTTCGAGACTCTCCACCATGGTGCGTGCTTCGAGTTCAATTTGCTTTTCTTTTTCGAACTCATTTTTGAGAACTTCAACTGCTCTTTTGAAAGCTACCTTTTCGTCGACTTTGAAAGTGGCGATGTTTTTTTGCTTCCAAAATTGGAAAACTCGATTAACCATGACTTCTAATTGATGATTTGATAATTTCATAACATTACTAGAGCGGAGTATAGACAGTTATGTCAAGCGACAATGAAAACAAACCATCATCAAGATGGAATGAGCCCATTTTAAAAAATTATGAATGGGCAAGAAACATCAAACGAAAGTACGTTGCTATCGGCGCAGGCGCGACGCTTGTCATCATCACTTCACTTTTTATAAGCTGGATTCTCGCTCTCAATAGTCAAATTGATACTCAACTGCAAAAAAAACGATTCTCACCTCCTTTAGAATTTTATTCTGCACCCATAAAATATTTCAAAGGCGTTAAGGCCAGTCCCAACGAAATCATCGATGCTTTAAAAACTGCGGGATTCAGACAGCGCGAGGCCACTCAAGCCCTTGCAGAGCATGATTACTCTATCTGGCCCAAAGAACTCTGTGAAGAGCGACTTCGTGATATGGAAGATGGGGTTGAAAAATGTATTGTCCTTAAAAAATCTTCAGGTACTCACACCATTGCACTCTCTGCTGAAAATATAATTATCGACGTGTATGATGTGGATTCCACAGCTATTACGCTGACCGAACTTGAGCCCGTACTTTTCGCTCAGTTTTACGGCAAAGAGCCTATCATGAGAAGTATGGTACAGCTGGGCGATGCTCCGCCAATTTGCTTGAACGCCCTTCTAGCCATTGAAGATCAAAAGTTTTTAGAACATCAAGGCATCAGCGTCATCGGAATCGCAAGAGCTTTTTTACGGAACACGGTTTCTGGAAAAGTGGTTCAAGGCGGATCGACCATCACGCAACAACTAGTGAAAAATTATTTCTTAACTCATGAAAGAACTTTTTCTAGAAAATTCAAAGAAGTTTTCATGGCACTTCTCATTGAAACAAAATCCTCAAAAGATGACATCCTAGAGGCCTACATCAATGAAATTTATATGGGACAAAACGGTTCTTTTCAAATTCGAGGATTTGGAGCGGCTGCGGAATATTATTTTGGGAAATCACTCACTGAATTGGATTTACCCGAATGTTCATTGCTCGCGGCCATTGTGAATAGCCCAGGACTTTTTAATCCATTTAGAAATCCAGAAAACGCTACGGAGAGAAGAAAAAAAGTTCTGGCAAAACTTCTCGAAGAAAAAACCATCTCCGAAGAAGAAATGACAACAGCAAGTGCTGCGCCACTGCCAAAGGCTCCTCAAAAAGTTTTATCAGAACCTGCCCCGTACTTTGTGGATGCGGTCATGAGAGAGCTTGAAGACGCTGGAGTGGACGGAACTTTTGGATTAAAAATCGAAACCACATTGAATCTCAAGGCTCAAGAAGCTGCGCAGAGAGCCGTCAGAATGGGAATCGAAAACTTAGAAAAAAATAACAAGATCGTGAAAGAGCTTAAGGAAAAAGATAAAAAAGTTCTCGAAGGACTATTGATCAGTGCAGATCCCACGAATGGCCACATTCAAGCGATAGTTGGCGGAAGAAGCTTTAAAGTTTCTCAATACAACAGAGCCATTCAATCCCGAAGACAAGTTGGATCCATCATTAAACCTTTTGTTTTCCTATCAGCACTTGAAAGTGTGGATGATGCAGGAGAGCCGTATCAACCATTGACTTTGCTGAACGATGAAAAATTCAAGATGAAGTACGAAGGTCAAGAGTGGAGTCCAAAAAACTACGGAGGAAAATATTACGGTCAAATACCGATGTACTTTGCTCTTAAGAGTTCTCTGAACACCGCAACGGCTTCCCTCGGTGTAAAGATCGGATTGGCCAATATCATTGATGCGGCCCGAGCTGCTGGGATCGAAAGTCCAATGAAGGCCTTCCCTGCTTTGACATTGGGAGTTTTTGAACTTCCAGCTCTTGAGGTTCTGCAAGCTTATGCAACCCTTGCAAGACTCGGCGAAAAAACAAAGCTCACCATGATTAGAAAAATAAAAAGTCTCGAGGACGAAGTTATATTCGAGCACGTGATTGAAAGAGATCAAACCATCGAAAAAGTCGACGCTGCAATTCTAGTAGGAATGATGAAGCAAACCATAATCAGTGGAACAGCCCTTGGGGCGCGCTTAAGTGGATTCACTCACCCTGCTGCTGGAAAAACCGGAACAACAAATGATTTCAAAGACGCATGGTTTGCGGGCTTCACCCCGCTGCATGTTGCTGTTGCATGGGTCGGCTACGACGACAACACATCAGCAAAACTCACAGGATCCTCAGGCGGAGTTCCAATCTGGACACAAT
>JANMFM010000304.1:0-11135 GCA_031374125.1 Bdellovibrionales bacterium
TTAATGAGAAGAACAATAGACGGAATTTCAACCCACCAGATGTGTCATCTTTTTCGTAATTCTTAGTATTGATGTAGTTAGTAGTCAGACAACGAGTCACCGTGTGAGCACCGGAGAAATTAATTTCTTTCACCATTGCGAAAGTTTGATCGACAGCGTCCCAAGGCACACTTTCTCCAGCCTCAATCATTTCATAAACCGCAGCAGCTTGAATCATCGCTAACTCTTTCAAAAGAACAAGATTTGATTCGTTCTCATTTAAAAGATTATTTAAGCTTCTTTTTAATTGAGATAAATTTCTAGCTGCAGCTGATTCTTGAGCGAAAACTTTTCTTGGATTAGCATTGATCACTTTAGTGATATCAAGACGAGTTTTACTTGAATCGTTGTAACTGAAGGATCCACTGATTAACAATCCACTTAACCCTCCGCCCAATTTTTCACTCGAGCTTGTTGTTTTCCTTTCCGTTAAAACTTCTTTTTTGATCTCGTTGATTGTCGAATTCATTTGAATTTGAATGCTATCCAAATTCAAGCTTTGATAGATCGAACGGATCGCTCTATCTGTTTTTACTAAAATATCTCTAGAGCTATCGCTCTCAGAAATATTCGGAATCAAAAGTTGCATGGTCTTTGCATGAGACACGTTCGCAACCAAAAAAATTGTTAGCAGTAATATTAGTGTTTTCATAAGTTTTCCTCAGATCTGTTAGTTAAAAATTCCGAATTTTTCGCAAGATGATGCGGCATCTTGTTTATTATAATACTGACCTGTCCATGCTTCTTTAAAGCAGGCCTGAAATGCAGGATTTAAATAATTAATTTTATCGTATTTTTCTAGACACAATACTTGTGAGCTTTGCTTATTATAATACTGTCCCGGCCAATTGTATTTGAAGCATGCTTTATAATTTTCTGTTGCAAATGGATTTACGACTTTTCGACTTTCATGACCACTCTTAGATTCTGTAGTAACAAAAGATTTAATAAGATGTTGAATTCTTTGCTCTAGCTCACCATCAATTCTTTGCTCAAGAGATTCTCCTGTGTAACCTAAGTCTTGACCTTGATTCATAAGGTATGTTTTTAGCTCGCGGTTAAACATATAGTTTTGATCTGAGTTTGCCACTTCGTAATCGAAAATTAGCAATAAAGTATTGCTAGCTGGGTCCTGCAGATAAAGAGGAATTGCTCTTACTGCATTGATATCATTTCTTATCTTTTCTTTATCCTGAGACAACAATCCTAAAGAACCTCTTTTCAAAGCTTGGTGAAAAGCTTGAATGTAAACCAAGTTGGTTCTTTTCAATAAATTGAGCAAATCTAAAAAATATCCACCTTTATGCTCTTCTATTGCTTTCATGATTTGATTTTGCGCATACACTGGAAAACTCGAAAGTCTTTTTCCTAACACATCATAATCTTTTGAGAATGTATCTCTAGTAACAGCGATAATTTCTTTTCTATTCGACTTTGGATCAAGACCTGTCTTTATACGAGCTTCATCTAAACTCTGTTTTGCCAATGTCATGGCCTCTTCATACCTTTGTTGTGACATCAACATATTCAACTGATTGAAATTTGTTGATACCTTCTCTACCAATAACTTAAGCATCTCATCTGTATTCGTTGCTTTAGGTGGATTCAGACTCTGTGATGAAGTTTCTTGAGCTTCTTTTTTCTTTCTTCCAAAAGCACCGGCTTCTGCTGGTAAATAACTAATTACAAATAGCACTGCCAACATTATTGAAAGCGTGCCGTACAAAATATTTCTCATATACATCTCCTCTTTTTTGATTCGTGTAACTTCTACGCTTTGCGCAATTTTCTCTAGATTAATTTTATAATTAAATATATTATCAATTTATTATTAAATAATTTTTAATACTTAAAATATTAATTTTGTTGATTAAATAAGGATTTATTAAAAATGAAAATAGATGTTTTGAATTATAAAAAATACAAAAAATATCTCTACGATAAAATAGAAAGCGAAGGAAAAGCATTGAAAGGTTTGCGCTTAAAATTAGCGAATCACATTGGCTGCCAACCTTCTTATTTATCTCAAGTGATCAATGGAAATCCGCATTTCACCTTAGAACAAGCGCAGCTCATCAATACCTTTTTCTTACATAATAAGACTGAAACTAAATATTTTCTTTTGCTAGTTCAACACGAGCGCGCGGGCACAAAAGAATTAAAATATTTTTTTGCACAACAGATTGAGGAAGTACTAGATTCTAAATTTGATCTCAAAAAACGCTTACCAGATACAGAGGATATTCCTGATCAAGCAAAGCATCGTTACTACAGCGCTTGGTATTACTCTGTTATTCATATGATCTTATCCATGCCCGAATGCCAGGAAGTCAATTTTATAGCCAACAGACTCCACTTACCTCCTCAGCTTGTTAAGGATGTAATTCAGTTTTTAGAAGATACAGGCTTAATTAAGCTAGAGAAAAATATCTACGAATTAACTAAAAAAAGAATCCATCTCGAGAGAGATTCCGTTTTTATACATCAGCATCATATCAACTGGAGAAGCCAGACTTTGCAATCTGTAGAAAAGAATTTGCCTACAGATATGCATTACTCTATAACCTTCACTTTAGCTGAAAAAGATTTTCCAAAAATAAAAGAGGTTTTTCTAAAGGCAATTGAAAGCGCAAATGCGATCATATCTCCTTCGAAAAACGAAGATGTTTATGCCATCACCCTGGATGTATTCAATGTTTAAAGGCACATTAGTTGCAAACAATTTAACAGCCATCACGTATTGGCCAACACAAAGGATTTTGCTCATGAAGAGAATGTCATACTATCTAACACTTGTAGTACTTATTACAATCAGCTCTACTGGTTTTGCAGGAAATTCAAGTGGCGGCGGGGGCGGAGTTCTTTATGGAAAAGCTAAGCCCGTTCTTGTTGATCTTTTGAATATTGATCCTGATTTTGAAGACACCGACGCTCATTTGAAATGGAACTCTTCCCGACTTGATCAATCACCTTCAAAGATCGGCCTGACTCGTAACAATGAATCTCAAGTAAGAGCCGGTAATTCTGCCTTTGATTTGGCTTTAACCATCATTGAAAAATGGGAAACGAAATTCTTAGATATCACCGCTGGCACAATTCACACTGCTTTTATGCTGCCTCTGAACTGGACCTATACAGAGAAAGAACTTTCTGCTGCTGAATCCTACCTCCCACTTCCTACGATCTTAAGAGAAAATATTAAAACTGCGGCTTACTACGATAAAAATGACCGAAATTATTCTGTACAAATTTCTAGAAAAATTTGGAATGAACTTGGAATTATCAGCCAGGCAGGATTACTTGTGCACGAAACATTTCGTCACCTACAAATTGGATGGTCAAATCAATTTGATGAGGAAAGTCTTCAGAAGGCTACAGCTCTCATCATGATGTGTGAACCGCACTCTAGTATTAATCTATATTTATTTTACGTCACGCAGAATAGATCAGATTTGGCTACTCTACTCGTTGGAAACTTTGATGACGTTATAAAAAAATACTGTAAGAGAGTTTTATGAAATTACTTATTACGCTACTTATTCTTAGTTCTTTAAATGCTCTCGCAGCAAAGCCGCCAGAGCAATCAACGGTAGATCAATATGTTTATCTTGCTTTAAATTTGAGTAATGAGCAGCTTCAAGGCAATGGTAAGTTTACTTGTGAGTATGCAGTTGTATTGGATTCAACGTTCACATCTCAAGGTAAAAGCTTAATGGAGGCGCAAACAAATGTGGCTTTAAGATGCATTAAGAACAAATGCAATCAAATGCCTTCGCTATTGGCAGCGGCACGCCTAGAGCTTACAGCCGTTGGTGATGAAGAGTTAGCCCTATTGATGAAAGGTCTAGGTCATACCCAAGAAGAAATCAACAATGCCCTGAGCAATAGGAAAAATCCCGATGCCGACCACACAACTGCTTCGACTTGCGCTGAAGGATCGCCGACACTACGTGCATTCGCCGTGGATTCTTGTTTTGCTATTCCTATGCAATGTTTTGAAAATTAACCTCAATAGGTTTGCCCACAATTATAGTATCTGATAGTTTTTAGATATGCATAAAGCAATTTTCCTAGACAGAGACGGCACCATTATCGTAGATAAAGTTTATCTCAACGATCCTGATCAGATTGAATTTCTTCCGAATGCTTTTGAAGGTCTAAAACTTTTTCGCGACATGGGCTTCAAGATTTATGTCGTCACCAATCAGTCTGGCGTTCCTCGAGGGAAAGTCACTATTCCAAATTTAAATGAAATTCACAGAAGAATGAGCGTGGAATGCGAAAAGCATGGGGTGAAGATCGAAAAATTTTATTACGCCCCTTACATGACAGATTCTAATCACCATATGAGAAAGCCTAATGCTGGAATGCTGGAAGAAGCCCACAAGAACTTTGGTGTAGACTTCAAGAAAAGCTGGATCATCGGAGACAAGATGCTCGATGTAGAGGCTGGCCACCGAGCTGGTACTCGCTCGATATTATTAAAGACAAGCGGTGAAGATCCTAAAAAGTCAGACTTTGCGCCACCAGAATATATCGCCAATGATCTACTCGACAGTGCTCAATTTATTAAAGCGAGCGCGCCATTTATTCACGGGCCTAAATAAGCCATGAGCTGAGATTTTAATATTTAGATTTTTTTCCATTCATTTTGAAGACCAAATCTTTCGATCCATGAGTTGAGATAAGATTGATCCACACTAGTTTCCGCAAGAATTCCACGAATGTCGGTTAAGTGCTTTTCCGATCCACCTTCACGATAAAAATCTAATTTTTTAATGATAACATCTTCCGGAGATGCGATAAAAATACTTAACCCTTCTGCAACTTCTACTTCTTTTCTTCTTAAAAATTCTGATTGAGAAAACTCTGATTTTTTTGTAATTACAATATCAATTTTAATTTGAGACTTTTGGTGAATTAAATTAAATTGACCTCTGTGAACCACTTCATCACTTAAAATTTCTAAAGGCGGGCAATAATATTCCTCAATAGGAAAAAGTTTTGCAAATTTATCCACTTGATAGGGATTGAGTTCTAAAACCAAATCAATATCATTAGTATAACGTGGCTTTCCATAATACATTGAAGCCAGAGATCCAACCAAAAAATAGTCTATTTTTTCTTTTTCTAAACGAAGCACAACATCTTTGAGGACATCAAAAGGACCTATCATGATTCCTCATTCGAAAGTTTTTTAAAAAAATCTACAGTTTTCTGTTGGATTTCAGCAGAACTCAAATTTGGAAATTGATTTTTGAAGCGAGATTTTTTTACGCTAAATGCAAATTTATACATCTCATTTGCCATTTCTAACTTAGTAGGCCTAGATTTGTCATACTTAGCTTTCATAGGCCTAATGTATCAAATGAGTCTGAATTTTGGAAGAACTATTGATTTTATGCAGTTTAGAATCCGTATTCGGCGTTGAATAGGAATCCGAGCGTCCACTTGTCATACTCTTGAGAGGGTGTATCGGAATCGTTTAGAACGTAAGTTCCTAATAGAGTTCCGCTGAGCCACTCAGAGAGCTGTTTAGTGAGAGTTAAATTCACAGTCTTATTTATATCTTTTTCTTTTGTCTCATAATCCAAAAGATATGCAGCTAAGCCTCCTGCAAACGTGGCTTTGTCGTTAAATACTGGCGTAAGATACAATGCGCTGATATCAAAACGCTTCGAGCTGTTCGTCGCGTCTTCAGAATTTGTTGTTGTGAAGTTAATATCTGCCAAAATTCCTTTTGTCTTTGCCGGATTTATGAAAACCATATTTGACCATTTAAAGTTAATCTTATTTGCGTTCTTACCATGATCCGCAGCTTCAAAAAAATCATCTTTTCTGAATCCTAGAGTGAAGGTGGTGAACCAATTGTCTTTCATGATGAAGGTATTCCCTGCCTCTAAGAAATAGCCTTTCAATGTTTTTTTGGGATCACCCGTGTCAGCCTCTTGCCCTAGATACAACAGCTCGTAGCCAGGTTTGATATCGAGCTTGTAAGACTTCCCAAAAAGTGCGGTTTTATAAGCGAAAGGGGCATTCACTTGAATCGACCATGGATCGTAATCTGTAGCATCGTCATTCTGTGTATAAATATAATCTGATCTTACCTTCATACCAAATTCGTATGCTTTTGTGAACACAGGGCGATAATAAGCACCTAAACCTAAAATATATCTTAAGCTTTTCTCTTCTGTTGCGGCTCCTTGATCACCACTAGAATCACTCTGTTGTAAAACGTTTGAATCATAAAGCGCACCAAGGGAAGCATTTAAGAATATTTTTGTTTGTTTTAATTTGGCATACTGTAGAGCTTGATTGATGTTATCAATATAATTTTCCGCTCTAGAATCCAGCTTTGGATCCTTTGAGGTATCCAAAACTTCCTCAAACATAGGTTTTGCTTTTTCGTAAATCTTTTGATCGTAATGAATTAAACCCATATAAAAACTTGCAATCGGGGAAAGCCTTTCGTCTTTTAATTTTTTTAAATCTGAAAAAGCCAAGAACGCAGATTCATAATCTTTCATCGCGTAAAGAGAAAGAGCTGCATAGTAGAGAGATTCTTTCTCGTATTCTTTATCTTCTTTTGCGACGTTAAATATCACTGTAGCTGCATTGTATTTTTCTAATTTGTACAAACTCATTCCGTACTGGAAATAATATTTTGTCAAATTTGGATTGAGTAAAAAAGCCTTTCTAAAATTATCTTCTGCTTGTTCAAATTGGTTAGTCTTATAAAGATCCAGAGCCGCTTCAGCAAATTGCTCTGCCTCAGCAATTCTTTTCTTTTCAGTAGCGTCGCTAGCAGCAGCAAATTCTTTTTTGTACTTTTCGATACGTTGTTTTTCTGTTTGCTCTAAACGAAAACGGTCCACGAGCCTCTTTTGGACTTCTTTTCTTCTCGCTTCATTGTCTAGAGCAAATTGCGCAAGTTCTTGGCTATCCATTATGGCCTTCGCAGCGGCATAGTCTTTTGATGTCACTGAGGAAAGATCCATTGAAGGAGATTTTTGATTTTGTAACTTTATAAGATTTAAAGCTTCCTGTGCTTGGTCTTTGTTTTGAAAAACTTCGAGAGTTTGCACTCCGACTTCATTTTTTCTATAGAACAAGGGTTTTCTCTTGAGTTGACCCGAAACAATATCTTCACTGATTTTCTTTAGTTCTGTTTCGCCCAGTAATTCTTTTTCATTTAAAACATAAACTTCGGGCTTAATGGATTCATCACCTCCCCAGGAAATAGAATATGTTCCTGAAAATATCGATGAGTCTGGAGCAGTTTCTTCAAGCAACACTTGCATTGTCTTTGCACTCTTGCCATCACGGAGGATCACAACACCGCTATCAATCACAGCAGGATCTTTGTTCCAAATGGCGCTACCAAATTTCACTTGAACGATTTTTTTTGAATCAAATTCTGCGCGTGATTTTCTAATCTTAGTTTGAGCAAACGCAGAATTTGAAAATAAAAGAATGTAAATGAGTGCTATTAACTGATGTTTTATCACTTGCTGATACCCACTTTAAAAAGTCATATTCGAGGCAACATTAGAATATACCTTATGGATTAGGCTGTAAATTGATTAAGAGGTTGGTCTTACCTTGGATGAGTGTCGGATCAACCGTTGTCGGCACTCCACACTGGCCATTCGGGCAAGGTTGGTTTGTACCAATACCAATTGCAGGTACAATTGGAGGTGGAGGCATTTGATTGTTACCAGTCACTGCCGGAGCAGAAACATCTTCGCCCATTTGATTCAACACAGATCCTGGAGCAGCCGCACCACTATCTTGCGGTGGCTGATTTGAAGGAGTTCTTTCCTTCTTCTCGCCATTAGGTTGAGCCGGCTGATCGCTCTTTGCTGGTGGAGCTTCGGCAACTGTTTGTGAATTGAGTGAATTCATCTCTGCTTCTGGCATTACAACTGGCGTTGCTGGAGCCGTTCCCATTGCTGCCACCGTGAATTGCCCAGGCGTTACAGAAACGGGATTCGTAATTTTGCCCATTTTATCTAGACCTGAACCCACTTCAACTACACCTTCAAAGGTTACGACTTTAGACGTGCTTGTCACTTCGTTGAAGGATACTAGGAAATCTGTCCCTCTCACACCGGCAACTGAAGACTTTGTTTTTACTTGGAACTTATTCGTATCGCCATCGTATTTTTGGTTCACAGTTGTGCGAACTTTTCCGTAAATTACGTTTAGCAATGCGCCTTTTTTATTTGTATCTGGATTGTATTCATATTTTTCTAACAAAAATTTAGAATTAGGAGAAATGTTGATAACGTTTTTATCTACCATCACAAGTTTTGCTCTAGAATCTTTTCCAGTCGAAATAGTATCGCCTTGAACAACTTTAGTTCCTACTTTAGCTTTAACTGTTTTGTCTTTTTGGATGACTTGCACGTCACCTTTTACAACCATCAAAACACCATGAGCGTTAGAGTTTGCAAAAGTATTAGGACTTATTAAAATGAAAAACAAAAAAACACCACTTAGGGTTTTCAAAGCTAAACTCCTTAAAATACGTACTATATCGTGATTCACCTATCACTATATATCGGGTTTTTAAGAGTTGAACTTGATGTCGTCTCACTTTGAAACAACTCTCAATTTGGGTCGAGACAAAACTCAAAGTAACGCGTCCGGAATCCGGATTTAGAAAATCATTGAAAGTAAAATAAATAATAATTAAACATAAAAAATTAAACGAAAGGAGTTTTAGTGTATAAAATTATCTTAATTATTATCTGTCTATTAATATCAAGCTTTGGCCTGCAGGGCTCCTCCATATTTAATTTATTATCGGAAGAAGACATAGCCTTGCAAGTTCATGATAGTAATCGGTGGGCATTGCACTCTGATTATACACAACCCAAACAATGGGCGACATATAGCGAATGGTTGTGCTTCGATGTGAAAAATATTGAAGTTGAAAAATCAGAAATATATTATGACAACGAATGGAGAGCACTTCCTTACTTAATTGTTTCTACTCCTTTTCATGAATACGAATTTCACATATCACCCATCTACGAATATAATTTCGAAGAACTAAATGCAAAATGGCATGATCTTTTGATCGGTGCAAAATCCGCGTGTTTTTATACCGCACATTTTCCACAAGAAGATCTGAACTCTGATACATACTCCAATTGGGTTATATTTAAATTAAAAACTGTAAACGGCTATTGGGAGGAGGAACATGAACTTTCAATTAAATAAATATTGCAACGTACTCCTTTATGGAGTACAATTATAAGTGATATATTTATTGTAACGTGGTCATCACAAGTAGCGAAGAAACTAGAAAAACTGCCAAAGCACATTGAACGCAAGTTTTTTGGTTGGGTCGCTTCTGTACAATTTGATGGCTTGAGGAAAACTAAAGCTCTGCCTGGATATCATGACGAGCCGTTAAAAGGAAATCGTTTTGGTCAGCGATCAGTAAGACTTAACAGAGCATATCGAGCAATCTACATTGAAAGAAATAACGGAGTAATTGAATTTATTGAAATCTTGGAGGTAAATAAACATGCATATTAAAGGTTATGTAGGCATTGAAAGTTTAGAGAAAAAATATGGACCCATGACCGTTGGTATGTTTATCAAGTCTTGGCGTGAAGCAGATGAAATTTCTCAAACAGTTTTTGCTAAAAAATTAAAAATTTCTAGAGCCAACCTTTGCGATATAGAAAAAGGAAGAAAATTCGTAAGCCCTGGTCGCGCCGTTAGAATTGCTAAAAAATTAGGAGTTTCAGAAACGTTTCTAATCACTTTATCTATGCAAGACATGCTCAGAGCTGCAAAGTTAAATTATATTGTAGAACTAAAATCTGCGAGTTAGTTGCTCCGGCTCTCAATTTGGGTCGAGATCTACTCTTCCAATATAATCTTCTAGAGAAGATTTAAGCTTTCTATAATCAGGACTGTCTTCATATTGCGGGTGAAAAGTTACGTAGTCAGAAAATTTCTTTTTTAGAATTTCACCCAAATTTCCACCTAACTCCAGCATTCCTTGAGTGTATAAAAATTTAATTTCGAAGTGTTTTTTTAGAGCGGAGAAATCTTTCGCTTTTTCGAGTGCCTTTAAGCCATGCCCTAAGAGCGAAAATAAAGACTGAGAATCAGGTGCATCTTCTTGGGCCACGAGCTCGATCAATCTTAGGAAGTAAAAGCTAAGATTGAGCTTATCGTAATCCGTTCTTAGGCCTTCAAAACTATCGATGATTTGGGCTTCCATTAAGACCGGAAGCATACCTTCTTGTTTTGCTTGTTGATATTGAATTTCGATAAAGTGCGTGGGCTCTAAAACTCCCCCACCGAATCTTTTTTTACTCTTGAGCGCTGCTGGAGCCATGGCAGAGATTTTTGCTCCTCTTTGATTTATTCCATTCACCATCAGATGAGAGTCGGAGTATTTACTGACTTTGAGAACTATAATTTTGTCTTTCTGATGTTTCATTGATTAATTCTGAAACACTCTGTAAGCAGCACCAAAGGTGATGAAAACAGCTGTGATATTTGAAGCTGCGAGGAAAAGTGAAACGGAAGCCACCGTTGGATCAACTCCAATTCTTTTCATTACGAGCGGAATCAAAGTTCCGATAGAAACTGAACATAAAAGTTGAACCAAAAGACTCGCACCCATAAAGCAGCTAATAAATAAAGTTTCGCCAGCAAGTAAACTCAAAATTGTAGAGAGAATTCCAAAAACCAAACCAAACACTACCGAACAAATCATTTCATTTTGTAGAAGTTTTTTGATGGCCCTCATATCAGGATTTTCAGAAATCAAAGCATTAACGATGGATGTTGCTGATTGAAGCCCGACTGCTGAACTCATAGCAAGAATAATAGGTAAAAATGCAGTTACTGCAAGCCAAGCTTGAGAAGTTTTTTCGTAAAGTAATGACCAGATGAAGTTATAGCAAATCACACCACCAATATAAGTTACAAGTAGCCAAGCCGATCTTGCCTTAATACGTCCCCAGGGACTTTCATCATCACTGGCAGACACAAGACCCATAGCGAGTAAATTTTCTTGCGCTTCTTCACGGATAACGTCGATCACATCATCCACCGTGATCACG
>JANMFM010000306.1:0-4692 GCA_031374125.1 Bdellovibrionales bacterium
TCTTTAACTTGTGGTGGCGTAAATATTTCCATAGTTGTCCTTCGTCACGGAAATCCTTCTATCAAGGTTCCGTAGTTAGGCCAACCGTCTTGTTCAATAACTATTTAAGGCACTGTCTAATGTGAGGGGCTCAGGCCAAAATTAATCATTTTAAGCCAATAAATAGCTTAAAAATCATTGGCTTCTTGATTGCGCCCTATAAATACTCGATCAGCAGCAAGCTTATAATTTTGAAAGTGCGTCACCCTTCATCTCTCAAAAGCATCCAGATATCGTAGTATCTGTATGCGGGTGGGGGGTTGTCTTCTGTTTTGTGATCTGGCAAGAGCTCTAAGCCTTTTGTTTTCTGAAGCAATATTCTTACTTTTGGATTTTGATCCATTTTAGCTCTCAACGCTCTCAGCATAATTTCATAGTGTTGCTTTTGATGTTTGCCTTTGTATTCGAGGCGCTCACCATTGTAGGTCAGCCAGGAGATATTTAATTTTTTAAGATTACTGTTGGCAATTTTTCCGGCGTCTTTGGCGTTCTCACCGACCATTTGAGAGACTTGTTTGCGAGTGTAAGGCCATTCAACTCGGGGATCATTTCTTGGATCAGAGGAGTCTTCAAGATCCTCAGGGTACTTCATCATTTGCCAGAAACCTTCAACGCTTGCGTAGTTCTTAGAATCCAAAGTGAAGCTGGTATCTGCAAAGTTTGAAAATATGCCGAGTTCATTTCGCTTAGAAAGTATGACTTTCTTTTCTTCGCAAGATACGGACTGCGGAAGAATTTCCCAGTCCTTTGTATCTTGAGTCACAGGCTTCCACCATTCTTTTGGATAAGGGCAAATATTTTCTGCTGATATTGCCAATGCAAGAGTGAGCGTGAGAAGCCAAGCCATTTGTTATTCCTAATCTGATAATTCAGTTGTGATGTCTTCTGCTGAAGCTGTCACTTGTTCTAGAAAACTTACCCAGGCTGCTGAGATCTTATAAGCTTTTGGTCCAAGTGAATCCTTAGCTTTGCTGCTGATAATGAACTCAGAAAGTTCTTGGTAAAGATTTTCTACATCTGCATCCAAGCCCATAGCACTTACAACTTCTTCAACGTATTCTGGATGATTGGTTTTCATGTACTGAGTGATTTCGGCGCCCAATTTTCTGAACTCATTCTTTGTGATATTCACTCCGCTACGACCGCAATTTTTTGCGTCATCAACACGACGGCTGAACTGCCAGTAGTCTCTCATTGTGGCTTCACGATCTTTACTCGGAATCGCACAGCGTGCTTGCTCAAGAACGGTTCCTGTGAATGTTGTTTCTCCGTCTGATGGGTTTTGGTAATACAATTTGAATTCTTCTTGGCCCGCATGGAAAGAAGCAAGGAGAGTCACTTCTAGAAGTGCCGCATCCCAGTGAGTTGTTACTCGTCCATCCATTAGATTTCTAGCTTGTTCCGCCATATATACAGCTAAGAAGTCTGAAAGAACGGTTTGTCCAAAGTCTGTTACCTTGGCGTAATTTTTAGGATTGCTATCAAGAAGAGATTCCAAAATTGCTTTGTAAAATTGAGGTAAGTTGTCGACGTCTTGATGTCTTGTGTATTGATCTAAATCATCGAGGTAAACTTTGTAGGAAACATCATTTGCAGGTCTTGTTGTCCCTACGCTAAAGCTTCTTCCTGATTTTTGTTCAGTCGTATCGTAGTGAACATTGTAAGCGTAATTGTTTTTATAAAACTTAACGGCAACCCCACCGCCACTGGCAAGCCCAAGAAAAGTAGAAAGATCGTAACGATCTACACTACGGTTCAATGCTGCAATTTTTTGAGGAAGATCATTCAGAGTTACCGTTTCTCCTTGAAGGCCTTCCGCGATTTCCATTACGGCTTCAATGCCTCCATTTCTTTGTACGTTTTTTTGGATTTTTTCATCCACATACTCATAGACAGCGTTGATAGTTTCACCGTCGGCGATCTGGTAGCCCTCTGTTGCCACTTCATCAAGTGCAGGTTTCACTGTTTCTTTCATGAACGCCAAGAAAGTTTGTCCTTTGTGTTCGCTCAAGTCATACACATGAGTGTAATTGTTCAGTAGAACATCTTGACCCGAAGCGTGAACGCTTAAACTTATAAATAGAGAAAGTACCAATAAAATAGATTTCATTTTTCACCCCATTAATTTTTAAATTAAACACTGAATATTGAGGTGGTCGGTAGACATCAAGTTAGGAATTGGCTTATGAACTTTCTACACAAAAATCATGCGCTCATTCATGACGAATACGAAAACAAAAACGATAAAGCGTTTAGTTTGTGTAGTTTGAGGCAATACTTTCTGCGATTTTGATTCCGTCGACAGCAGCAGATGTGATTCCACCAGCGTAACCAGCGCCCTCGCCTGCTGGATAAAGTCCTTGGTGAGAAACAGAAACTAATGTTTCTGAATCTCTAGGAACTCTTAAAGGACATGAGGTTCTAGATTCTATTCCGTGGAGCTGAGATTCTTCGGAAATAAATCCCGGCATCTTATCGTTAAAATCTTTTAGGCCTTCGATCAGAGGTTTGATGATGTAGTCTGGTAGGACTTCATTGAAGTTGATAGGTAAAACTCCGGATGGTGAGGATGTGGGTAGGGCCTTGCCTTTTTTGTTTTTAATAAAATCTAAAGTTGTTTGCACTGGGAGTTCTTTGGTTCCGCCTTGCTTTTTGACTTCTTCAAAACATTTTTTTTCTAATTCACGGCGGAGTTTCATTCCACCGAAAAGATCGTCGCCGAAGATTTTTTTGTGATCGATAGATATCACGATGGCGGAGTTTGCAAATTGTCCGTTGCGGTTGTAGTTACTCATACCGTTGCAGACCAAGCCATCCGCTTCGGTACCGCTAGATAAAACGTATCCACCGGGACACATGCAAAAGCTATAAACACCAATTCCAGTATCTGTATTGTAGGTGAGTTTGTAATTGGCAGATTTCAACTTAGGATGTTCTGCAAATTTTCTATATTGGACCTCATTCACAAATTTTTGAGGATGTTCAACTCGTAAGCCCATAGCAAAAGACTTTCCTTCGAGTTTTACGCCGATATCATACAAGTGATCCAGAATGTCTGAAGCTGAGTGTCCCGTTGCCAGCACCACATGATCCGAATGATATTCTTTTCCGTCAGAAGTTTTAACGCCGGTGATTTGATCTTTTGTATGAATGAGTTCAGTTACCCGAGTATTGAAAATGATTTCGCAGCCGTTGGCTTCTAGATGCTTCCTCATTTTGGGCATGATTCTTCTGATTTTATCAGAGCCCACGTGGGGATTGGAAAGATATTGAATTTCGGTCGGCGCCCCAAATTGCACCAGTCGATGAAGTACGTAAGGAATAAAATCCGATTTGATTCTGGTGACTAATTTTCCATCACTAAAAAATCCTGCGCCGCCTTCACCAAAGCAAACATTGTCTTCGGGATCAAATTCACCGTATCTCCAGAATCGATTGATCTTAAAGATTCTTTTTTCGGTGGGGGAGCCGCGCTCTAAAAGTATGCAGGGAATGCCTCTTTCGATTAATCTTAAGGCACAAAAGAGTCCCGCGGGGCCTCCGCCTACGATAATGGGTTTTCTGCCTTCAAATTTAATTTTTTCTACAGGAAAGTCATCGTCCATGGGTTTTTCGCCAGGTAAATAGACTTCCAAGGTGTAAACCTCATGGATTGCGTGCCTTTTTCGGGCATCCACAGATTTTTTGAGGACTCTGTAGGATGAGAATTCAGGGATTTCTTTACGAATGACGTCTTCGAGGGATGTGTCCAAAGGGACTTTGATGTCTTTGAGAAGTTTCATTTTTATGCCTTATGGCCCAAAGCTAATGGGCAAAATAAAGTGATTCACTTAATTTATAGAGTTGGGGTATATTTGGAAAGATGTTTTATTCAATCTTGTACGTTTTACCCAAAAACCTTGTCAGCTATCTGTTCGGATTGCTTGCCCAAATCACTTGGCCGGGATTTGTCGTGCGTGAAGTGATTAGAGGCTTTGCCAAAATCTATAAAATCGACCTTTATCAGGCAGAAAAAGAAATCGCAGAATATAGATCGTTGGATGATTTTTTTACGAGAAAACTCAAAATTGGTATTAGACCTATCGGTAAAGGAGTTGTCCATCCTGCCGACTCTAACCTCACTCAGTACGGAAGATTGGCAGGTGAGACTCTTATCCAAGCCAAAGGAATGCTTTATTCGCTAAAGGATTTTCTTTGTAATGATGTTCTTGCGGAAAGACTCTTTGATGGTTATTTTTTCCTCTATTATCTTTGTCCCACAGACTATCACCGTGTACATTCACCGGTAGATGGATTCATTACAGACATCCATTATATTCCTGGAAAGCTTTGGCCGGTAAACAACTGGAGCACTAGTAATATTAAAAATCTTTT
The DNA here is from genome assembly GCA_031374125.1 of Bdellovibrionales bacterium. Classification (GTDB taxonomy): domain Bacteria; phylum Bdellovibrionota; class Bdellovibrionia; order Bdellovibrionales; family JAEYZS01; genus JAEYZS01. The sequence goes on from JANMFM010000306.1 coordinate 4,414, forward strand.
TGCAATCAATGAAAGAGTGGTTGTGACTATTAAAACGGATCAAGGTGTTTGTTCACTGGTAATGGTAGGGGCGACCAACGTTGGAAAGATGACTTTAACTTTTGATAAAGATATTATTACTAATAAATTTTTAGATAGAAATCCAATTCAGAAAAAATACGATCAACCTTAGAGATGCTACAATCGACGATTGAAGAGTGCAAAGAAATTTTTTCGCGTAAATGGAAAGAAGCGAATAGAAGACTTAGTTATTTTTTAAGCAAATCACCTGATCCGTAT
>JANMFM010000132.1:0-1872 GCA_031374125.1 Bdellovibrionales bacterium
GGGACCTATTTTACTTAGCTTTTTTAAATTACATCTAAATAAAAAATTTCCTATGATTATAGATGTTGGCTACGAATTAAGTTTACTCATTATGGTTGCAGCAATTGCACTACCCACATGGAGCCCGGAACTCTATATGACACTTCAAAAAATTGCCGGATACTCCGGCGCATCCGTGATTTTTTTTCTCATGTGTTTCTTTGTGTGTCCAAAGAAGCTTCTGGGCGAGAAGTTCGAATAACAGATTGCGGATTATTCATAATAGCTTCAATTTTTCTTCTCCATTGCTGCTGAAAAGGTTCATCTGGATCTAAGTTGAGTGCTAAGCGACTAGGATCAAAGAATATGTCTACAGATTTATTGTTACTTAAACTAGTGAATCGATAACTATTGGGAAGGGCGTTATCTGAATTGAACTGAATCAAATTTCTTCTCACAAATTTCCCGCCCAGTCCGCCAAACCCAGTTTCGCTCCACGCGCCTGTGATAAAACCAAATACATTGGCAATGGGCCCCGTAGCTCCATCTGTGGATTTTTTTGGAATATCGATTCTTATGTCTCCACGCAAACATATTTTGTTTTCTGGATAAAGAATTTCAACGGCAGTTTTGACAATAAAAAAAGCACCAACCATAGAAGGGCAGGCGTGGCCAGCAAAGCGAACAACATCAAGTAATGAGACAGAAAATTTTTTTTCTTCATCGCTCCCCATCAGAAAGTCTGAAAAGGAATCGTAAACAGAAATGGAATTTTTTTTTAAGTCCTCAGCAACAACTATATTTGAATCAGGCATAATATTCTCCAGCTATTAGTGTATTTTTCCATCCACACGGGGTTGAAAAAGAAATGGCACTAGGCGAATGCCTATAATTAAAAAACAGAGCGTCCAGCCTATTCCTGAGATGGAAGCCCAAAGCATATATTTTGCGGGAAAAATTTGAGTCATTAAGAGTCTTGAGCCTGCGGCCAGACCCATCAGATAAATTCCAAATTTATCAGAAATTGTAAATACCAGCGTACGACCGGTGTGTCCTTGGCAAATTCTTATTAACATAGAGGGAATGATTAAGCCCATACACAAAAAAGTAAATGCATGAGTGGCTAGGGTCCCGACACCAGTATGAACTTGAGCAGTTTTTATGGCATCAAGGTAGAGATGGATAATTAAACCCATATAGCCAACGTACATAACTCCGATTTCAAATTTTTTAAATGCGAGCAGTGGCTTCCACATCAGGAATCGCGCCAACAAAAGGGTAGCGGCAAGGGTGAGGATTGAAATAGATAAAAAGCTTGGGATAAATGCTTGGAATACTGCGAGAAGTGTTAAGCCTTTTATAGAAAGATCTAAATATTTATTTCTTATGAGTTCTACTTTCATAGAGTTTTTCATAAATTGAGTGATTGTTCGCTCAAACATGACTACAAAAGCTACTCTGAAAAGTCCAATTGCCATAGTCGTTCCAAAATTAAAATATTCTGGGGTTAATATTAAAACTTTACTGACAATAAAAAGAGGTAGAGCAACTATAAAAAAATAATTATCAGAAAAGGTATCATTTTTTCGGTAGCGAATAAGAGTTATAACAATATACAAGCTGACATATAATATAAAAGAATTCAGTAAAAGAAAGCGAGCAAGGAAATTCATCTCCTGATAAGGAACATAAAATATTATGCCTCTTTCCAAAACCCACAATAACAAAGCAAAAGCTAAAAACCCGCCGTGCATACCACGAATTTTTAACCAGTTCTTACTTGCAGTGAGTAGAAAACCTCCGAGAACTGCCCAGCCAAATCCAAATAGCATTTCATGAGCATGCCAGTGGATAGGGGAAATAGCAGAGGTAGGTGCAATCATGTGACCTACC
>JANMFM010000135.1:0-3910 GCA_031374125.1 Bdellovibrionales bacterium
AAATGGATAAGAAGCTTAAAGAATTTTTTGATAAGGTCGATGAGATCAAAAGAAGAAACCGTTTAACGGGATCTTGACCCACAGCTTCTTAGTGGCATTTATCCATGAGTCAATACGCAATACGTTTCAATAAATCCAACCACATATTATTTATGAAAATATCTGCCTCTAATATAATAAAAAGGGCACTCTCTGAAGTGCCCTTAAAATTAAGTATAGTTGTCAACAAAATGTCGACGCTGAAACAGGAAAGTTAAACTTCTTTCCCGATCGCGTTTGATAATGGTTTTTTCAATACGAAGAAGATCAAACCAGTTCCGATTCCCAATGCTGTAAGCATCATAAAGAAGCTGTCTGATGACATTTTGGTGTAGAAAGTACCTAAGAATCCAGTCATGTAGTTTCCGAAGAAGCTAGACAAGAACCACATACCCATCATCATAGACATGATTGGTCTTGGTGAAACTTTTGTTACAAGTGATAGACCGATTGGAGACAAAAAGATTTCACCCATCGTGAATATCCATGTTGTAGCCATCAACCAGAACACACTTCCTTTTTCTGCTCCTGGAACTAATTTTGCTGCAGCAATCATCACGATATAAGCAGCGCCGCAAAGGAAGCAACCAATACCCATCTTCAATACTGAAGAAGGTTCTGATTTTCTCTTAGCTTGCCAAGTCCATAGGATATTTACTACAGGAACGAATAAGAAAATGAACATTGGATTGAATGACTGGAACCATGTCGATGGCATTTCCCAGCCAAAGAAATTCCAATCTGTTTTGTCATCTGCCCAGAGTTGAAGAGTATTACCTTGCTGTTCAAAAATCGCCCAGAAGGTGATGTTTAGGAAACAAAGAACTGCCAATGCCCAAACACTATTCCATTCCGCTTTAGTCAGAGGTCTTTTTTCAACTTTCTCATCTTCCTTAAAAACATCTCTTGGAACTAAATCACTACCTAACCAGTAAGTGAATAGACCGATGATCATACCAACACCAGCAGCGCCAAAGCCCCAGTGCCATCCCACTTTTTGTCCTAGTGTTCCGCAAACAAGAGGGGAGAAGAACGCGCCTAAGTTAATACCCATATAGAAAATCGAGAAGGCTCTGTCGCGTCTTGGATCATTTTCTGGATAGAGGTTACCCACTTGAGTAGAAATGTTCGGCTTAAAACAACCGTTACCCAAGATAATGAAAAGAAGTGCCAATAAGAACATTTCTTCTGAAGCCATCAAGAAGTGACCAATCGCCATCAAAATACCGCCAAGATACACTGTGCGGTACTGACCTAAAACTTTATCTGCAATGATACCACCAAAAAACGGTGTGAAATATACAAAGCCCGTGTAAAGACCGTAAATCTGAGAACTCATTTGCTGAATATTCATTTCACCAAATGTCGAGATCAACATTGATTCCAATGCTGCGTAACCAAGAACTGCTTTTGCTCTTTCTGGTTCTAGTAGTAGATATTTTGTCATATAAAGAACAAGAAGAGCTCTCATGCCGTAGTACGAGAATCTTTCCCACATCTCCGTAAAGAACAAAACGAACAAACCAGCCGGATGTCCGAAGAACTCCTTACCTTGCAATTTCTTAGTTACCAAACTTTTCATATTTTTTCCCTCTCGATTCACAGAGATTGTTAAGTCTTTAATTTTAGCCACTTTCTACAAAGCTAAAGTAAGGTATCTTGATTAGTAAAATTTGGCAGATGTATCAAGAGTTGATATGATATGTCGCCTCACGTTAAGCATAATTCTAAGAATAGAGTTGCCTTTTGAGGGTGGTTTTTAGATTCTCTGCCTCTTTAAAGGGGGGGGGATTCTATGAAAAATATTTTTCTATCGATCGTTGTACTATTAATGATGCTGGTTCAAGTTCAAGCTAAGGCTAATGTAAAAACGAACTGGGACATTCGTAACATAAAACAACCTGCTACGAGAGCTGTGTTGAATAGTCTTTCAAAAAAGAAAGTAAAATCTAGTGAAACAGATAAATATCAAATTGGTTCTGAGTGGGGAAAAAAAGTTGTTACAAAAGATTCATTAAAAAATGAAAGCGATGTTTTCCAAAAAACTGCTTTAAGAACCGCAAAGTTTGGTTCCTTCATGGGCAGCGGAACAGCTTTTTACCTTGGAAAATTCAATGGGAAGCACATTATGGCTTCAAATTATCACGTTATTACCACTGCCGATGATTGCAAGAATGGTAGAGCAGAGTTCACCATGATCGGAAAGATCTTTTCATGTGCGGAATTCTTAGGTTCGTGGTCCGATGTGGACTATTCTTTAGTAGTTATCAAAGTGAAACCTGAAGACGAAGCTGTTCTTGAAGGACTCGGCCAAAATATGGCTTGGGATTCTAAGCCTTACAAAGGTCAAAAACTTCTTACAATCGGTCACGGCTTTGCAAACAACCCATCTCAAAAGCTAGTTGCAAACCAAGATGAGGATTGCATGACTTACTCTGAAGAAACAGACGTAAGATTTATGGCTGATCCAGACGATGTGAATCCAGGGGATTACAAAGTATGGTCGTTTGCGAATGGTTGTGACGTTTCTCACGGAGATTCAGGATCAGCAATGGTTGATCGCAATACCGGTGAAATGGTGGGGATTATATGGACAGGCAGAATTCCAAAAGACAAAAAGGTTCAAGACCCAACTTATCTGTCAGACATTTACCACCAAAATTCTGAAGACGTTTGGAAACAACTTTCGTACAGTGCTCCAGCTTTCAAAATCAAAGAAGTACTATCGAAGTACCTAGACGACAACGAACTGTCAGTTGACACCGAGAAGACTATCAGACAAATTCTCAACTAGGAGAATACTGTCCGGATGGAAAAAGACAAAAAGAATATCCTGCATATATGCTTATCGCCTTCGGAAGGAGGCCTTGAGCTTTACGCTGTAAGACTCACAGAGTCTTTTGAAAAAGATGGTTACGAGTCTTATTGTCTTTGCCGACCAGGCTCTTTCGTTGAAAGAAAATTAAAAGAAAATAATCTAAAGTCCATCACCATGGCCGGCAAAGATTATTTCTCCTTCAAAAACATTAGGCATCTTAGAAAGCTGATCAAAGAACACAACTTTGAAGTGATTTTTGTTCACAGACTTAAGGATCTTTGGCTCACTTACTGGATCAAAATAAAGTTTCCAAATGTAAAAGTGATCGGATTCACGCAGATGTTTGTGGACTATCCCAAAAAAGGGTTTTTCCATAAATTGGTTTACGGAAAAATCGATCAAATGATAACCCTGACAAACATTCAAAAAGAACACTTACTAGGGATGTTGCCAATTCCGGCAGAAAAATATGTCGTCATTCCCAATGGTGTAGACAGCGAAAAGTTTTTACCTCAAGACAAAAAAGACCCTGAAAGATTAAAAACTAGAAAAGCTTTGGGGGTGGAAAAAGAAAACGACATTCTGGTTGGACTCATCGGTAGATTTGATCGCCAAAAAGGTCAGCTTGAATTTATCGAAGCCATTAAAAACCTAAAAGATAAACATCCCAATGTAAAATACGTTTTGGTGGGCGCAGACACTTATGGGGAAGAACCTCTCCAAAAGAAAATACTAAATGAAATTTTAGTGAGCAATCTGAATTCCCATGTGCAGGTGAGAGGGTTTTCTAACGAGGTCCAAAAAATTATGAAAGCGCTCGACGTTTTTATTATGCCTTCATACAAAGAAACTTTTGGGATTGTGCTCGTAGAGGCAATGGCATGCGAGAAAATTTGTATTTCCACAAATAGTGGCGGACCCGTTGAGATTTTAGACAATGGAACATATGGATTACTTATAGAGCCTCAATCTTCAAAAGCAATCGAAGATGGAGTTACAGAGATCGTTAGAAACCTCAAAAAATACGAAGATAAAGCAAAACAAGCCCGCAAC
>JANMFM010000150.1:0-11631 GCA_031374125.1 Bdellovibrionales bacterium
CCAAGCTTTATACATTAAATTCATCTTTTTATCTGCAGTTTTACCGCTTATTTCATTAACTTTATTAGCCATCCAGTAATTCCTCCATTACACGACAACTTTATAAACACATAAAGGCGAGGTAGAAGCTCTGCGTTGTGATGGGTCTTTCTTCTTAATTACCATGTCGCACATAAGTTCTAAGAGTTTGTTCAAGGCTCCTTCGGGGTTTTGATGAGAGAGTAAATTTTTAACTTGGTCTATTTTATCTTTAAGATCCTTTTTTATAGTGAGCTTAAGCTCGGTATATTCTTCGCTGATTATCCTTTCCTTTGATCTGGCGATTACAGGTTCAGGGCAGAGCTTGATAAGTTCCAATTCACATTCTCTTGTGGATTTATTCTCTATCTTTTGAACGAGTTCTTTCTTTTCTAAAAGATTTAAAGGCTTTTCATCTTTATAAGCTTGTCTAATAAAGCTTTGAATCTTTGCTGCATTGGAAAGACTCAAAGAACCTTCCTTGATCTTAGCTTCAACTTCAGGAAGATCTTTTACGAGTCTCATGGCAGAAATTCTTCTTTGAGCTTGAGATTCAGAATACTTTAATTCCCTTAAACAATATTCGAAAAGACTTGAATAACCCATTTCCAAATGAAGTTTTCTAGCTTCAATCTCTCTTAAATGATGGAGTATCTCAGTAGTTATTTTTCTTTCTTCATTAGAAAGTCTTTTGGCATTGTCTAGTAAGCTTTGATTTGAAAAATGTTTTAAATTCATGTGTATCTCCTTTGAATAAGCAGAACATACCACAACATTTAAAACTTAAAGATTTGAGGAAATTAAAAATTGAAAAGCATATTGATAAAATGATGTTAGACGCACATAAAAGCTTTCTATCGATACCAGCTAAAATAAAATTGAAAACAAAAGAAAATATAAAAATAATTAAACGCAATCCATTTAATCCATCAAAAAAGTCGTCAACTTTATTCGAAAAATATTTTTTAAATTGACGCAATGATTGTACGAAAAACTAAAGAATATTTTTTATAATTTATTTTTCTTTTAGCACTTGCGATACAGAAAGGCGCAGGGCACATTTTTTAATTTATACAGACAAATTTTCAACTGGTCGGACTTAAAAGTATTGGATTCCTTGCTGACTATAAGCCCTTACCTACAACTGCTATCTGAAGAAGAATGTTTACTGAAGGTCTCCTTTAATTTATTTTTATCAAAGAAATTAAATTTATATTTAAGGAGAAAAATTATGAAGATTGCAATTATATTATTATTTTTTTCAACAATGGCACAGGCCAAACCGTACTTTGTCCAAGGTGGAGAATGTAGCTTACAAAAGCCCTCGTTGAGAGCTGTAGGTGTTTCTAGTTTTTCAAAAGAATCTGCTTATCACGATGCAAATGTTTTAGCCTCACGTTCATGCAAAGAACACTGCAAACATACGTCAGGAGTATATTCAGAGCTTTGCGGGATTCATAAATATGATTTCAAAGAAGAAACACACGAGGTTACAGCAGATTATACATGCTCTTGCCCTTTTTGATCAGTAGGCTGGCACTTTTCAAAAAAAAAAGGTCGCCCGTTTAGGACGACCTTTTGCTCTCCTGAAATTAAAACTACAGACGCGAAGTCTGGCGTTCATTTCTATCTTGAGAGCGTTCTCTAGTTTGCGGAATATCATTGGCCTCATGAAGATTTCGTTTGTTCACAGGCTCTCTGTCTTCTCTTTCGTTTCCCGTATTTGGATCAAGCCTATTTCCTCCGATATCGTTCACTTTGGAATTGGTTTTTTTCTTATTACCCGTATCATGATCCTCGTTATGATTTTTTGAAAACTCAGTAAATGATGACATATTCTACTCCTTTAGTTGATTGATAATCACATTCAGTCACATTTAAACTAAAGCAAAGACCGTGCCCAAATCTAATAGGAATATTTTAGACTTCAGAAAGAATCATGTCAAAAAAGTCCATTTAAAGAGGAATTTTTCCCTTTTCATGATGTCATCTCGCTAAAAATTTGTTAAAAAATTAAAATCATATGAAATTTAATAAAGCGTACTTCGATAAATTATATCCTAAAAACGAAACCATCGATGGAGATTACAACTCCAAAGACCATGGCGAGTATCTAAAAACACTTTTTCACCTAATGGGAATTCATATTTCCTCGGTTTATGATTTTGGATTTGGTAAAGGCACACTACTTCGTGATGTTTCTAAAAAATTAGAAGCCACTCAAATCCATGGATGCGATATTTCACCGTATGCTTATGAAAAATTAAAAAAGAAAAAATGGTCCAAAGATTTTAAACTCGAAATTTCGGAAATTTATAACCTAAAAATACCTAAAAAAGCTTATCAATTAGGCTTGTGCAATTCAGTTTTACAATATGTGCCTAATGATAAGCTCAAAAAATCTATCGATGTGCTTTCAAAATCTTGTAAATATGTTTACTTTCACGCGCCAACGCAGGAAGATTATAAAATATTGAAAAAAGATTTAAATTTTACAGATTCTTATGCAATTCAAAGAAAAAATCACGTTTATGAAAAACTGTTGAAAGATAAATTCACTTTTGTTTCTTGGGGGCTACTAGAATCAAAAAAATTCTCTAGTCACAAAAACTCTGCCTTTACAGACAGCCTTTATCGTTTTTGAGAAATACGGTAAATAACTCCAGCATAGTCATCCGACACCAAAAGAGATCCATCCGTATAAATTTCTACGTCCACTGGCCTCCCCCAATAATCTTTCCCGCTCAGCCAACCTTCTGCAAAAGGAACATACGATGTAACTTTATTTCCATTAAGCTTTGCCAGACCCACTTTGTATCCTTGAGGCTGAGACCGATTCCAAGATCCATGCTCTGCAATAAAAATTTGATTTCGGTATTCTTCTGAAAATTGTTTTCCAGTATAAAACCTCATTCCCAACGGAGCAACATGAGCTCCCAACTCAAGAACTGGAGCAATGTAAGACGAACAACCTAACTGGCTTTTAAACTCCGGGTCCTCGATATTTTTTCCGTGACAATAAGGAAATCCAAAGTGAGATTTTTCTTTTCCTAATCTATTGAGCTCGCAAGGAGGAATATCATCGCCCATCCAATCTCTTCCATTATCGGTGAACCATAATTCATTGGTTGTGGGATGAAAATCAAATCCGACGGTATTTCGAACGCCTTCGGCAACAATTTCTTTTTTATTATTTTTCAAATCCACTTTAAAGATGGTGGCATAACCTGGATCTATTTTGCAGACATTGCATGGAGCACCCACAGGCACATACAGATTGCCATTTTGATCAAAGCGAATGAATTTCCAACCATGATGTTTGTCTTTGGGAAATGATGGACCGATCTTTTCAAGCTTAGCGACCGCCTTCATGTCTTTCACAAATTTATCTACATTCTTTATCACTTGGATCTGGTGAATTTCTCCTATATAAAGATTTCCATCGCGGTATGCCACTCCATTTGGAGAATTAAGGTCATTCGCCAAAACTTTAACAACATCCGCTTTATTGTCTCCGTCAGTATCCTTTACGGAATAAACTTTTTTAACACTTCCACTCAAACCTCCAGAGCCTACAAAAACAGTTCCATCGGGTGAAACGGCTAAAGATCTCGCTCCAGGAACGACTGCAAAAACAGAAATTTCAAAATTTTTAGGCAATTTGATTTTTTCCAAAGGAAGTTTCGCTTTTTCTTGAGAAATGGTTTCAGATTGCACCAGTTGAGAAAGAACTAGACTCAAAAATAATAAAAAATAAGCTGCAGTTTTCATAAGATAAGAGTTTACATATAATATCGCGACATCACAAAATATTTTTTTGTAGCATTTTGAACACTTTTACTGGTTTAATATATGTATTCTTATTTTTTTACTAATTTAAGAATTTTATTTCAAATGTGCGACTGTGGTTATGTCGTGGGGATACAAAAAAATATGCGTTTATCAAAAAGTTTTATCTTTAAATTTTCGGCTATAACAATCTCTATTATTTTTGTTACTTTAAGCGTGATCGTCACTAAATATGTCCAAGAATCATATGAAAACACCGAAAATGACTTAATCAAAAAGGAAACAGAGTTTGTCTCTTTTGAACTCGCCGAGAACCTTCGTAGAAATATCGCATATAGAGTTAAGATATTAGAAATCATAGCACACGCACGACCTGATATATTTCCTAACAACCAAGAACAATTTCTTAAAATTATACCAGCCGTCTATAGCAATTCACCCGGCTTCTATGCCATAAACTGGGTGGACACAGAGGGTACACTTAAGTGGGTTTATCCTCTGAAAAGCAACGAATCTGCCATCGGAAAAAACATTTTACAACGAACAGAAGTCACTCAATACCTTTTGGACGCAAAAACATCCAAGCTACCAACGATCAGTCATGTGATCGATCTTTATCAAGGTCCAAAAGGATTAATCCTCTATATACCAATATATGATAATGGAATTTTTAAAGGCTGGTACAATGGCGTTATCAGTATAAATGAAATGTTTGATCGATTTTTTGAACGCCGAAAACTTCATAATATTTCAGTAACTGTAAAATGGGAAGGGCATGAAAATTATGTTTATACCTACGGCGCAGAATCCAGTGGAAAAGCAGAATTAGAATTCGAATCAAATGTTTTGAACCAAAACTTATTGGTAACTGTGGACTTGAAGCGTGGTTCCGCAATAGAAGCTAGAAAGGCACGTTTAAATAAAATCTTTACGGTCATCTATACTTTTATCGCTTTAATTACACTATTTATATTTTTTATCATTCGCACTCATTTTATATTGATGGGTCTTAACCAAGCCTTGCGACGCGATAAAACTCTTCTTAATATTTTAGTACATGATATGGCTACGCCTCTCACCCTCATTTCAGAAAATATCGCAAGACTCAAAGAAAAACTAGATGGACAAAATTTTTCCGAAGTTGACCGTATTCTGAGATCCAGCAACAAACAAAAAGATCTACTCATGAGAGTGCGCTCGTTCCACGCAGCCAATATAGGCAAGATTCGCATAGATCTCCTCCCCGTGAGTGCATCTGAGCTGATCAACGAGTCCATTGCACTATTTGATGAGAAACCAATGGAAAAAGAAATTTCATTCAAGGTAGAGCCCTTTGATGAGCAATTGTACTGCCTCACAGATCGTATGACGGCTATAAACAACGTCTTAGGAAATGTTATTGGCAACGCAATCAAGTTCTCAGAAGACAAGTGCGTAATTTTGATTCGAGCCTTTAAAGAAAAACATTATGTAGTGATAGAGGTTGAAGATTTCGGGACAGGAATTTCAGATGAAACTCTTAAAAATCTCTTTGAAGAAAGCGAAATCACTTCCACCAAAGGTACCAAGGGCGAAGCCGGAACAGGCCTAGGTATGCTACAAATTAAAACTTTTATGGAGATGTACAAAGGCTCAGTTAAAATTCATACTTCTGAAAAAGGAACAAGAGTTCAACTTTATTTCAGAAGCACGGCAATTTAATTATTTAGAATATTGATCAACTTGTTCAGCCGTTGTGGGTTTATTGTGAGGCTTGGCAAAGGGAAAGCCCTCTTCAAAAAACTCTTCTGGAGGAGGAAGTGGTCTTGATTTATCACGGTACCATTCACCATTCTTATACATAAGAAGCTGCTGACTGCCACTATGATCAATGATCGACAATGCTTGCACCCAATTGCTGAAGCCACCTTGCGCATAGGGAGCAGGGTTTACGCCATTTGTTCCAATATTCATCATGTAATTGCGTATAATGACAGTGTGTGAATGACCAAAGGCTGACCGATCGGTTCCATTGATGAATGAATTCATACCGCCTTTAGCTCCGTTGGCACCTTTGTCACCATGCTCAGACATAGTTACGGCATTGGACCCAATTTGATTTTGCTCGCCCGCTTTTAAAAATAAAATTCTTCGCGCGTACTTTGAGCCTAAAGATTTTTCTACGTAGTATTCTAGAGGATTTCTTCCGGTCATCATCACATTCGCAAGCTCTAAACCGATGGCTGTATTGTGAGGCTCTTTCATGAATTGCCCCGCCTCAAGATGTCGATGAAGCCATGAGTTATGATTAGCTTCGACGATGACAAGAACTGTACCTGGAGGTGCCACATTCAACACGCCTTTGAGGTAATCTACACTCGAATCCAATTCGTCTTTTAAGTTCAATTGTCCTTTTTGAGCTTTCATAGCCAGAGTGATTGCCTTGTCTCTTTCGTAATGTGAAATGGATCTCCCATCAAACCAGTCGTGAAAGAAGTAGACTTCAGGCTCAAATTCTTCCATAATTTGCTTTCTTGTCTGCGCAGATAAGCGATGGTCATGTTGCGCCACGTGCGTGTCGCCGAAAGCAACGGCCGCGATTCTTTGTTTCGTTACACCCTGGGCCGTGTAGAACTTATTGAGATCCATAAAGCCCTGTCTTTCCTTATCATACATAATGTGACGAATATGAAATGTTCCGATACTTGGGCCACCCACAAGATCATCTTGAGCTGCAGTTTTTTCTAAAATCACGGCACCGATCATATGATCCAATTCTGCGATATAATCTGTTCTGCCAGAAATTAAACGTTTACCTTGATAAACATTCGAATGGTTGATGGATCCCGTGGTCATCAGAATATGAGGATTAGTCACATTATCAAGAGTGGGCACCACTTCTAAATGTAATTTTGGAGAAGCCACAATCATCGACGTACCTCTATGACCGAGGCGTTTAAGACCCATCAAAGGATTCAGTTGCTTTGCGACAATTGGAATATTGCTAATGACCAATTCTTTAGAAAATCCGATCTCACTGATCATCACATGTGTGAAGTTTTCTTGATTAAAAATAGGATCGAGTCCCGTTGTTTCATTATTCACCGGCCTCACAAATACCGGAGCATTCTCCAATTCAGCATGCTTTTTTAAAGCACCAAGAAAGCCTTCAACACTTGGAGCTCCTGCAATCGAGCTCGTTACCACGATTCTTTCGCCCACGCGAAGATCTTTCAATAATTCTGCGAGTTTTTGGTCATTATAAACTTCTAAATCAATAACGCCTTTGAGCGACTTAGGATTTTTCCTTTCGGCCATTTTATGAAGATCACTCAACTCTCTGATCAAGCGATTCTTACCAATCAAGCCTTCAAGCGCTTCTAAAGTGAATTTCGAATTCTCAACTTCTGCCATTTCTTCTAACGTAGGATTTCTGCCGTAAATTTTTGCGGCTTTGACATACACTCTTACCAAGGCATCGGTGATTCTTTCGAGAGCTTTAGTTTCATATTCCGCAATTCTATTTAAAATGTCTTTATTGCCCCCGTAAATGGTTTGAATGTCTTTTTGTGAAACATCCAAAGCATCTGCCAGCTCTTTGATCGACGGCAACGCTAAATTTTTTAATAAATAATCTGCAGCAACTTTTGCCATTTTTGCTTCATATGTCTTAAAAATTTCAGGGTAGGATTGTTTTGCTATGGCCACCATAGATACAATGTCAGGACTTGTTTTCTTAGATAAGAAAGCTTTCACAGCTTCCACCGGAACTTCTAATTCAGAGGCGATTTCTTTTTCTGTTGGTGTACGGCCTGTTTTCTCAATTAAACCGGCTATTTCTTTCACCATAGAATTCAATTCTTTTTTTGATGGTGGCTTAATACTTTCGGTTTTTGTTTCTGTAGCTTGTTCAGTTTTAAAGAGCTTACTGCAAGTAGCGCTCGCAAACGCGGCTGAACTTACTAATGACTGTCCTAATAAAAATACGACTAACCATAAAACTAACTTCATAATACCCCTAAAAAATTAACCCACACTCTAAATTAAAATAAACTCGCGCAAGTCTTGATGAGACCTCTTTCGAGTTCTGCCGAATTTTTTGCACCTTGAAATCTATTTGCATTTTGATGAACTGGCTCACCGTAAGTCTCAAAATTTGTCGCAGGCCTTATAAGGCCTCTGTCCGTAATCACGTAGGATCTTGGTTTTCTGGATTGATTTACTTCGTGATCTAAAGCTGCACTGGATATAATGATTTTCACCGGCGTTCTTCTCATTGCAAGGCTGCGAAGTTCTTCGTAGGCAAGCTCCAATGTCCTTTGATTGTCATCTGCAAAAGAAATCGAATGAATGGATGCAGCTTCGCTTCCATTCGGATGAAGTCTGTAATCCGAATCTCTAAATTTTCGAATCGACATATCCATAATGATTTGCTTTAAAAGACCAACTTTTCTCAATGAATCACTATCGCCCATTCCATATTTTTCGTATTCTGGTCGATTGATATTGTGGATGTGTCTCATGTCGGGAAGAAATTTGATATATCCTTTTGTGAGTAAGTAATCGAAAAATTCTTGCCACTCTCTTTTGGAATGCCCACGAGCAGTAATGATTCCAAATTGTTTTGCTGAGTCCACATGGCTTAAAAGGTTCACCATATGATTCCAATATGGCCCTTTAAAGGTTCCAATCTTTCTTGCTTCTAGTTCTTCTGCGTTTTTGAAATCTTCTAAGAGATAGTTTCTTCCAGCTGGGGATTCTCTATAATATTTAAAGCTTGCAGGGACGTTCAGATAATAAATGCCCGGAACAATAACTCTTCCATCAGAGAGTGTGACTTTATCGAGTGAACCAAAGCGACCATCTCTAGCTGCAAGCAAGAGCTCGTCTTTTTTCGTAATGTCATTCATTTTGGTGAGCCTATGCTCAAGATCTACAGCCGAAACTTCGATTTCGACAGGGGCATCGTTAAATTCAACAAAAAAATTGGGTCTATTTTCGATTCTATATAAAATAACTTTTGAACCATAGGTACCTGGAGTATTTCGATCGAATTTCTCAGGTTTAAAAATCGTCCTATCAAAATCCATGAAGGACAGTTCAACGGCGCTTGCTGAGCAAACGAGAAGGGTTACACAAATTATCGCACCCAACAACTTCCCCACGAAGCCTCCCAAGGTTACAAAATTCCCAGAACCGAACCAATTGTGTAAAAGACTTAACATCTTGATTGCTAGAACACACTTCGATTTCATTTCTCTGTAAAAAAGATATGCTTTGCTTCGCTATTACGCACACTTAGAATGATTCATTTGAATACACATCAAGACCAAAGGTTTGGTTTTTGAGTTCATCTATATATTAAATCGATCTTAATAAATATTTTACGATTCCTTAACATTTGGGTCCTGGAACCGATATGTCTATAGAACTTCTAATAATTTGTGAGAATAAAATTGAGCAACGATGCACTTAACTTAAAAGAAAAAGACGAGCCAGCGTTAGAACTTAACGTATTGATCATCGCTCACAAGCAAAGTCAGCTTGCCTCTGCTGCTGCATTTTTGATTCGTAGAGGTGTCCATTGCGCAGTGAAATCAAATATTAAAGATGGCATTCAATACATCACTGCTCACAAAGCCACTCTTGTATTTTTAAGTTGGAATTTACCTAATTCAAATATCATCAAAACTCATCAACTTCTCATACAAAACTTCAAAGTGGAATGTGTTGTCTTTGCCGAAAAATCTGACGGAAAAACAGCCGCAGAATTAGCGGGTTCTCGTATTCCCGAAGTGATGCAAGCTCCGGTGAGTGGACCCGGCCTCTACATGCGCATTCAGAAGCTTATCAGAGCCAAAGATGAACAAGGTAAAGTCGATAAGCTCACCGGACCGAAAGCAAATAACTCTCAAGATTCAAATCAAAATGATAAAATTGTTCTAAGAAGCTCCACGGACGAAAACTCTGATGACGATGCTTTCGTGAATTTAGGATCCAATCAAAATCATAACAAATCAGGAACTATCAATTTCCAATCACAAAATGCAAAGTATTCCGAAGAAGACTATGAATCTGGAAGTGACGATCCCAACGCCAATGATATCAGCGCATACATGGACCAATTGACTGATGAATTGCCCTTGAATAATTCGACTAAACAACCTGGAAAAAAACCTTTGGGCCCAACCACCTACACACAAAAAGGCATCAAAACAAATTCGATGAAGTCTCGACAAGAAGGCCGCAACGGAGAATCCCACTCGACCACGGAAAAAGGCTTCCCGCGCGGCGAAATGCACGAATCAGAAATCGAAGAAACTCAATCCGAAGAAAAAAAAGCACGCTCTCACAAGAAGGAAATGGATTACGGTTCGGTGATGAACGTCGCTAAAAAACAAGCCCCACCTAAAAGCTCCTGGAAGAATCAATACACTGAAACAAAGCCAACAGAATCTGCAGTTCCTGAATACGAAAAGACAAAAGCAAAAGAAGCTTTGATAGTTGATTTTAAGCCACGCTCAGGTAGTAAAAATTCAGAATCTCTATTGGCCCAAAAAACTTTTGAAGCCATTGAAAGATCTGTACGTCCTGCCTACGAAGATTACGCTCCTGTGGAAGTTATTTCTAAAGCAAAAATCTTTAATATTCACACTCCAAAATTCAAAGGATACTTGATCTTTGTCGTTCCAATGTTCAATGAATTAGAAAGAAATGTGGTTGGCTCTATCAGAGCCAATTTAGAAAAGCTTTTAAAGGAACAGAACGAGCCTCTATTGTATTTTGAAGAGCTCAATGTTGACCTAGAGCAGACAAACTTCTTAGGTTGGGCGCAAGAAAATGCTGAATTCTACGTACAAACAGTAGATCACAAAACAGAAATCATCTGTGCATATTATCCCTACAATCCTGCCATGCCGAAAGTTGCGGACATGAGCAACAAAATGGCAACAATCAATATCAAAGATTTGAAACAAGATACAAAGACAAGCTTTAATCTTTACATTCACCTTCCTAAAAACAATAAATTCGTTTGCTATATGAAACCCGGCGATATTGTTACAGAAAAACATAAAATTAAATTCGAAAAACATAAGATGGACAATCTTCACATCAAGAAGGAAGAAGTCACATTGTTCAAAGAGTATTTTGTGACCAATAAACTTCAAGAAATCATTAAGAAAAGTCAGGAGAAAAGTCACGAGAAAAGCCAAGAAAAAAGAATAGATAAAAAAGCTTCTTAATCCCTACTTTTGTCTCAAGTTTATACAGGCCATAAGCCGATATATACTATATCAAGCTAAGTGTTGGATAATTTCCAACATGCCCTGGGGGGAAACAATGTTAGTTTTTGCAAAGAAGCCAATTGTTACAGCTGTGTCCTTTGTGCTTTTCACACTCTTACTTCTTTCTTATCAAAACTGCGCAAAACCTCTCGATGAAATCGGAATGAATTCTTCAATGTCTGGAATTGGAAGTTGCCAGATTTCTCCGTCCAAAGCTCAAGTTGTTTTGAATGAAAATCAGGCTATCGCTTTTACATATTCTCCTGCTTCTCTTAAAATTAGAATAGTTGTTATGAATAACTCTTCAGGAGTTTTCAGCGAAAATGTCTATTCTGTGAGCGGCGTTTTAGATGTGACTTACATAAATTCATCTCAAGCTGGTAATTACACAGTTCATGGTATTGTAGAAACTGAAGATGGCGCGACAGCCGGAACTTGCACGACCACTTTCCAAGTCAAAGGCCCGCCAATAATAGGCGGACCCAATCCTCCACAAACTACAACTTATGCTTGGTCAGCTGGAGCATGGGGTGCTTGTAGCGCGACTGCTTGTGGAACG
>JANMFM010000176.1:0-3377 GCA_031374125.1 Bdellovibrionales bacterium
AAGAACCTCAAAGAAAGAATGAAAAACCGACTCACCCAATCAATCCCTATAGTTTTATACATAATTTGGGCCTACTTCTATTGTTTAAATGAATCGTTAATCGCTCCCACTTTTCATATCGATGGTGCATTTCAGTCCGCGAGCGGCCTATTCAGACTCTGGGCAGGGCAACTTCCAGGGCGTGATTTTTTTCCATATTTGGGCATAGGGCCCACATTTACTCTTTACCCACTATTTTCTGCCTTCGGCAGCGACCTCGCAGCAAGTGTGTTTTCCGCACATTTTCTTACGCTGATTTGTGCTCTCGTCATCTGTTCATATGTTTACAAATTGATCGTCCGCTCGAACTATGGCAGCTCGATACTGGTTTGCGGATTTTTACTCGCAGCTTCGCAAACAATTCATCGATTCACGTCAAAAAGCGATTGGTACATAACTTCCCCCGGCAATTCACTTCGCCCCATTCGATCATTCTTGCCTTATTTAATTTGTATTTTGTACTTTAATTTTATTATCAAAATTAGGAACACCTACATTCGGAGCCTAACTTTGGGGTTAAGCTTAGCTGCATGCTTACTTTGGTCTAATGACTACGCGGCACCAGCTTTTTTCGTCATACTTTTCAATTTTGCCATAGAGTCTTTAAAAAATAGGGCGTTCCGATCGCTGCTAACACTTGTTGCTAGTTTGCCATTTTTTTACTTTTCTCTTTTGCTGCTGTCGACGGGTAACAAGTTCGATTTCGCGATCAACTTTATCAGATTTAATGTCGAGTACGTGCGCGCTGATCAATGGTGGTATTTCGGCCCTTATAACGACGCATATCGCATATTCAGAATACAAGACTTTATTAAAATACTGGATCGTGATTTTCTGTTCCCATTTATTGCGGCATCTACTCTTTTATTTACAAAAGCAAAAATGGAAACCAAACATCAGCTCCTTTTGATAGGCACTATATTGTTTGGTGGCGGGCTTTTAGCTTCTGTCGGTGGTCACCTCGGTGGGTATTTTAAACCATTTTGGTTTTTAGGATTTATTGTTACAGCCAGCTATTTCGCATTGGGCATAAAGCACTTTTTTAATAAAAAGTATTCTTATAATACTAACACTCTTTTCTACACACTATTCATAATTACAATA
Source organism: Bdellovibrionales bacterium (assembly GCA_031374125.1). Classification (GTDB taxonomy): domain Bacteria; phylum Bdellovibrionota; class Bdellovibrionia; order Bdellovibrionales; family JAEYZS01; genus JAEYZS01. The sequence goes on from JANMFM010000176.1 coordinate 1,144, forward strand.
GGCGCGAGCGCTTTAAACTACTTTAGCAATAAGGACCGGTTAGAAAACTCATCAAGTCATTTTTACGTATCGGAGTTAGGAAGCTACCTTCCGGTTGAATGGGCAGATTACGTTTCGGCGGCAAAAAATTCAGAAGAAACTTTTTTTGAAGAATATTGGGGAATTTGGAGCGCAATAAAAAAAACTAACTCGGCCTGCCCAGTGGATTCAGCTATTCATGCGCTTGGGCCTCTCCGTTCGATTTGTTCAGAAACGGCAATCAAGTCTGAATTGATTATAACTACTCGGCATAGTTATTCAGAAGAATACCAGCCGTGGTCGGTCACGCAAAACTTTTGGTTATATGAACCGCTGTTTAATTCTTCGGTCATAACTAGAACAAGCCCTGCAACTTTTGTTTGGACCCGTTCAGCGATAAAAAATACGAAACGTGAATCGAGACCCTGCTTTTATAATTCCTCTGACCGGACGATAACTCTTACTGCAACCAAAAAAGATACGTTTTACGGCTTGCACATTGATTATTCAGCTGAAGTAAACAGTAAAAGATATCTTTTAATGCTCCAGAATAATTTTTCTTACGCGTTAAATGCGGACGGGTTCGCTTCGCTAGATCCTAGTGGCAATTTCGCCAAAGTGCTCGTGCTCTCGCGACAGACCGGGAAAGAGCAACTACGGTTTAAAACCGTTGGTAGAAACGAAGTTGATATCTTGGTCCAAAGGTGTTCTTTCTATGAACTCGATTTGGATACGAAATCTTTCTTTAACTAGACCGGGGAAAAATGAAATCTCTGCTACTAAAACTGACTCAATATAGCAACAGCAACAAAGTGATTCTTGCCCTCCTTCTATTGGGCTTAAGCTGCTGTATTTACTGGAAAAACCCCTTCCATCGGGTGGCCCCAGAGGATTTTGCACAGTTCGAACACTCTTCGGAAGCCTATGTGGTTTCACGGATCAATCTCTCTCGTCACCAGGGCGTTGCCAGCGAGGAATTTCTATTGGGACGCTTTGAACCTCTCGACCGCCATGTTGAACTTGATAAAGATTCTCCATGGGTCAAATATCAATACTCTCTGATCTCCAAAGACTCTATTAAAGACAATAAGTTTTTTGTCTACACCTCACAGATTGGTTTCCAAGGACTACTTTTTTCAGCCCTTGATAAAGTGTTTGGCCACTCTTTAACCATCGAACTTTTCTATGGTCTCAACAGCTTGCTACTCGGGCTGGTAGTTGTGTTTATTTTTTGGCAGTTCAGCAAAGAGTTCAACGCCCTCGTGGCCCTCGGTGCTGTGTTTCCCCTTTTCTATTCTAGTTGGATGACGTATTTTGGGCGCAATTTATACTGGAGCCTGTGGAGTTTTTATCTCCCCTTCGTGATCTCCTACTGGATGTTTTCCACTTCACCGACGTGGTGGGGTCTTCTTCTCCTGTTTGCATCGCTGTGTTTGCGGTTTGCCTCGGGCTTTGAATACACCTCCACTGTTATTATCGCTAGTTTGGTTCCGGTTTTATATTTTTCCCTCAAACAACAACGTCCCTGGAAAGCCATTATTTTTCGCCTCATCGCAGTTGGAAGCTTGGGTGTGTTGGCATTTTTCTGCATGCTTGGCCTGTGGTATCTGCAACTGGAGCAATACTACTCGTCCTCGGAGGAAGCTCTTAAGACCATGACCTTCCATATTTTTAAAAGAACTCACGCCCTGGATGCGCAAACCTATGGCATTTATGCCGAAAGCTTGCGTGCCAATGCGGTTTACGTGATTCTCCTTTATTTTAAAAAAGGTTTTTTGGTGTTTCCCGTTTTTATGGGACTGAGTCTTTACTACCTTAAAAAGAATCAGCTCTGGGGAAAATACCGGGCCCTCATTTTCACAACATTGCTTAGCTTTTTGGGACCAATTTCTTGGTTTGTGCTGGGCAAAGGTCACTCTTATATCCACACGCATATCAATCACATTCTTTGGTATATTGTGTACGTGCCATTCGCCAATGCACTCACATTGGTCACCGTTCAGGAATTTTTTAAGATTTCTTCGAGTCGCGAAAAATGTTGATCGGCGCGAAAAAGATTTTCGTATTTTAGCAAACCCGCAGTGATAAAATTTTTGCGAAGCTGATTGTCTGTCAAAGTTGTCTTTATTTTTTCACTCAAGTCTTTAACGTTGTTGGGAGTAAAGGTAAAACCATTTACACCGTCCTCAATGATTTCTGGAACTCCACCCGTGTTC
>JANMFM010000202.1:0-6802 GCA_031374125.1 Bdellovibrionales bacterium
CAACACGCCTACATGAAGCTCAACACGAATGCGATGAACTTGCTTGAAAAGAATGGTCTCTACGTGAGCTGCTCTTGCAGTGGTTTACTAGAAAAGACGGACTTGCTTAACATCCTAAGGAAAGCACAAACACGTTCCAAAAAATCCCTTCAGATTATCTCTGAAGGCGGACACGCCGCCGATCATCCCCATTTAGCCTCATTCCCTGAAGGCTTCTACTTAAAAATGCTCCTCTTCGCCTAGCACGTGAACTTACGAAAGCTTTTAGCGACTCAATGCTCCGCCAAAAGCGACTAAGCGCCTTTTGGTAAGTTGACAGGGTTGCTTATGTGTAATCTGATATTGGCAAATATCGGGGAGGTATTATGTTACGCAAGTTTTTAGTTGGTGCTTTATGTACTTTGGCTGTAGTTGCATGCAGTAAAACAATTGATGGTGTTTTGAAAAACACGGAAGCTTTAACTTTCAACCTTAAAAAAGGGACGACGACATTACCTGTTGGACAATGGGAAGCTGCTCTGAAGTTTCCAAATAAAAAAGAAGTCAAACTTGAAGTTACTATTCCAAATCAAAAGAAAGCCTTAGAAGTTTCCTTTAAAGTTCCAAAAGGTAGTCCTCTACCACAAGAAAATGGTTCTTTTGAACTTTCATCTCAATTGAGCGGCCAACCTTATGATGCTGCAGGTTCCGTAAATACTACCCATGTCGACTCTGAAGAAAAATGGGGATGGGAAAACTGTACTTATCAAGCTCAAAGAGAAGAATGTTACATCAGTGGTAATCAACATGTTTGCCGTTTGGTTTACTATACAGTTCATGGCCGTCAGGACGTGCGTTATTTTGATAGACACACAACTCAAGTGGTTCACTTCAACCTCATGAGCCCAGGAAACAAAGTAAAAAATGCGGGTGGCTTTGAAGGCGTCGAACAATATTCAAACAGAGTGATTACTCATCAAGGTTTCTGTAGATAATGAGCACACTCCAACTTCATCATATTTATCCAGTTATTGCTCTAGTGTTCTTAACTTTTGGTATTATGGTATTGATGGGTAAAAGGAGATTCGCAGCCATTCGCAATGGCTCGATCCCTCCTGGATACTTCAAAGATTATCAACAAAAAGAACCTTTTCTCATTCCAACAGATGTTCAAGTGGCAACAAGACATTACAATAACCTCTTTGAACAGCCAGTTTTATTTTATACTCTGATCCCACTTCTACTTCTCACCAACGAAGCCGACAATGTGACACTTTATTTCTCTTGGGGCTACGTTGCCGCAAGATACGGTCACGCCATCATCCACGTAACAACAAATAAACTCATGCTAAGAATGAGACTCTTCGCCATTGGATCATTTATATTATTACTTTTATGGTCGAAATTTTTATGGCAGCTTTTGTAGATTAAATTTTTAATAATGTCTTAAAATTTCACAAGGTTCATGGATTTTAGATATTCGATTTCTTCTTCGAGATTGAAACCTGATTTTTCGAAATAATCGAGGAGCATATCCCGAGTTGCGGGAGGCGTTTCAGACTCATTGATCCACTGATCGAGAGTATCGTATCTTTCATTTTGATCGAGTTGCAATATGAAGTGAAGTAAAGACATAGCTTTAGGCTGTTTATAAGTGACTTGCAGCAGATCAAAGAAAACATCTCTCCCTTCTTTCACTCCCAACCTTAAAAGCGACCATGACAGCGTCTGGATGTAAGAGAGGCTTTGAGCATCTAAATTTTTATATTCTTCAGACTGTTTAATCTGTGCGGTTAATAATCTAATTAAAGTATCCTTAAATTCTTGGTTTTTATTCTTACCGATCAAATAGAAAATAGAGATTTTATGGCCTAGCTCTTCCATACCTGGCGCATCCAGAGTTTTTAATATTTCCCCTCTGTAAAATTCTTTTTGATCCGGAAATTGCGAAAGCCCCATCAGTGCATTTGCTCTCACCCTCGGAGTCGCTGAATTTACGAAGCCTTTAAAAATATCCACAAGTTCAAGATGCTTAAACTGTGACAAAGCTTCAAGAACGTTTGCTAGCTGTCTTGGGTCTTCAAGCTGTAGGCCCAACATGAGAATCGGAATACTTTTTTCACCATAAAGTGCCACCACCATTTGCGCAGCATTCAAGCGAACTCTGGGAGTTAAAGACTTTCTATTCGATAAAACTAAGTCTAAAGCAAATCTTGTTGCCTTGTATGATTTTGCAACTTTAAGCGCCTCAAGAACTGTGATTTGAATTTCTTCTTTATCTGATCTAAATTCTTGCAATAAAATATCATAAGATTTTGGATCATGAGAATATCCTAATCCCAAGATGATCTGCTTTTTTAAGAGCTGAGGAGGCTTTTCATCTAAAATCTCTGACATCTTTTCTACATAATCGTCTGGCTGAAGATAAGACAAACCAATTGCCGCCCTCACCGACTCATCCACATGTTCAGACTTGATATTTTCCTCTAATGTAGGAATCATTTTCTTTCTTAAAATCAGTAATTGTCCTAATACCAATAAAAATGTTGCGACCAGAACGACTGGCAAAACCATTGGTCCATGCGGAATAAACGCAAATACGACACCCGCAAAAATGATTGTCCCAAAAATATGATTGGATTTAAAAGTTAAGCCTGTCAGATATTTAAAAGACCCCGAAAGTCTATTGAGCGCTGGATAATAAAATCCCGCAAGTCCTTTCGACATACTCATAAATAAAATATGGCCCCACAATGTTTGCGTAACGATTGCAAACACACCCACTGCAAAATGCACAGCCCAAGTCGACGCTATCACTCGAATCGGTGAAACTCGATTTCTCTCAATGATTCTCCCATTAATAAAAGCGGCGATCATCTGTAAAAAACTTCCGATAAGCATAGCGCTGGAAATGATTTTCTGTAACTCTACTTGATTCAAAGTATGACTTTTAAAAAAATCATTCACTAAGTTGTCCTGTGACATTCTGAACACACCGGCAAATAAACCCATTAACAGAAAACTCAAAAAAATTGGTTGGTAGGTTTTATCGAAAAATTTAAAATCTTTTGATTTTCTAGCAATAAAATGAAACTCCAAACGTCTTGGATTTAAAAATGTTATTAAAATTCCCAAAATACATATTGCTGCAAATCCTGTCGCAATACTCACTTGCGGTAAGCTGACATGAGGAGCAAAAGCATAAAATGCGACCGCACTTACAATCCCCAACTCCTGCGCCATAGCTTGATAAGAAAATACCACACCAAGCTTTGAGGGGCTTACATACCTTTCTAGCATTTCATTCAGACCCCATCTCATTAATTCTGAGAAAAGTCCGGCCATAAATATCCAAATAAAAACATAGTTGATATTCTTTTCAACTTGAGTAATCACAGAACAAAGAATTATGGCAGCACAGATGAAGACCGGTATAAATGTTTTTACAAATCGATTTCTAAATTCATTTTTACGAATCGCAAAGGAAATAAAAAACCAAAGTGCCACTGGATAAATGACAGCAAAGACTAATTCCTTAGCACTATAATGAGCCAAAAATACAGCTTGAGATTTGATGAACTGAAGGCTCACTAAAAAACCAGTCAAATAGCTGATGCCGATGAGTGTTCTCGCGATGATTCCCATTTGTCAATTCTACATTCATGAGTGTTGGGATCAAGGAATATTAACTTATCGTAACGAGTTCTACATGTCTCTCGTAAAACCTTGCCTTTTTTAAACTCTCTGTTTACAAATGCTCTTCCACTGCTTACCATTTACATATCGACTAAGATTTGAGGTAATCGTGCTTTTTGGAAATGAATCCATCTCCCATTACAATCGCAGCAACATTGGCATCTGGATGTCTATGGCTTTTCAAGCTGGTATTTTAAATATGGGTGGATTTATGGCTTGCCATAGATTCGTTTCTCACGTTACAGGATTTGCTACTTTTTTTGGCTATGAGGCCAATCAAATTGAAAGCGATCACGCCATTGGAATGTTAGCCGTTCCACTCTTTTTTCTGTTCGGCGCCATGCTCAGCGGACTCCTCGTAGACCTAAGACTAAAGCTCCATAAAAAACCGAAGTACTACATTACATTTGGACTGATTTTTTTACTCACCATCATTGTTTTTTTAGGCGGAGTTCTAAGTTATTTTGGAGCTTTCGGAGAACCTTTAATTTACTCAAGAGATTATACACTTCTTGCCCTTTTATGTTTAATTTGTGGAATTCAAAACGGAACCATCACAACAGTATCAAAATCTGTAGTGAGAACAACGCATCTCACAGGCATCACAACAGATCTGGGAATCGGAATCATTCGTTACTTCAATCGTGATAAATATGATTATAACATTGATGACAGCAAGGCAAACCTCATGAGAATTGGGATCATTTGCTTTTTCTTATTGGGCTCCGTTGTCGCAGGATTTGTCTTCACTCATTTTCAGTACTGGGGATTTTTGATTCCAGTTATTACTTCGGGATTATTATTCTGGCTGATGCTTTATTTCCAAGTATATAAACCTTACGCCACTAAAAAATAAGTATTCCTCAGCTAACATCTCTAGACCTAAGTGCAGTCCGATCTATATAATAAATTAATAACATATAAATATTTTTTGTTTCAAATAAAATAATTCCATTCTAATATTATTATATTAAATATTATCAGTTAATAAAATATTTTTAAGGAACATCATGGTTAGCGAATCCTCTTCCAAAATTCTTGTAGATGCAGCCACTCGTCTCACGAGTGCTTCGACCATTGAAGCAATCACTCAGATTGTAACCGAGACAGCGAGAAAGCTTGTCGGCTCTGACGGGGCAACCTTTATTTTAAAAGAAAATGATCTCTGCTATTACGTTGACGAAGACGGGATCTCTACTCTTTGGAAAGGCAAAAAATTTCCCATGAGCTCTTGCATCAGTGGATGGTCAATGATCAATAAGAAATCTGTGATCATCACCGATATTTATAAAGATGACCGCATTCCTCATGATGTTTATAAGCCAACATTTGTAAAAAGTCTTTGCATGGTTCCCATTAGAAAAGATTCTCCTATTGGAGCCATTGGAAATTATTGGAAAAAAACAACTCATCCTTCATTTGAGGAAGTTGAGCTTCTCCAAATCTTAGCAGATCTCATGTCGAATTCTATTGAGAATTTAGAATTAAGAAATTCAGTTAAAGACAAGGTGATGCAGAATGAAAATCTCAAAAGCAAATATCAGGATCTCGAAGCTTATATTCACTGTCTTGCCCATGACCTTAAAAGCCCCTTAACTTCATTGACTGGACTTTCAGATCTTATGTTGGTGAGCTTAGGTGAAAAAAATTATGACAAAACAAAACGCTACGCAGAATCACTACAGGATTGTACAAAAAATTTAGGGCTTCAAGTGGAAAAGATCCTAGGTCTTTATCGTGCATCTCATGAAAATATTCAGCCCAAAACTATCGATTTTAGAGGCATGGTCCAAGACATCATAGATTCTTTAATGATTCAGTATCCTTCTAAGGAAGTTTCTTTAGAAATCGAAAAAGACCTTCAAGCCTTGGCCGACCCAATCCTCCTTAGAATAGTTATGGAGAATTTAATTAATAATTCTTTTAAATTTTCACAGCATGGAAATACTTTAAAAATAAAAATGGGAAAATCTGAGAGTGAAGGAAATTTTTCTACATTCTATGTCAAAGACAACGGCGTGGGATTAGATGCAGCAGACGCAGGAAAACTATTTAAACCTTTAAGCCGCCTCCACGACGAAAAAGCTTATCCAGGATTAGGATTAGGACTTTATTCTGTGAGTAAGATCATTGAACTTCATGGCGGCAAAGTCAAAGCCGATGGAAAAGTGAAAGAAGGTTCAACATTCTACTTTAGCCTTCCAACTGGATGATTCTTATTATAAGAATAAGGAATGTCTAAAAAAACTTCCGATAAAATCCAAGCTCTAAATGCCATAAATAAAAATGGCATTTTACTTGTATTCCCAATCAAAAATAAAAATGAGTACAACTCTATCTGGAAAGAGTTTTACCCAAGAAGCAAAATGAAGTGGGAATGGGACGAAAATGGTGACAATAGAGTGACTAAACTTTGGCACTTAAGAGAAGAGCTTTCTAGCTCAAAAGAAGTCATCTACAGCAAATGGCTCTCTGGGCGCGCAACATTTTTTTCTAAACCTTTATTCAAATCTCTCTATCGTTTATCTCGGGAGTGGAATCCCAATCAAAAAACCAGAGAATCTATACAAATCCTAGATTGCTTGAAAATGGACTCTCCCCTCTCTACTAAGCAATTGAAAGAGGCTACCCATCTTCAAGGAAAATACTTTGAAAGAACTTATGAAAAGGCAATGAAACCCTTATGGCAACACTTTGATATCGTTGCCGTGGGTGAAATCCAAGACTCGAGCTTTCCATCATTAGCAATTGCGTCGACAGAGTCTTTTTTCGAAGATCTAGTTCTCGAAGCAAAAGAAATGTCTCTCTCTGATGCTCAAGAGATATTCAAAACTTATGTTCCACAAAATAGTTTGGTCGAAAAATTCTGGCGTAAGCTTCAAAATTAATGATTTCGTATTAATGATTTCGCAAATGCTCAAATTCTTCTGGCTCTAGAATATTTTTTTGAGCATCTATTAGGCGACTGAACATTTCTCTATATTCTTTTCCCATTTCAATTCTTTCTTCGTGAGAAAAAATATTTTTAATTTTCAAAAAATACTCTTGTTCTTCCTCTTTAATATGATGATCCAGAAGCTCACAGACCACCGTGAATTTCGCTTCCCATCTGTCATTATTTCCTTCG
>JANMFM010000256.1:0-4381 GCA_031374125.1 Bdellovibrionales bacterium
ATTTCGTCAGCTTTTAGGTATGGAATCATGTCGTCTTTAATTTGTGACATATGGTCTCCTGGATGAGGTCTAATATTCTTGATCGTTATTATGTGATAAATGACAGTCTAAGGCTAATTCTGTCAAGCGTGTCTCGCGAGCCAACTGCAAATAGTGTTTTGCATCAGCATTCTGAGAATCTCTCATTTGAACCTTTTCCCACTCTTCGACAGCTTCATAAACGCGGTTCATTTGGTATAAGTAAACCCCAAGACGAACTCTAGCCTCGATATTTTGAGGGTAGTCTCTTAGGAAAAGTTGAAGTTCTTGGATTGCTCTTTGTTCCTTATGGATCTTCATAAAGCATTCGGCAATCTTTAGGATCAATAATCCAGGATTGTTCGATAACTTCTTAGCCTTCATAAATTGTTCTAAAGCATCTTCAAACTTTTCGATTTGAAGGTACAAATCCCCCAGTTCCATATGTTTTTGGGTGATTCTGTCTTCGATGAATGGATCCGATTGCTTCTTTGTTTCGTTTAAACGTTCTTGAGCTTCTTCAAAGACTTCTTTTGCTTCTTCGTATCTACCCAAATCATTTAAAATGATTGATAAACCAACGCTCGCATCTGTGTAAGATGGATCGATTTCTAAAGCTTTTTTGAAAGACTTGATGGCTTTATTGAATTGGCCCTTGTCATAGAAAAGAGTCGCAAGCATTTGGTAAACTTCTGGGTCTTTGTTGTTTTGAAGAATAGCCTGCTGCAAAAGAGGTTCGGCGGTTCTGTAGTCGCCCTCAATAAAGCTTTCTTTAGCTTGCGCCATCATCTCGCGATATCCGGTTCGGTTATCACTATATGCCATATTTACTCTTCACATCGCTAATCTGGTCGTTGTTATCGCTCGTTGGGAACTTTTTAGAAAGTTGTTCCAATAAGCTCTTTCCTTTTCCTACTTCACCAATTTCCAAGGCACTGATGGCACCCTTGAGGTAAGCTTCCGAAGTCAATTCCGCAGGTGCAGGCATCTTCGTGAGATTCTCAAAGCGTCTCATCGCGCTTAAGTATTTTTCTTTTTTAAAATACCAATTGGCAATGTAAGATTCTTTTTTTGCGAGCATATCTTGAGTGGCTTTTTTCTTTTCAGCCGCAGTTTTTGCAAAATCAGTTCCAGGATACTTATCAAGAACTATATTGAACTCCTGAATAGCTTGAACACCTTTAGACAAATCGCGATCAATCGTCTTTGGCAATTGATTGAAGTAAGAAAGTGCTAACTGCAAACTCACATAGGGAATTTGCGGATGGTTGGGATATAAGTATTTAAAGTTCGAATAAGAAAGCGCTGCTGATGCGAATTCTTCTTTTTTGAAATAAATATCAGCGATTCTTAAATCTGATTCTTTTGAATATTGTGAGTAAGGGAATTTATTTTTAATTTCGTCGTAACGTCTGAGAGCTTCTTCGTAGCGTTCATCGTCTTCATATTCCTTAGCTTCTTTAAAAGCTTTTTCTGCTGAGTTCACATCGATGGGATCTGGAGTTGAGCAGGAAACTACTGCTAGAGATAGCAAGAATGTTGTTAAAAATACTTTGAAAAAGTTCAGTCGCATAAAACTCCAATTGTTCAGTAACGATTCGACGTAACGATTTTATACGCGATGACTTTTTAATGTCAAATCTTATGCCCTAAATTTGATCAATTGATCATAAATTGTATAGAAGATGAGTTTGAGAACGCTAGCTACAGGAACAGAGATGATCATGCCCAAAACACCCATGACATTTGCTCCAATAATGAACACAACAATCACAGTCACTGGGTGCAAATTCACAGTTCTAGCTACCACAAGTGGGATGATGAATACGATATCTACCAATTGCGCGATAAAATAAACCATCGACATCAAAAGTACATTCAAGGAAGGTTCTTGATTGATGATAGCAATAATAAAAGCGGGAATCGCACCAATGAAGGGACCCACATAAGGAATCAAGTTCATCACCGTAGCAAAGATTGCCAAGAATAAGGCATAGGGAAATTGAAGTATCGTTAAGCCAATCCAAACAACAATACCTACAATAAAAGCTTCCACCAATCTTGCGCGAATGAAATCTCCAAGCTGAACGTTAATTTTATGACTCAGAGAAAGCGCCATTTCAAAAACATTATTTGGAAAGAGAGAAAGTAAATTCCTAGAGATTTTTCTGCCGTCTTTGAGCATGAAGTAGCAAAAAATCGGACCTAGTAAACAAACCGTCAAAAATTGCTGAGCAAACTTCGGAGCACTTTGCAGAAATCCAGTGACGCCATTTTCGGCAAGCCTTGCTATATTTTCACCAATATCATATTTGAAAACGTAAGGGATAAAGTCCTTCAGTTGATTTTCCCATTTTTGAATAAGGAAGGTCACACCCTCAACATACTTAGGCATTTCCAATCGAAGCTCACGAATTTGCTCTACAACGAGAGGAATTGTAATGAAAACTAGTGCTGTTGTTAAAGCCAACAAAGTAAAATAAGGAATAAGAATAGCAGAATTTCTGCTCATCCCCATGCGCTCAAGATATCTTACAATCGGAGCGATGAGATAGGTCGCACCAAACGCCAGCACAAAAGAAATAAGCATGTTCTCAACAATCAGAACAACTGTAGAAAGTAAAACTAATGTGAATAAGACAGCGGCTAGCCTAAATAGGCGTTCACGCTTTATTAGTGTTGGTAGTGCTTTCATTTCCTCTATGTAGCTCCGTAATCATCTTCATTTCGTTTCTAAGTTGCGAAATTTTTTCTGTTGTAGATTTTAGTCTTTTTCCAACTACCTCTGCCAGGCTCATTGTGATTTTAGCTCCGATGGAAGGATGACTTTGCAAGATAACATTGAGGTCAGGTTTGAAAAAACCGATCAAAACGGAATCTTCCGATGCCGTCGCATGAGCAGTTCTTTTTCCGTGATCTTCCACGAGAGAAAGTTCTCCGAAAAAATCGCCTTTTTTTAATTTTATAATCAGAACTTCACTGAATTTATCGTTAGCACTCGCTGTAACATCTTCAAGTTCCACGACAGAAATGTCTACCGCGCCCTTTGCGATGATGTACATACCGATCCCGATTTCACTTTGTCTGAAAACAGTTTCGCCCGCTCTGTAGTGTCTTTCGTGAATCAATTCTTCAACGATACGAATTTCTTTTTTAGTTAAAGAGCTAAAAATTTTATTTTGATGAAGCAGATTGGAAATTTTTTGAGATTTCTCTTCTTTTTTAAAAATATTTTCCCAAAGGAGATTGATCATAAAGCGTTTGCCTCAAAGTGTATTTGTCACAAAAAGTTGATCGCGAGCAGCCCATCCCACGCGTCCCGTAGGATCTTCTATCTTATACCATTCAGCTTCTTTGTCACGAATCAACACTTCTGTTCCCTCTGGAATTTCAAATAGAGTTCCATATTCTGCGTTAGGACCTGTTTTAACTTCAGCGAGTTTTACAATGGTGGTTGCCTTGGTTGTAGCAAGATCCTTAAAACTAAAGAAACCAACAACACCTAAGCAAACAGTGATCACCAAAAATAGAATGGGTTTTGTTCCCAAAATAGGAGAAGCCTCGTCGTTTGCGAAGGCCTTCTTTTTTGCACCCAAAAATTTGATAAACATAAACCCACAAACAAAAAGACTGAGTAAAAAGAACGGCCAAATCATGTTGAATGAAAGGTAGTCTATGATGAGTTTTTCCAGCCAAACCCAAGTAGAATCAGTGGTTTTCGCTAAAGGCTTAGCAGACATTTGACTCACAGCAAAACTAACTGCCTGCCTAGCTTCGTTTAATTGCGGATTAATCGATAGCGCTTTGCGCCAAAGACCTATTGCTAGACCTGTTTTTCCCAGCTTGTACTCGGTCAGCCCTAAATTGTATATTAGATAACTGTTGTGAGTGTGCGATTTGAGGGCTTCCTCGATTGTGATTCGAGCTGCTTCAAAGTCATTACTTTGATAACTTTTCTGATAATTATTGAAAGCAGAACTTAGATCACCCTCTGCTGCAAAACAAATATTGGAAGTGCCTGCTGATGTTGTCAGATAAAATAATACGAACGCAATTTTCATCAAAGTTGTTTTCATCATTCACACATTTTAAAAGGGCTTCGGCTCCGTGATCAAGAAGTATTAGGTATAGAAAAATTATTAGGTACAGAAATTATAGGTACAGACAAATAAATGAATTTTTATCGGAAAGGACAGAGGTTATGTCAGGCGGTTTATTAGGGAACGATTTGTGGGAATCAAAAAAAATTGACGATTTACTAAATCAAGCAGTGAAAGAAGTTTCTGCTATCAGCGAAAAGATTGATGGCGTCAGAGAACCCAATCCCAAGTTTACTGACAGCGCAAAAAAAACTATGGATGCC
>JANMFM010000258.1:0-1536 GCA_031374125.1 Bdellovibrionales bacterium
GGTTGCCTCTAGGACCCCCCATTGTTCTCTACGATCCAGACCAGACGACTCCATTGGAACCCCTTGTCTTGCAAGCCAAGCAACAAACGCCTCCACCGTCCACCTCCTCGGTGGTCTCCATGTCGGCCTCGGGTCACCGCATCGCCATTGGAAATCGGTACAAACAAAACGATGTCACGGGTTATGTTCATGTCTTGCAGTACGATCCAACCTCCTCAAGTTGGACCCAAGTCGGATCCACATTTTGGGGTGCTGCCGTCGCCTTGTCGAACGATGGGAATCGCGTCGTCGTGGGCGGACCGGCCAATGCGGTCACCGTCTTTGATTACCGACCCGCCGATCAAGAGTGGCACCAAGTCGGATCAACCTTGTATGGTCGGGCCAATTCGGATAATTTCGGTGTCAGTGTCGCCATTTCCACCCCGGCCAATTTGCCCAACCGAATCGTCGTGGGCGCTCTCGAAACCTCCAGCTCGAGTAGTTCGAGTAGTGGCTATGTACAAGTCTTTGATTGGTCCCGGGCCAGTCAAGATTGGATGCAAATTGGAGGGGATATCAATGGCACCGAGGAGGAGGTTAATTTTGGGAGTCGCGTCGATATCTGTAGCTTGGGATATCGATTGGCCGTGAGTAGTTTTGATGGCAGTTCCGACCATGAAAGGACGGCGACCAAAGTTTATGCCGTTGTGTCCAAGTGATACTACCACAGTACTTCTACGAACATTATGTTATGATTATGATATAATGCATTATACTTGTATAGTTAGCTATTATTTGGAGTGATACTCAAGCAGGAATGCATACTGTACAATTAATGGTGGAAGGAAACGTGGTGACACGTCGTTCCTTTACTATAGAATTGTGGAGGCAAGATTTGGATGGGGTAGACTAGGCAGGCAAGAGCTGAGCGGTCTTTTTTCTTGTTCCACAACTCGGGACTGTACTCTTCCATCCATTGACACATGGCGGGCTGCCTACCTGTGAATGGTCTTTTCATACCGTTTGCTTGTATTTGTGGACAGAGTGGGGCGAGGGCAACTATTTGGAACACTCAAATACAGTACAATTTGTGGAACTCTTTTGCGAAACAGGCTACCGAACAGCAAGGATTCCCATTTAAAAAATACGTAACACATAACACATGTGACACTGAACAAGCCATTCAAAAATTGGAGAGGTAGCTAGTGGAAGGAGACGTGCTAGGCAACGTGGCCCAAGCTGTGGAGCACCAAGTGAAGGAGTGAAGCATGCCTTAGCGTCTTCATTTCTAAACATCTCTACCAATTGTACCCTATCGAGCGCCTGCTTCAGCTTTGTTGGCTGTTCGTATTTTTGTCCTTCAATGTCAACGACAGAATAGATTTATTTCCCTGGAGACAAAAAGTTTAGATCTAGATTTCAAAAACGGCTCCATCATACATCCCCGAGGTCTGCTTTGTCGCATCATCATCATCCTGCGAAACATCAACAGTTTCCGACATGTCCTCTGTCATTTCTGCATTCTTGTCACAATCACCAGCCACTTCGGCTGGCATG
>JANMFM010000263.1:0-4004 GCA_031374125.1 Bdellovibrionales bacterium
CTCTTAAGTTGGGTTCAACGTAACCACCTTGAAAAATGTCCGCTACTCCATCCACCGTAGAAAACTTGGGTTGAATTTGATCTCTCACCAATCCCATCAATTCAAAGCGAGAAAGTTTTTTTGAAGAAATCCCGAGCCAAAGGATAGGACTGTCCTCAGGATTTGTTTTTCTTACCGAAGGAGGATCAATATCATCCGGAAGCTGTCTTTGGATTCTTGAAAGTACTGATTGCACATCTTGAACTGCTACATCGATATCTTTATCTAAATCAAATTCAGCAACAATCTCTGTACTGCCCGTCTTTGAAGTTGAAGATATTTTTTTGATACCTTGCACGGACGAAAGAGCATTCTCCACTCGATCGGCAATTTCAATTTCATTCAACTGCGGAGAAGAGCCTTCACGATTGATCGAAATGCTTACGACGGGAAAATCCACGTCAGGAAATTCACTGATGCCGACTCTTTGGTAAGAGAATAGACCAAACACAATAAGACCAATCATGATCATCCACGTGAATACGTGTCTGCGTATAAAAAACTCTGATAAACTCAAAAAAGTTTTCTCCCTTAGTTGCGTTCGCCTATTAATCGACCCAATGTCAGTTCAGAAATTTTTAGTTGATAGAAAGCCTCATCGCGGGCTTTTTTAGTGTCTAAATATGTGGTGAGGGAATTGAGTAATTCTAAATTAGAAACTAATCCCAAATTTGATTCTTTATTAAAAATTTGATAATTTTTTCTAGCCGTAACCAACGAATCTTCATAGATCTTGTATTGCTCAATCCATTTTTTGAATTCATTGTACTGATTTGTAATATCGACAACCGTGTCACGCTTTAAAGCCTCAAGCTTAGATTTTTCTGCAACTTTTTTCCATTTGGCTTCTTGAGCTTCCGCACTCGTTCTTCCACCATAAAATAATGGGAACTCCAACATCAAGGCGCCTGAAAGCTCTCTCCCATCGACGTTCGTTGGTAGATCGTATTCGTTGTAAGTTGCCGCTAGATCCAAATAAAGTTTCGGAAAATGTTGCATGTCCTTAATGGATTCATCTTTTTCGGCAATGTAGGCGCTCTTGGCTTGAATCTCTACATCTAAAGTTTTTTCTGCTTTACTAGAATAATAAGTGAAAGGCTTAAGAACAGGAACCTCGGTCACTTTTTGTAACGGTGCCTTTGTAGAAAGACCGGTTAGATCAGCAAAGCGTTCTCTCTCTGCTAAAAGTTGTGTTTCGACCTGACTCAATTCTACTTTTAAATTTTGGTATTGGATTTCGTTGGTTAAAACGTCAGTCTGTTTAGACTTACCGATTTGCACTCTTCGTTTTAAAATTCCAACTCTCTTTGAGCTCACTTGGTTGACATCTTTGATCACTTCTAAAGTGCTCTCCAAGATTTGGATGCGATAATAGCTCTGCGCCACAGCCAGATACTGATCCAAATCCCTAACTTTCAATTGTAAATCTGTGGCTTGGTCTAAAGCCTTTTCTCTTTGTACGCCGGAAAACAATCCGCCTTGAAAAAGAGGTTGTCTCAAAGTTGCCCCGTAACTTTTGATGGTGTCTTCAGTTTCTGCGCCGGTGGCATCGGCTTCAAATTTTGATTTTTCGTATTTACCGACGGCGTCTACTTTTGGAAATAGATAAGATCTTGCCTGTTTTAAGCGAGCTTTGGATTGGCCTTTAATGCCTTTTCCTTCATTCGAATAATTTTCGTTTTTTAAAGCGGCGATGTAGGCCTGTTCTAAAGTTACTTCTTGAGCAAAAGCAATCCCTGAAAATGAACAAACCATAGCAAAAATAATGTATTTTTTTAAAATAATTTTCACGTATAAAATCTATGCTTTTTTGAAATATCGGTCAATAAGGCTATGAGAAATGTATATGATGGGCGTGATGCTGAGAGCCACTAGTATCTTATATGTGTAGTTTGTTAGGGATACGTTAAAATAATCTTCCGTCGTCATCTTTCCGGGAAGCCAGAAAGCAATTCCCATAACTAAGAATGTATCGATCAACTGCGAAATAATGGTAGAGCCTGTTGCCCTCAGCCATAGCATCTTGCCGCCAGTTTTCCCTCTGAAAAACCAAAAAACCGAAACGTCTATCAATTGGCTTACAATGAATGCCGTAATACTCCCAACAATAATCCAGAGTGATTGCCCAAATACCTGATTATAAACCTCGTCATTGACTGGCGATATACCTGCCGCGGGAATAAGCATCGAAAGGTAAATTACCAAAAAAGCATAAAGAATTAAACCCACGGTAAGGTAAGTGAGTTTCTTGACGCCTTCTCTTCCAAAATACTCATTTACTAAATCTGTAGTGATAAAGACAACAGGCCAAGGAATCACACCCATGGTCATTGTATAGGGGCCAAGACTGATTAATTTTACGCCGATGATTTCACCCAAAAGAGCATTCGTGACAAAGAGTCCACCTAAGACAAAATATATAATTTCTCTTCTAGAAAGATTCACGATTCTCTCTTTTTAAATAGAATTACTCTGCTTCTTCCTTAGCTTCCTCGTTCAAGCCTGCTTCGTCAACCTCTTCTTGAATTTTACGAACTTCTTCCAAGTTAACTTCTTCTTTCGGTTTTTGAACGGCGTTTGCTTTAAATAAACCACCGCCTGCAAAGCAACCCACGTCCGAAGAATTTACAGAATTTTGCGCGTCATCGGCATCGGTGCTCTCTAGTTTTTTGAAAACAACTTTTGAATTGAACTTTAGAGTTAGGGTCATCTCAGTAAAGTCTTCAGAAATTCTGTATGGAACAACTTTCTTTAATTTACGATCTGTCAGTCCTGGAATATTTGTATTTGCACACGAATGTGCTTCAATATTTATGGTGAGAACGCCATCATTGGCTGTGTAAGTACCCACTTCTTGTTCTGTTTGATTATTGTTATTGTCGAAATCTTTGCTTTTGTAAGTCACAATTTTTCCGCTATCGAATTTATAGAAGAGGCTCTCGGTGGTCAGCGAGCTGTTTGTCCCGGCCGCTGCACCAACGTCTTTTAGCAATGCAACATCGCCAGACTTCACTTGGCCAATCCAGATGCCCTGCAGGTTACCATCGTCATTTTTTTTCGCACATGAAACCAACATGAGCGGTAATCCTAGAAGCACTAAAATAATTTTTTTCATAATCACACCTTTGTATTTTAAAAATCTCAATTGCACACTCTTGCCGCAAATTTTCCTACAAGATCCGTGGCAAATTTATCGCTTTGAAGCTCTAAAACTCCTCCAACAAAAGCTTGTCCCACGGAATTTAAATCCTTAATGTCCAACTGCACTTTTGGAATCCCACTCATGATGTTCATATCGTTATTGCCATTCATGCGAATAACAATTTCTTCGTAGTTCGGTATTTTCAAATTGTTTTGAATATTTACCGGAATTTGTACAAGTAGTTTATTCGGATCCATATCGTCTTTGCACAGTTCAGAGTCTGCAATGTTTTTATCTCTAAATTCTAAAACAAGAACTTCTAAGCCTTCTATAATCTTTGTGTTTGTCTTTAAAACTACGGAAGCCATAATCCAGCTTTTGCCGTTTAATTTTCCACCCAAGTCACCATAGCTTGCGGCCGTAGCATCCTTGATGTAGGCAAAGACAAAACATACGGCGATCACCAGGATGATCAATAATGTTTTAAAAATAGGCTGAGCTCGCATTTCTTTCCTCTTGTTATACACGTATCCATCTCCTTATAAAGCAAACACTGTTCCATAAAAATTAAAGGTAAGAAGGCGATATTACACGTTATATATTGGTTATGAATCTGTGGAAAAAGCGTTACAACAATATTGCAACATTTGACGAGCAAATCACCTCAAAACAGATGATGAACTGTACATCGTCGTTCTGGCACACATTTTCAAGATGAGATTTTTTAGTTATATTGGATTTACAACACATGGAGGTGATTGTGGATTTAGAAGTTTTAAAGAAAAAAGTGAGTACATACAAGGGCGAAAAAGGCCGTGTTAGT
>JANMFM010000326.1:0-14933 GCA_031374125.1 Bdellovibrionales bacterium
GCTTTGGATTAGAAGAGGCTTTGAATATGTTAAAGGAACCCACGTCCCTTTTGAGGGGGAGGGCACATTCCTTGGCTTGAGCCAGAGAACCGAAAGAGATCATAAGGATTAAAATATATTTCATAAACACCACCATCTAAAAATTATTATATCAAAAATTAATGACTCCATAGCGACAGTTGTAAATTGGATAGGTACGTCAAATTTCTTTACAGAGTTCCTTGTGGTGTAAATCAATATACGCTCTAATGAGTCCATTAGGGGGATTTATGAAATATATTTTAGTTCTTACGGTAATGCTTTTTACACAATTTTCAGTTGCGGGAACCATCGTTTTGGTAGAGACAAATAAGGGAAATTTCGAAATCGAATTGAATGATGAGAAAGCTCCAATTTCATCAGAGAATTTTTTAAAATATGTAGATTCTGGTTTTTATAATGGAACAATTTTTCATAGAGCAGTCAAAAATTTCGTTGTGCAAGCGGGGGGATTAACCTCGGACATGCAAGAGAAAGAAACTTTAGCCCCCATTCCAAGCGAAGCAAAGAACGGTTTAAGCAACCTTAAGGGCACATTAGGAATGGCGAGAACAGAAGACATTAATAGCGCCACTTCACAATTCTACGTAAACACTAAAGACAACACGGGACTGGATTACTCTTCAACAAAAGCGGGATACGCAGTCTTTGGAAAAGTAATTAACGGTTACGAAGTGATTGAAGTCATCGAAAATTCTCCGGTTCATTCCGTGGATGGATACGATGATGTCCCTCAAGAAGCAATTGTTATAGAGAGCATGAAGAGAAAGTAAGATTTAAAATGTCTGGTAAATCTCTTATGGATCGAATTTCTTCGCAGAGGGAAGATAATAAAAATTCTGCAACATGCGCAGATATTGTATTTTGTGAAAAAATATTAAGTAATTCTCCAAAAGGAATTTTTCCTGGAATTTGGTAGTATAGCAGTTTGTTTGTTCATATTGAGTTCCAAAAGTACTAGATTTTATTGTCTAATTTTACTAGAAAATAGTGGAAATATTACTAGAATTTAGTGTTTCTGCAAAGTCTAGGTCGCTCACGGAGTACGGAGTTTTCATTCCTAATGCAGGGGCGGTTATGAAGAGAAAATGCGTATACTTTTTCTTATACACATAGCAACACCGCAGCGGTGTTGCTATGTGTCCTCGGTCTTTGGAAATCAAATCGATCATTTTCTCTGAACTTTAATGACTCGGTCCTGATTCCAAGACATTTCCTTTAATTCAAGACCTATAAGCCATTTAGCTGGACTAGATTTTGCTGAGTTAACTTCTTTAGAAGAGTTAAATTTATCCTTCAATAAAATTACCGACATTTCTAAAGTTTTTTTGTGATCAACAAAAGAACTTGAGAGATCTCAGTCTAAACCACTTCAATTTTATTCGAAACCAACGGACAACCTCGGCGTTTGCGAGTCAAGAAGGGGGAGCAAAAGAAGCTGAAGAAGGAATTTAGGAATTATTGAGTAAATCTGGATTTTTTTGGATAATTGCTTCAAATTCGAGATCAGCTCTTAATAACTCTAATAACTTAAGATAATTGTCGTATCTGTATCGAGATATGGGCATAATAATAGTATGTGGATAGTTAATCTTGTGTAATTTATTTTGACGAATGGTGGTTAATAAATTTGTAAGAAACCTTGTAATTTCAGAGCGACTACTATTTAGCTCATTTTCTTTTACTATTTTTGTTAAAATATCTATTTGCAGCTCAAAGCTTTTAGAAGTTTGAGGAAGTTCAAAAATACCATTGAGTATAATTCGCAGTTGTCCCGTCGTTATAGTATTTTGGCCGTAGCGTACTTGATTGTTTAAAATATCGATTTCATGATTAAATTTCTCGGAAGATTGTTTTGCTGCAATTTTCAATGGATCTAAAATTTTACGAATTAATTTATCATTTTGATGTTGATTTAAATCTGTTAGCGCTTTAGCAGGAAAAACTTGAAGAAGTCTAGTATATTGCCCGTTCCAATTTTCGCTTGGATTTTTATTTATTTTTTTAATTATTTCGGCGAGTAATTCATTCTGTTGTCGTGAGGCAAGATCTCTTACTTCAAATAAAAATATTGAGTTTGTATCAGCGCTTAAAATAACCTCAGCTATCTTTTCTAAAGAAAAATCAGAAAGGGATCCTCTTAAATTCAGGGCATCTAATATTTTATTAATATTTGTTAATTTCCAGTTTCTGGATTCAATAAAATTTGTAACAATAATAGGCTCAAGCTCTCTTGCATATGCAGAAAGATCGAGTCTTTCTACATTTTTTTCTAAAAGAATAGTGATTGCCTCTTCAATAAAATTCTCATGCGTTGAATATTTTTTTAGGTATTGAACTAATAAGACCAATTTTTTAGGATTAGTATAATTAAGTCCAACGCTTATTATTTTTCTAGTATAGATAATTCTTTCTTCTCTAGATATTTTTGGATCCACAGCATTTATTAAAATCTGTACCAAAGGAGTATTTTCAACCTTATCATAAAGTTTTTGAAAGTTATCATAATACTCTCTAGTGGAACGAGGAAAATCTCGCATGCTTCCTATAGATTCAGGTAGCTGGTCTAATTTCATTTCGGTATTTCTGTAATCTGGAGTTGTGTCCGTCACTCTTATGGGAATACTTATATTGTTAAGATCAATTCCATTTATTCTTGCGAGTTCTTGTATTTTTGGCCACATGGCTTTTGGAATTAGAATTTCAACACCGTGGTCTTTTAAAGCTATGGGCCGAGATGAGAATACGAACTCTCCTGACTCAGTAAGTTTATTATCTTTAATTAAACTAGGAAGTTCTTCAACTAAATATGTACTTTTTGGACCTAAGTTACTGCCAAGATCCATATTCCCATGATCCCATCCCGTGTTATAATAAAAATCTTTCCGATTTAATAGATTAGGAGAAAAAACTACTATTGGCTGACGTAGTTCACGTACATTACCCAAAGAACCACTTAAAAAAATTTCAGCAAAATTTGCATCAACCTGTGCTGTACCAGAACTTTTTGATATAGGCCTACCACTAAGATCTACAATACTACCAGAAGACTGATGTTTAAAGGACTGCAAAGACCCAGTTTTTAAAATACCAATAAGATTAGAGATTGTGGTTTTGTGCTGTAAAGTTACTAGTCCAGCTTCATGAATTATGCGCCCAGTAGTCTTGGAACGACTTTTTTTGGATTGATACTGAGCCAGTTCCGTTTTAAATAATAAAGCGCATTGACGGCCATCAGAATAAGATACAGTGGGTATAGAAAAAATTAAAATAAACAGAAGAAATATTTGTTTCATATTTAATATTAATGCAAACATGCCAAAGGCTTATGAGCCTATTTTTTTGTATATAATACTAACAATTAGATTAAAAATAGATTTTTTAATTCTAACCCGTTGAAAATACAAGAATAATTTGTGTCTATTAGTTTTTTCATTGAGTAACAATAAGAGGCAAAATTCTTCTTAAATTGTTGCAATATTATTGCTCAAATATATCTATTTTAATTTGAATAGAGTTTCTGATTAATTAGCAGAAAATCGTTAAAAATTTTCTCAACTCGATCAGAGCGTAAGAAAAGCATTTGATAAAACACTTGTTCGATAATCAAAATTTATTCGAAAAAGCGCTGGTCAGATGATCGGCGTTTTTTATGACACGACATTTCGCCGCTGCGGCGAAGCTCTGCGATGGCAATAATTGGATTATTTTAAAGTTTGCTTTAAATATTCTAAAAGTAGATTTGATTTTTCAAATCTTCCCATCAGACTGTATGCCTTGGCCCAAACTGCGGGGCTGCCTACTGGAACTTCTTCCCATTCTTTTATGACTAGTGTTGGGACGTTGAAAACTTCTGAGCTTGTGCGGATCGCAAAACCGCCGATGAGATCAATCGACGTATTTTCTATTTTGATTACGCATAAATATTTTGAAGGAAATAATTCTGTTGGAGGCTTTACTTCATAACTGAGACCTTTAAGCAAAGGCTCAACAGTTTCCCATTCTGCGTCTGTCGTAAGGTCCCAATCGCGCACATCTTTTACCAACCCTAAGGAAGCCATCAATCCACTGCCTCCCAAAGCATGTTTAATACCCGCCTTCTTTAAGCGAGAAGAAATTTCTTTCAATGCGGAGAAATCCGGAGTTTGCATGTATATCCTTACCACCTTCAATTATTTTTTATTTTTAGAAATTGTAGTATCATAACGAATGTCCTCCGCGCCTCCAGCGATCATAAGATTTGTTTTTTCAGCCAATCGGACATTCTAGAAATAATATCTTTATTCGTGAATCGGCTTCGTGACCACCAAATGCCATATTTACTCTGGCCTCCTGGTTTTTCGCGAATGATGTAGAGTTGCTTACTCTCCACTTCGTCTTTGATGACATAACGGGGTAGCAAGCACCAACCGAAACCACTTAAGCATGCGGCACGCGCAGTAGATATGTCATTAAAGTATGCTGCAATATTAAGTTTATTTTCATTCTCGGACTCTGAAAAAATCTTGTCAGGATAAAGACGCTCACAGGCCAAGTGAGGAGTTTGGTAGAGCCCGTGGTTTTCAATGATAGTTTTATATTTTTTAAGAAACGATTTTGAAGCAACGGCAACAATTGGTTCTGAGATGAGTTGTTTGTAAGCCAATTGTGGATCAGAGGGTCTGTCGCAATCAATTCCAATATCAATCTTGCCATTCAAAAGTGCTTCCTCAGTTCCGTTTTCAAAAGTGTAAAGAGAGAGTTTTGTATTTGGAAAGAGTTCAACAAGTGTCATGAACTGTGGCGCCATAACTCTGGCTGCAAACTCACGATTCGTTCCAATTCTTAAAACGGATTGAAGTTCTGCAAGCTGAGTTTGAACGCGGATGGAGTCTCGTGTTTGACTATTGAGTCTTCGGCCAATTTCAGTGAGAACCCATCGTCCATTTCTTTTTTCTATGGCTGGATATTTCTCGCTGATGCGAGCCAACTGCCGGGATACACCTGAGGCATCTTTGCGGAAAGCCTGTGCCGTCGCCTCAATAGTTAATGCCTCTTCTAGCTCCAGAAGAAGCTCGCAGTCGGAAGAGGAAAGTGGAAAACGATTTTTTTGCATGAGGCCTCCCTAATAAATCTCAAAGTACTAGATTTTGTGAAAATCGCAATAAAGTTATGCATTATTTGCAATTTACTCATAATGCGCATTCAAATAACAATGGTTTAAGTCGGTGATTGATCATCGGCTATAACAATAAGGGGGGGGATACATGAAGAAAAGCCAAACGATTTTGAATGTAGGGGTCACTATGCTAACAGCATTAGGTGCCGCTTCGGTGTTTGCCGAGAATTTACCGGTACCGCGAGCTCACGACATTCAGCCAATGGCTGGCAACTGTGCCATTGGACCATTTCCGCAGACGGATAAAGCAGGACCATACAACGCACATTGCGCTGTACTTACAGACGGCGAGAAATGTTTAGCTCTAATTAAGCAATACATGAGCAGTGAAGGAGTTTTGAAAAAAGTCAGTTTAGGTGAAGAAGAAAAAGTCGCTTATTGTTTAGAACATTTCAAAAATGAGATCTTAGGAGAAGAATAAAAAATGCCTATCCAAGAATGGGAAGATTTTGAGTTGTCAGAGTTCGCTTATCAAAGGGTGATTTCTAAGCTTGAAAGAAAGCCTGAGATCTTCACTTTTGAGTCAGATCCGCTCTTGGCTTCTTTAATAGCCTGTCTTGGAATACAATTTGATCTTGGTAAAAAAGATTGGGACCGGTTGAGCGCTCCCCTCAATGTAAAAATTGGGGGAGCTTCTAATTTATGGAAATCCAAACTAATTAGTTTTAAAGATGAGATTGGTCTTTGTTTATGGTCTTCTGAGATTGATGAATTTAAACCTGACCATATTGATCTCAAGCATATTCTTCATCCTCTCTCACTTGACGAAAATCACAAACTTAGTCGTTTAATTATTTTTCCAAATCTTATTGCTCAACATTATAGAAAACTTGGAATCAACTTGGTCATAGTCAAAAAATGGGCCTTAAGTTCTTTTCTTGCAGAAGCAAAAAATACAACCAATTACCTGCTGACCAATGAACTTGAAATGACCAATGGTACGCCTTTAATTCAGGCTCAACTCATGGCCACCAATCAACTGGCTTTCCAAGGTACACATGATTTAGCGGATCATCTTCTGGGGGCAAATCGATTCGGCTTAGAGCGCAATCAAAAACTCTACGCTCATATTCATGAAAAAATGGAAAAAGCTTTTTTTGAAATACATCCTATGCCAAACATCATGCGAGTTTTGGCTTACCTCATGGGCGTGATACTTGACGATATGGCTCAACCCATTTGGTATAACTCTGAAAAGCATTATAAAACTCTAAAAAAGTATTACAAAATTTTGAAAACCTAGAAAAATTTTCTTCAGACAAGGTAGACCTTTCTCTTTCGTCATCATTTCACTCCCTCATTTCAGTTCTAAGGGATAATAAATTTAATGTTGAACACAACGAGGCTTACGATAATTTTATTGAGAACCTTTGTAAGGAAGCATGCAATGTATAAAGCGAAGATTTTAGCGACTGAGCTTATTTTTTAATGATCTCTCGTACATCCCACTTTTGATCATTTCAATACTGTCTTAATTAGAACAATTATATCTGTAAAAACCATATAATTGTTCTAGTTAAGACAGTTATTAAAATAAATCTGGCGGCAATAATTTACAGCTAATCGACGCGCGAAAGGCTATCCATGTCTATAGTTCTTTTATATAAATAAACGACATTTTGATTTTGTAAAAATAGCTCTTATGGGGCAATTTTTGTCCCACTATGTTTCATGAAAATTTGGAAAAAACTAAATACTAGTTTATGTTCGCTCAAGTTTAATAGGATTCTTGGGAACTGTAATCACCAAGTATCTAATTTTTTAACAAAGATTACTTTTTATAAGGAGACTAATGTGAAAACTTTAATCTTATCCTCTCTCTTTTATTTATTATTACCTTTGTCTGCAATGGCGAATAGCCTGGCTCTTCCCGAAGGCACAAGCGCTTTGACTTTAAAAATCGAAGCTCTAGCTACATGCAATTTTACTGGGATGAATGGGGAAATTACAGAGACTGCAGACGAAATTCAGGTATATATCGAAGTAACAGAGTTTACGAAAAAAGGATGCTTTGACAAGAGACAAGTGTCTGATTCAGTAAAAATAAAGTTATCGTCTAAGCAAGCGAATTCCGGAAAAAACATAGTGATCAAGTCAGATGATCAGTCTGTAAATTTGGTTGGAGTTGATTTTAATAACTAAGAATTTTTTATGGAAGAGACAATCGCATATACCTTTCTACACATGGCGACACCGCGGCTGTGTTGCCATGTTTCCTGAGTCTTTGGAAATCAACTTTCTCTAAGCTTTAATGACTGGGCCCTGATTCCAAGACATTAAATTAATGGACAAATGTGGGCGCAGAGGTGATGATATTGAAATGAAAGCTATTTGTATCTTACTTATCATCCTATCGGGATGCGCGTATCCTTCGAAAAAAAGTCCTTACAGCGTCCAAGTGGCAGAAAAAGGAAAAGCGGTCATCTATCTTTATAGAACAAGTACAGCCGTAGATTCCTTAAATCCTGATGTGCCTAGATTTTATATCAATGGTGATAAGCTCGGCCGATTAACAGTTGGTGGATACTATAGAGCTGAAGTAACTCCAGGAGAAGTTTTCGTAACTAAAAAAGGCAGTTTATTTGGAATTCCTTTTTTTTGGAAGGAAGGCGAAGTGAAATTTACTGCGCTCGAAAATCATACTTACTTTGTTAAATTTAGCATCGAATCAATCATGAGAATTCAAGAATTCAAACTTGTAACAAACACTGTCGGCGAGCAAGAAATTAAAGAAACTATGCTTTTGGTCAACTGACACTTATTTTCGGATTTTGATTCGTTATTCGGACACATTTTATTCTATTAAAGAATCCATTGAGTTACAGCTAGGCTTTTAAAATGCAAGAAGGAAACCTGCTTAGCAAGTTCCCTCCTTGGATGAACCTCATTTGTTCCACAAACAAAGGAGGTCCGGATGAATAAACAACGAAAACCGTTGCTTATTATTCGGCATATTTTAGAGATTATTAAATCTATCCTTTGGATAGTTTTTATAATTTTGAAGATTCTTAAAGTTCTTTAGATTTGAGTTAAGTTCAAACTCCTGGACTAATTAATTGGATAAAGCCAAGAAGGCTTTTAAATCTGGAAAAAGATGAAGTTCACTGAGGGAACTTGCCTAAGCGCTAATTTAACATTTGGTACTTATTACTTTAAATAAATAAAACTATAATTGCGGCAAGAGGCTTTCTGTCTTCTAAACGAAGAATACTCTTCGTTTATCATTGTATCGATATTCGAAAAATACAGTTCTTGGATTTGAATTGGCAGCTCAAGCATCTGTGCGTGAACGATCTTTTTTAAATTGAAAAAATATTTATGCGTGTCATCGTCGTGGATATATTGGCCGTGGTCCGCTTCGGTGCATTTAATCAACTTTATTGCCACATCCTCGTCGACCTCGAAACTTTTGTACTGAATATGTGGTCCGACGTAAATCGAAACTAAGGGCGAGCGAGATTCCTTTGTGAATTGCTCTAATCCCGCCTTCGTAATTTTATTTTCGACGCCTCTCCAGCCGGCATGAAGTCCCATAATCCATTTATTGTGCTGGTCATAGGCTAAGATAGGTAAGCAGTCGGCGGTTTGAATCACCAAGCCCAGGTTCTTTGTGCCGGTATAGTGGCCATCGGCTTGGTGCAGTTCATCGGTGTATCTATCAAAATGAACAACTTTATTTCCGTGAACTTGCTTTAAAAATTGGAACTGGATGCCTGGAAAAAAAGAAAAATGTTCTTTTTCGAAATGTTTATTTCCAAAGAATAAAAAAACCTGATCGTTTTCATAATACTGTCCATAAACTTTGCCATTTTTATCAAATGTTTTAAGACTTATGAGCATTGATCCCTACCTCTTCGTAGAGCGGCACTAAGTCGCTCGGAACAGGTGAAGTGAAATACATTTTTTCTTGGGTTGTGGGGTGAACGAATCCCAATTCTTTAGCGTGGAGAGCAATCCTGGTCATGTTATCGATAAAACTCTTCACGGCATGAGATTTTACATTTCTTTGTCTATTCTTTGAACCATAGGAAAGGTCTCCAACAATGGGATGTTGTTTTTCTGAAACGTGCACACGAATTTGATGAGTGCGCCCAGTTTCCAACTTTACCTCTAGTAAAGTGAAACCTCTAGGAGAGTATTCAATTTTTTTAAAATTAGTGATCGCAATTTTACCGAGAGAATTATCTGGCTTTTGGTGTTTCACAGAAGCATATCTTTTTCTATCATTAGGATGTCTCGCCAGGTAAGTCGTGATTTTTCCTTCTTTGTCTTTTACTTCACCAAATACCAAAGCCCAATAGATTCTATGAATGCTTCTGTCTTTAAATTGTTTTGCCAGAGCTTCGTGGGTTTGATTGTTTTTTGCAACGACGAGTAATCCACTCGTTTCTTTATCTAGCCTATGTACAATGCCGGGTCTGTTCTCGCCAAAACCCATGGATAAATCTTTTGTATGATGAATAAGTGCATTTACGAGTGTATCTTGTGCGTGTCCGTGAGCGGGATGCACTACAAGATTGGCGGGTTTATTTAGAACCAACAGGTCTTTGTCTTCAAAAAGAATTTCCAGGTTTAATTCAAAAGGAACTAAGCCTGTCTCAACTCGTTCTTGCGGAAGAGAGATTAAAAATTTATCTCCGCTTTGAGTTTGGTAAGACGATTTAACATTTTTTTCTCTGCCTGCAGAATCAATCAATTTCACTTTATCTTTATCGATAAGCTGTGCAGCCTTGGATCTTGATCCAATGAGCGGGTGAGAAGATAAAACCTTATCTATTCTTTGATTGATTTTATCTTCACCAATAATGATTTCGAATGAATTAGAATTCTCCACGGGATTCAGTATATAGCTTCATATATGATTCACACACTTCTTTTGTGTTTAATTCCAAGATTTGTGCGATTTGCTTCACATAGCTACGTACAAATACCGCCGCAGGGAGTGCGTCAAAGTCATTGGCTTCAATCGCGATCAAATGATGAACCCCGATGCAAGTTTTGTTGGCGATGTAGTTCAAAGAAACATTTTTCTTAAGTCTGATTTTTTTGATCAATAGGCCATCAAAGAAGTTAGTGTTGAGAAGTTCGTTCTCAAGTTCTGCTCCGATATCAAAACTGTCATCTGTTTCAAACTGGAATTTTTCTTTAGGAGTATCAGTTTTCAGTGAATGGATAAATTGAGTTTGGCTTTTCATTTTTTTAACCAGAATGTTGTAAGCTTCCTCAACCCATCCTCTTAATTCTACCGCTTCCTCGGATCCAAATGAATTTGCGAACTCCGGATTTTCAGGTGAATAAATTTGACAGGCCTTCTTGTAAGCTTGTTCAATTTCTTCAAGTGATGCCGACGGAGTAACACCTAAAATTTCATAATATTGTAAATCGAGTCTTTGATTCATAGCTACTTCCCCACTATTCCATGTTTATCTGAATCTTTTTTGCCTGCTATACATGACCTATGGCCCCTAATCCTTGGGCTTGATATATTCTAGCACTATAAAAACGAATGAAAACAACTACTTTACTCTTTGAACCAAAGTCCAGCCAAGACCATGGTCCGGAACCAGAAGTGACAACCAAAAGGGATTAGGCGCCTTTTGGTCTTAGCTTTTCTTCTGGGGAAGAAAGTCGTACGTAAAGAGGCTCTAGGGCTTCCCAGCTGATGGGTTCTTTGAAATCTTTGCTGAGGTGGGCAAGTTGATTGAGGTGAACGGCAGAGGGAATATCGTTAAAAGTCTTGGGCCTTTTGATTTCTACAGAGGAATCAATCTTATCTTTGTAATATTCAAAGGCATCACCCACAAATAGAGTGTTCGGCTCTTTTAATAGGTCATTGAGCTTGAGAGCAGAAACCACCTCGATTTCCCCCGCGGATTTCCAGTTATTCCCAGCATTCACAAACTTACCCACATAACAAAGTTCACTGTGTGCATTGATTGCCACAAGAAGCTTTTGATCATCGACGGAGGCGCCCTGAGCAATGGTTTCTAATGAATTGAAAGTGTAAATGGGTTTGTGGGTGACAAAGCTTAAAGTCTTTATCGTATTGATGGAAATTCTTATTCCCGTAAAGCTGCCAGGTCCGACATTCACCGCGTAAGCATCGATATCTGATTTTTTGAGATTATGATTTTTTAGAGCTTTGACTAGGAATCCGGCGAGAAGCTCTGCGTGGGATTTTTCTTGTTTCCAGTTGAAAATTTCGAGAACTTGAGAATCTCTCTGCAAAGAGAGAGATCCTTCGGAGTGACTGGATTCAAGACCGAGCAGTAGCATTACTGTAGGAGACGAGTGACGTCATTCACAAAAGCAAACACCATCAACGCCAACAATAGAACCAATCCAACTTGTTGCGCGATTTCCATTTTTCTCATGGAAAGTGGCGCACCCTTGATAGCTTCAATGGTGTAGAACACCAAGTGCCCACCATCAAGAATCGGAATCGGAAGTAGATTCAATACAAACAAATTGATCGAAATGATCGCCATGATTTTCATAAAAGGGCTAATACCAATTTCAAAAGTCTTCGAGGCTAGCTGCCCAATCATAATCGGTCCACCGATAGACTTTGCAGAAACTTTATTCTGAATGAGTCTTACGAAAGACATGATCGTTGCCTTTGTCCAATACACAGATTTTACAAATCCATTTTTGATTGCCTTTACAGGATTCGAAGTTCTCTCCACAAATGTGAACGGAGGAGCAATAGCCATCGCTGTGATCACGCCAAGAGCGTAAACTTTTTTGTCTTTACCTGTCGGCGTTGTCTGATCGATCAATTCCGGAGTTACCACAAGAGATTCGTTCTTTCCAGCTCTTGTCACTACGATTGCCAGGGGTTTGTCTTCAGGCTTGTAAGACTGAATGTTATTTACAATTTCTTGCCACGAAGAAACCGTGTTGCCATTCACGGAAACAATGCGGTCGCCTTCTTTCATTCCTGCTTTGGCAGCGGCGCTATCTTCCATTACTTTTGAAACATACAAATCTGAACTCTCAATACCAAAGGACTTTAAAAGTTCCAGAGGGCTTGAGCCCGTCTTGCTGATTTCGATTGAGTAAGGCTCTTTCTTTTCTTCAACTGGTTGAATTTTTAAAGAAATATTTGTGTTGGTAGAAGACTGAATTGCAGAAACCAATTCCTTAAATCTTAAAACTTCTTTTCCATCCACATGAGTGATTTGATCACCAAGTCTCAGGCCAGCTTTGTAAGCAGCGCTATCTTCACTGATGATACCAATAGTTGTTGCCGATGAAGCAAAGCCAAGTCCCTCAATCTCACCAACAAAATCCTCGCTAGAAAGAATATTTTTATTTGGAGCTAGTTTTGCTCGCGAAGAGAATTTAGCGATCTCTTCTGAATTAAATCTTTGAACTTCAAAGTTTAAAGTTTTATCTGCGTTGTCTTCCACTGTTGTTTGAACTTGTTCCCAAGTTGCAACAGGAGCGTCATTGACTTTTATAACCTTATCGCCAGATCTAAAACCATCAGTATAAGCCTGAGAGTTCGTTGGAACATCGCCAAGAGTTGGTTGAATAGTTTCTTCGCCCACAAGAGAGATCAGCGTGAAAAGAACGATGGCAAAGAAGAAATTCATCAATGGACCCGCAAGGACCACCGCGATTCTTTGGCCTACAGGTTTATGATTGAATGCAAATTGTTTTTCGCTTTCTGGAACCTCAGCCGTTGGATCGTCTCCAAACATCTTTACGTATCCACCCAGTGGGAAAAGAGAAATGCAATATTCTGTATCACCCTTTTTGTATTTGAATAATTTCTTACCAAAACCAAGGCTGAACGTCTCTACGCGCACACCATAATATTTTGCCACTAGGAAATGTCCTAGTTCGTGAACAAAAATCAAAAGACCTAAAAGGATGATCAAGGGAACGATGAAAGAAAATCCTTGCTGTACATAACCGATGAGAACTTCCATGAAATACCTTCTTCAAGATTTGAATTAATAATCTAAAGTAATCTTATAGTAAACTTGAATTTAATTTTATAATTTTGAGAGCTAAATCGCAATATAATAAAACACAGGCAGGGCGAACAAAATGCCATCAAAACGATCTAAAAATCCGCCGTGGCCAGGAAGCAGAGAACCTGAATCTTTTGCTCCGGCTACGCGTTTAATAAGCGATTCAAAAAAGTCGCCGGACTGGGCTAAAATGCCTGCTACGGCGCAACTCACGCCTAATGTAATTAGATTCGCTTCTGGGAAGAAATAGGAACCAAGTCCTGCACCCAAAATAATTGATGCCGCAAGACCCCCAAGGGCACCTTCGAGAGTTTTGTTAGGAGAAATTGCAGGTATTAATTTATTTTTTCCAAATTTCCTGCCAACAAAATACGCTGCGACATCGCCTGCAAATACAACACCTAAACAAACGATAAACCAATAAGCACCATTATAAAGCATCAATAATTTGGTAGTTAATGCAGGCAAAAGTCCTACATAAGCAAAGCCTAGAGAATATAGAGAAATAATTTTTAAGTGATCCGTGTTTTCCTTGTCAGAATAGAGAACCAAGATAAGAGCCATTGAAAGGGCTGTGACTAAAAACAAAAAGGGTAAGAAGTGTGCGGGTAAATAGTTGAACACCAATGTAGAAACAAATGTTTGAACAATAAAAGGATAAACCAGTTTTGGAGCCAGAGTTTTAAAAAGTAGTTTTGCGGTTTCGTATTGCATAAACAGAACAAGTGCATGAACCAGATAAATGAAATACTGAGCACCTAAAAAAGCGCAGCCCATAGCAATAGCCAATAGTATAACAGCAGTGATTGTTCTTTTTAAAGTCTGACCCATTACCACTCTCTAAAGGTTCAAATAAAACGTTCAAATATTATTGGAAGTCATTTGTTCTGAAGTTCTTCCAAATCTTCTTTCACGTTTATTGTAATCTTCAATAGCGCGAAGTAAATCGTTTTTTGTAAAATCCGGCCATAGAGAGTCCGTAAACATTAATTCTGTATAGGCAGATTGCCACAAAAGGAAGTTTGAAAGTCTTTGTTCGCCACTTGTGCGAATGAGGAGATCAGGATCTGGAATTTCTGCTGTTTCAAGCAAGCCAGAAATTGTTTCTTCAGTTATGTCGTTAGGTTGTAATTTCCCTACGTGAATTAGCTCCTGAGCTTTTTTGAAAGCTTGAACAAGATCTTCTCGACCACCATAGCTAATCGCCATATTGAGAGTCATGCCTGTGCAATTTGCGGTTGCTTCCATGGTCTTGATGATTTCCATTACAATTTCTTGGGGGAGTCGCTCAATTTGTCCAAGCACTCTAAATCTAATATTTTGTTTTACGAGAAGCGCTCTTTCGCGCAAGAGATATTTAAAAAGAAGCTTCATGAGTAATTCAACTTCTTGTCTTGGTCTGTTCCAGTTCTCAGTGCTGAATGCATAGAGAGTCAAATGAGGAACGCCCAGTTCTCTCACGGCAGTGATGATCTTCTTCGCGACTCTTACGCCTTGAATATGACCAAAGGCACGATGGCGCCCTTTGTTCTGCGCCCATCTGCCATTGCCGTCCATAATGATGGCTATATGGTTGAGAGTTTTCAAGCTGAGAGCTCCTATACGGTCATCAATTCTTTTTCTTTGTCGCCGGCAGTTTGATCTACTTTGGCAATATAATCATCTGTCAACTTTTGAATTTCTTCTTGAGACTTTTTGCTTTCGTCTTCGCTGATGGCTTTGTCTTTAAGAGCAGCTTTTACTTCTTCGTTTGC
>JANMFM010000318.1:0-25748 GCA_031374125.1 Bdellovibrionales bacterium
GCGATGCCGTAAATGCCAAATAGAATATTTCTGATGTCCAGTTTCCAGTTTTTGATTTTGTGTGCTGATATTAAAGAGCCAATCAATAAAGAAGTTCCCGTTAAAAAGAATGCAGGAACATTGGTGACAAAAGTAGAAAGACTGGCAAGGCTGGCCCAAAGGAGTATGGATAAAAATGCTGCTCCAAAGGCTGAGTATCTAGAGATCATATGAGTAAAATTACCACTCCCATGTGGCTTTTGGGTACAGTTGTTTTTTAAAATTGATGGAAGAGCTGGAGGCCCGAATCAACAATAGCTTTGAATGTAATCCAACATATGAGTAACACTAACAGGTTTTCTTAGGACGCCTGCAGCGCCCTCGGGAGCCTCGATGTTGTTGGAAACAGCTGACACTACAAGCACAGGAAGATCTGCTAATTCTTTTATTTGAGTTTTTTTCCACTCCATAAACTGCCAACCGTCCATTATAGGCATCATAAGGTCTAAAATAACTATGCATGGTGGATTTGATACAACGATTTCTTGTGCTTCTTGGCCATTTTCTGCAGTGAGTACTTGGTACCCTTCAGTTTCCAGGTGCTTCTTTAAAAGAAGTCTAATGTCTATATTATCGTCTACAACCAGTATACGATTCATACATGCTTTCTTTTCCATCCCACTTACCTCTTTGTCATAGGTATCAAATCTACCCCAGGGTAGCACAAACGAAAAATAAACAGTGAATTTTAAGAAGTTGTTAAGGGAACTACACAATTAGTCATTGAGGCAGTGACTTTTTTCAAGGTATGATCTGACCTATAGAGGTGCCTGTGGATAAGAAAAAATTAGTAGAAACAATTCTTCTTAAGCTCGAATCTGAGCGATTGGTTTTGATAGAAGCCGCTCGTGCAACTTATGATGCCGCTACTAATGAAGAAAGTAAGCCTGAGAATGAATATGATACTCGTGGGCTAGAGGCTTCTTATCTTGCGGGCGCTCAAGCAAAGCGCGTGGCTGATATCGAAGAAGTGATTGCTCTTTGCAAAAACCTAGAAGTAAAACCCTATACAGACAAATCTCCCATTGGGGCCTCAGCACTGATTCAGGTGGATTATAATGGAAAGAAAAGCTACGTATTCTTAATGCCAAAAGGCGGGGGAACTCTCGTGACGTTTGAAGGCAAAGGCATTCAAGTGATAGCGCCCAATAGTCCTTTGGGAACCTCATTGCTTGGATTAAAAACTGGGGACGTAGCGATGGTAGAGACTGAAGCAGACGTTAAGGAATACGAAATTCTATCGGTTGAATAATTTCCAATCTCTATTTGTCATAAGAGTTGCTGAGTCTGTATTTGGATCAAAGACAATTTTAACATCACCTTTGTCGAGCTGTTTTCTGATTTGCTTTACTTTGCTGTCGTGGGGGACTTCGTTTGTTCCATAATCTGTTCCTTCTCTCATGATAAAGGAATCAATCATTCCCTCGAGAGCATCAGTACTTAAAGCTGTTAATGGAATTTCGACAGGTAGTTGTTTTTCTTCAGTCATGGTTATAACCAATATAAATCTATTGCAGTTTTGTCATTAGAATTGAGTTTAAACTTCATAGAAAAAGGCTTCTTAAAGTCAATTTTATTTCCGCAGACTAAGTCTTGACTGAATACGCTGCCGGTTTCTACGCTCCGTGGGGTTCCGGATTTATAAGTCTTTGAGAAAATTTCATTTAGAATTTTCAAAATGGATTCATGTTCTTGCTCGGACTTGATCATAGCCTTATTTTCATTCTCTCCAATATTAGAGATGTGAATTTCATAGTCTTTCAATTCAGATTTATCACTTTTTAAGAAAATATAAAAACAAGAAACTTTATTGAATAGATAAGCTTTGTAAGCATCTGCAATTTTTCTATATTCATAGCGATTGTAATCATCTTTCGATGATTTTAGAAATCCAATGGAATCAAGGAGGGCGCCAGTTAAAGGAATTGCAGAGACATGCTCGCTATCTTGGCTGGCGTAAAATCTAGATAAGTTTTCATCGAGCTCAGAAAATTCAATTTTTTTTGTGATTTCGTCTTGAGTGTATTTAATATCTGTAATCCTAGAGCTGTTTTGCGGAGTAGAATAAAAACCATCTATCGTCGCGCAAGCAGATAGGATTAAAATGAGCATCACCGTAATTTTTTTCATAAATTATAAATTAATTTTTCTTTAACCCAAGCAATCCATTTTTAAGGCCCGTATCTGAAAGATTCATGATGTAGAGTTTAAGCATTGTTTTTGTAAAATCAGCACCGGCGACAGTTTGTACTGGTTCTTCGTTGATTTGCACCTCGAGTTTATCAGCCAAAAAAGTCAATTGAATGCGATCTTTGCTCTTCATCCCTCTGAGTAAGCCGAAGAATTTATTGAGATCCTCTCTATACACATAACCTTTATCTGCATTTTTAAAGAAACCTTCATTCCAAGCTTCTTTTAATTTGTCCATACCTACAGACATTAAAAAACGCATATCGATTCTTTTTGGTGTTGTAGCTTCTACAATCACTTTTGGATCTGTCGAAGGTGTTGCAACATAAAGTCCTCCGACATAAACAGAAAGAATACTCATTGCAGTGCGGATGCCTACACCATTCAATTTTAAAGCCGTAGTACCTACTTTGAGTTCTTCTGGAAAGTTTAAACCTTTCACTTCTTTGGCTTGAGCACCCATAGCGATTAACGAACAAAAAATAATTGTGAAAAGTTGCTTCATAGAATCTCCTTTAATTATATTATTTAAATCATAATATAAAAATGATTTGAATCAAGACTAGATTAATAGCTCTTTAACGTTTATCTGCATAAGATAATATTCATATTGCATTGCGGGACTGACAATGCGGGACATAGTTCCGCTGCACAGGTCATATTTCTTGTTTAAATTTTCTGTACCCAGCGTGAAGTGCTCCTGGAGCTGGCCTGGTAGATGCACTACATATGTTCGTCACTAAACCAAAGGAGAATAAAATGGCACAACCAAATGAACAAACATCGAAGCGTGAGGATCAATCTCATAAATCAGACCCTAGCAAATTTGGAGAAAAAGACAGAAGCAATCAATCTGATAGCGACAAGAATGATAGCACTCGTCAAGATCTGAATCGCAAAGACAAAGATGTGAGACCTACGGACGTTGTAAAAGAAGCACCGATGAAGAGTAACAATTGATTTTTGAGTAAATTTTGGATTAGCAGCAATTCTATTGCTGTTGCTCTGGTAGAAGGCAGGCTTTAATTAGCCTGCCTTCTATTTTTTTAAGTTGCCAATGCATCCTCAATAAGTTTGACTTGGAATATTGAGGAGATAGCATGACACAGTTATTTTTTGCATTGGTATTTTTAGTTACACTTGACGATTCTAAGGCTCAGGCACGCAAAGTTGAGATCCAGGGACACCGTGGCGCAAGAAGCGTAAGACCAGAGAACACATTGAGTGCGTTTAGATACGCTTTAGAAAATAAAATTGAAGTTCTTGAGATGGATTTGCAATATACCAAGGATCATGTCTTGGTTCTTGGGCATGATGAAAAATTAAATCCTAATATTTGCCTAGATCCTATGGGTAAAAAAATTAAAGCAGATTCAATTTCAGTAAACTCTCTAACTCTAGTAGAGCTTCAAAAGTATGATTGCGGTAGCCTGATCAATCCAAGATTTCCAAAACAAATACCATCACCTAAAGAAAAAATGCCTACATTTGAGGAAGTATTAGTCTTAGTGAATAATTACGAAAAATCTCAAGGCATGAATTACAAACTCAACGTTGAAATCAAGGTTCCCAATGAGTATGTGAAGGCGAATACACCGAGAATGGTGAAAGAGCTTATCGAGGCAGTAAAGAAACATAAAATTTATGATAGAACTGTTCTTCAATCTTTTGATATTGAAGTTTTAGATGTGGCTCGAGCAAAAGATCTAAAGCTTCAGACTTCATTTTTAATTGAAGAAAAAATGGATGTGATTTTAACGAAATTAAATTTAAAAACTACAAGTGATCTCATTAGAAAATATAAAATTAATATTTTGTCTCCAAACTTTAAATTGATGACGAAGGTTCAGGTTAAAGATCTTCAATCGCAAGGAATTCAAGTTATTCCTTGGACCGCAAATGAGGAACCGGATTGGGAATCATTGATCGACATGGAAGTGGATGGGATCATCACCGATGACCCCGTGGCGCTTAAAAATTTTTTAACCAAAAAATTTCTTAACTAACAGATGAGTAGGGTAACAAAATACAATCCTTAATGAGCGGGAGGATGGGAATAAGTGAAGGTCTTATCCTCGAGTTCAAACTTTTCCTCAGGATTATCGTCGTAATCAAAGTAATCGTCTTCATCAAAGTATTGATCTAGATGGTCATTGAAGTAATCATCCTTTGGCTCTGAGTAGCCAAATAGTATTTTTCCAGTTAGATTTTTTGTATCGAGTTCGCAGAACTCGTAGCAATCAAATTTTTTCATAGAACCCTCCTACTCATTTAGGATACGCTCATAAAAAATAGAATTCAAATGTCGTTAATGTCACAATTGGGTTGAATTTTTAGAACAAAAAATTCATTCGATATATTCACCGCTTAGCGCACATTTCTTAATGATTTTTTCTTAGCGATTTTTTAATAGTCTTGTAAGTTCTCTGTCAAAACCACTAGCAAACTTTGCCTTGTCCTTTGGTCCAAGTGGAGGAGGTCCGCCGCGGAGTTCTCCAAAGCTTCGAAGATCTTGCATAAGGTTTCTTGTTGCTAAAACTTCTTTTACATTTTCTTCTGTATAAACATCTCCGCGAGGATTGATTGCAACGACGCCCTTATCAACGACAAATGAAGCGAGCGGAATGTCTGCGGTAATAACAAGATCGCCAATCTTAGAATTGTCTACGATGAATTTATCAGCCACATCCAAACCATCTCCAACAACTACGATCGAAATGAGCGGGCTCATAGGTATAAACATATTGCTATTGGCAACGAGAGTGACGGGAACGGATCTTTTGATGGAGGCATTGAAGATTATTTCTTTGACCATCTTGGGGCACGCATCTGCATCTATCCATATCATCATAAATTATGCATGCTCCGAGATGGTTTTAATTATTCTTTACTTAACTATTCTTTTACTTTCAACTTAGAATCATTTTCTTTGATGAAAGCTTGGATCTCATCAGCGATGCCAAGAAGTTTAATCCATTGTTCTTTGTAAAGAGTTACTGGAAATCTTCCCATACCATAAACTGATAGAGCACCTTTTTCGCTCACTTTCATAGAAAGTGTTCCGCGTGCAGCTGGTTTTTTAAGTGCTGCGTTCTCAGCCTTTAGTCTTTCAATTTCTGCTTTTAAATCGTCTGCCATATTTACCTCGTTGTTATCTATAAAGGCTAGATGACTTCATAATAATGTTCAAGTCCATATTCATTCTCAATTCGAGTTTTAAGTGTTTGCTCCGTGACACTTCTTGAATTTTTTCCCGTTACCACAAGGACAGGGATCGTTTCTTCCTACTTTTGGACCGTCTCTAACTACAGTTTCTTGTTTTACATGATGATGGTGGTGACCTTGACCTTCTTCGTGGGTGTGTGCATGTCCATCAACAAACATCCAAACCCCCTTGTCATTTTTTTTAAATTCTGAAACTTCGTGATGATCCAGAGTCTTTCCGCCTTCTTTAAAAGTAGCGGTGAACTCTACGGTGCCGTTGGTGTCTGCTGAAGTTCCTTTTTTAACGGACATGATCTTAAGCCCTTTCCATTCCGCATTAGCTGCCCATTCTTTTGAGGCTTGCTCGTCAAAATCTTTTTTGGATTCTGGTGCTAAAGTCTTTTTGATGTAATTGATGTCGCTCATCGTGTAAGCCGTATATCTTGAGCGCATCAGTTGCTCTGCAGTCTCAGGAAGTTTTTCGCCTTTGATATAAGGTTCACAACATTTTGAAAAATCATTATTTGATCCACAAGCACAATTCATAAAAGCTCCTTAAAAAATTTTACCAAAAAAACTAAAATCAAAGTCACCACAAGGGTATAAGTTGAATAAATATCCGTTAAGGATTATTTAATCAAGTTCATGAAAAAGCCAACAGAGTTTTCATTAAAAGTGATCAAAGCAATCAAAAGTATTCCTAAGGGAAAGGTTGCTACTTATGGTCAAATCGCCAGAATTGCAGGCAAAGAGCATGCTTCGAGGGGGGTCTCGTGGATTCTTCATTCCTGTTCCAAGAGCCACAGTCTTCCTTGGCAACGAGTGCTCAACTCTAAAGGACAGATCTCTTTTCCCATTATGACGAGAAATCACACGCGCCAAATGAATCTTCTGAAAAAGGAAGGCATTGAATTCTCTGAAAACGGACAAATAGATATGACAAAATTTCAGTGGAGCAAGAGAAGTCGGGTTTAGTGTTGTTATTCTTAGCACTTTCAAGTACAAAATCTCTTCTATGATCAGCACCGTCAATGTCAGTTTAAGATTCGGAGCTAAGAAGCTTTTTGAAGACGTAAATGTTAAATTTACGCCAGGCAATTGCTATGGCTTAATTGGCGCAAATGGCGCTGGTAAAACAACCTTCTTAAAGATCTTATCAAAAGAAATCGAACCCAACACAGGGGAAGTGATCATTGATCCTAATCTCCGTATTTCTGTTTTAAAGCAGGATCATTATGCTTTTGATGAGCATACTGTTCTTCAAACTGTATTGATGGGCAATGAAAAGCTCTACAGTATCATGCAAGAAAAAGACAAGATTTATGCAAATCCTAATTTTTCGGAAGCGGATGGAATTAGAGCCTCCGAACTTGAAATGGAATTTGGAGAATTGAATGGCTGGGAAGCAGAATCAGAGGCGAGCACTATGCTTGCAGGCCTTGGAATTGATGAATCCCAACATCAAAAATTAATGAGCGAACTGGTGGGAGGAGAGAAGGTTAAAGTTCTTCTCGCTCAAGCATTGTTCGGTCAACCCGACATTCTACTTCTGGATGAGCCCACGAACCATTTGGATATTTATGCAATCAAGTGGCTAGAAGAGTTTTTATTAAAATTTGAAAATACAGTTATCGTAATCTCCCATGATAGATATTTTTTAAATCGCGTATGCACACACATGGCAGATATTGATTTTTCAAAAGTGACAACCTTCACTGGAAATTATGATTTCTGGAGACAGGCAAGCGAACTCAATCAAAGATTATTATCTGCACAAAACAAAAAGAGCGGGGACAAAGCAGAGGAGCTTAAGGCCTTCATTCAAAGGTTCAGTGCGAATGCTTCAAAATCCAAACAGGCATCGTCTCGTCAAAAACAACTTGAGAAGCTAACATTCAATGACATGCCGATATCTTCACGCAAACAGCCTTACGTGGGTTTTGATCTTAAAAGAGAATTGGGCAATGATGTTCTAACCGTAGAGGGAATTTCCAAAACTCTCGAAGGTTCACCTTTACTTAAAAATATAAGCTTTATGATGAAGAAGGGCGACAAGATAGCTCTTCTTGGAAAAAACGATTTAGCCAAGACTATGCTTTTAGATATTCTTTCAGGTGAGGTGAAAGCAGATTCAGGAACTTTTGCTTGGGGAACAACAACAACAAGAAGTTATTTCCCGACAGAAAATTCAAAATACTTTTCAGGAGATGAAGACTCATTAGTGGATTGGCTAAGGCAATATTCCGAAGACAAAGATGAGTCTTTTATCCGTGGTTTTCTGGGAAAAATGTTGTTCAGTGGAGCAGATGCACTTAAAAAGCCAAAAGTTTTATCCGGCGGAGAAAAAGTGCGCTGTATGCTTTCTAAAATGATGCTCTCGGGTGCTAATATTCTATTACTTGATGGTCCCACAGCGCATTTGGATTTAGAAAGTATTACTGCCGTTAACGAAGGAATTTCTAGATACAAAGGCAGCGTTATCTTTACCTCTCATGATCACGAGTTTATACAAACCGTAGCCAATAGAATAATCGAAATTGACGCCGGGATTGTCTATGACAATCATATTACGTATGAAGAATATGTAGACATGAAAAAATCTAAATCATAAAATTGCATATAGTATTCGAAGGTTCGAACCTACCGCAAAAGGGGCTTGAATCTATAATTAATTATAAGAGTTCAAAAAACCTTGTTTTCATGATCTAAAAGCAAGACGTTTTTCTAGAGGTATATTAATACCATCTTTTTATATAAATCACTGTGAGTTTGATAAGACTCGGGTAAATAATGCCGATGTGAAGGGCTAATTCATAAAACTGCTTCGATATTGCGCAGTGGTATGCTGTATTCTTTTTTCTAAGTAATAAAATTTGTTTACATATATTAAATAATTATTAATAAATAAATATTATTAAATAACAAACTCGCAGGAAAGAAAAGTGAAATGGATTTCAATACATTGGCCTCAAATATAGGTAAAAATATAAAGTACCACAGAAAACAATTGGGTCTCTCGCAGAGTCAAGCTTGTAAGAAAGTCTCTTGTGATAAGAGATTTTACCAGAGGATTGAAGCGGGAAAAGCGGGACTTACGCTTCGCACGCTACTTAAAATTTCTTTAGCGCTCGGGATGCCGATCGGCGAACTCTTTAAGACCGATATCATTGAAAGTGAGAAAAAAGATTTTTAATTATTTATTCTTAGCTTGTTTCCAACAGTAAGTTTTGAATTCGCAGAGATAAGGGCGTTTGCAGCGCTCCCCGGTTCTCTCGATGGGTTCTGAATTTGTATTGAGCTTTGTTTGGTAGGTTTTGATATTCTCAGCGATTTGATTGGTGTGGCTAACGATATCACTGTCCAAAGCATACATTATGAACTTTCCAGTACTGTCTAGCTTTCCTTTTGGAGAAAACCCCCGTGTGGGAATCATAACGTAAGATTTTTGAATTTGAATACCAGATCCTTCTAGCACCCACTTTTGAATT
This sequence comes from Bdellovibrionales bacterium, assembly GCA_031374125.1. Classification (GTDB taxonomy): domain Bacteria; phylum Bdellovibrionota; class Bdellovibrionia; order Bdellovibrionales; family JAEYZS01; genus JAEYZS01. The sequence continues at coordinate 8,922 of JANMFM010000318.1, forward strand.
GCAACATCATCGTAATGAGGATTGGGTTTGACGTTACTAGAGGATTTAACTTCGATGAGATTCCAAGTGCCATCATTATTATTTTCTAGGATATCAACTCGTACCAAGACATCATTATGTAAAAATGCTCCTTCAAAAATTGCTGATGGATTTTTGTTCAAAGCATTTTTAGTTTCGACTAAAGCAAGAGTGCCTTCTTCTCTTGGTACATCAATCAATACCCAATGAGGAAAACTCTCCGTAGCGCGTTTTCCAACGCCGTGTCCGTAATCAAAGAGTCTTTTTCTATAACTGTCGATGGGATCTCGTACTTCGGGTTTATGGAAGTGCAACCAAAGGGCTTTTGCACAGTTTTTACCCTTGCAGTATAGAGTTTTTGATAAACGATAGGTTTGTGACATATAGTTGTGTTACTATAATCGGACTATAAAAGGCATATCAATGAATACAATTCGAATCATAATTTTTATAAACATCCTGGTCTTTCTCGCATGGAATATCCCACTTCCAGTCATAAATTCTGACTTTATGCCTCTTAACTTTCTAATCAGTTGGGATGCGCTAACAGAGGGACGATATTGGACCCTCTTTACATCAGCGTTTTCGCACAATATGTTTTTGCATATTTTTCTTAATATGTATGTGCTTTATAGCTTTGGGACAGTCGTTTTAATGACGATTGGTCTTAATAGGTTCTTGTGGTTTTATTTTGTTGCCGGGATTTTCAGTTCTTTTGCTCACGCTGCTGTTTCGGCATTTATCTTAGGACAGCCTGAGCTTCCGGCGCTTGGCGCTTCGGGTGCTATTGCGGGAATTATACTTTTATTCTCCTTACTGTATCCAAAAGAGAAAATTCTAATCATGGGGATTATTCCGCTTCCAGCGATCTGGGGAGCTGTTGCGTTCATTGGTCTTGATATCTGGGGGCTTGTTGCGCAAGCGGGCGGCCACGGCCTTCCTATCGGCCATGGAGCCCATTTGGGTGGGGCCTTCATTGGAATTTTATACTATCTGTATTTAAGAAAATTTTTAAGAAGCAGAATAATATAAAAATAAAAGGCCGACCCCTTTCAAGTCGGCTTTTTATTTTCTAACAGCAAAGTGTCTCTTAATAAGATGATGTTAAGATATCGATATAATAACGTGCTGGATTGATATGGATTAATTTCTTAAGAATGGTTGAGGGTTTTTATACAAGTAATAAAGAGTGAATGCGCCATAAAGGAAAAAGAAGATAGAAAAATTAAAAAAGCACCCTATAAGATAAAATGCGGCAATGGACATGATGTATTTTCGTGCCCAATTTTTGTAGTCTGATAAATAGTAATAAGCCAAAAAATCAAAAATTAAAAAAGCAAGCAACAAAAGCGTACCAGTTCTTTGTAATGTGGAAACCATGGATGCGATATCTAAATCTTGTGTCGCTAAACCATTTTTCTCGATCATGGTGTTGATGGATTTATTATCGTTTAATTCTTTCCAAAATCCATAAACGCTATAGCTATCCAGAATAACTCCAGCAAAAATTATAAATTGAAGAATCGCCCCCGAATCTGTTGGCTTTTGGCTCATGCATAAATATTACGCCTTATCACGCCACATGACAACGCGAGATTTAGTTCGATTATAGAAACAAGTAGTGGCAATATAAACTTCATGAATACAACATCTGATATTGTTTCCGTCGCCAACCTCAATAAAACTTATGCTCCAGATTTCAAGGCCCTAAAGAATATCAATTTAAATATTCGAAAGGGTGAGATTTTGCACTTCTTGGACCTAACGGTGCAGGGAAAACCACACTCATCAACGTGATCTGCGGAATCGTAAATCCGACGAATGGCAAAATCACGGTGGATGGCAGCGATATTATTCATGATTACAGAAAGTCTCGTTCGAAGGTAGGTCTCGTTCCGCAAGAGTTAACAATCGATATGTTTGAAACCGTTTGGGATACTGTAAACTTTAGCCGTGGACTTTTTGGCAAGTCCAAAAACCATGCTTATGTAGAAAAGATTCTGAGAGACCTATCTCTTTGGGATAAAAAGAATAACAAGGCCATGTCACTCTCCGGTGGGATGAAGAGAAGAGTAATGATCGCGAAGGCTTTATCCCACGAACCAGAAATTCTGTTCTTAGATGAGCCAAGTGCGGGCGTGGATGTTGAGCTTCGTCGGGATATGTGGGAAATGGTAAGGAAGCTTCGACAGAGTGGAGTCACAATCATTTTAACTACACATTATATCGAAGAAGCCGAAGAAATGGCGGATCGTATCGGAGTTATCAATAAGGGTGAGATTATCTTGGTGGAAGATAAAAAAGCTTTAATGAAAAAATTGGGCAAAAAACAATTAATGCTGAATTTACAAAATCCACTGAGTCAATTGCCACCACAGTTACAAAGTCACAGTCTTGAGCTTTCTGAAGACAAGTTGCAGTTGATTTATACGTTTGATTCGCAGGCAGAAGAAACGGGAATTGCGCAACTTTTGAGAAAGCTTGCTGAAGCAGGAATTGATTTCAAAGACCTCGAAACAACGGAGAGTTCTCTCGAAGAAATTTTTGTTAAGCTCGTCGGAGGTCGCAAATGAATTTCCATGCCGTAAAATCCATTTATTGGTTTGAGTTAGCGAGATTTTTTAGGACTCTTTTCCAGAGCATTGCTTCTCCGGTTTTATCAACCTCACTTTACTTTATTGTATTTGGTTCAGCGATTGGTTCTCGCATGACAGAAATTGATGGTATCAGTTACGGGGCATTCATTGTTCCAGGATTGATCATGCTCTCAGTTTTGACCGAAAGTATTTCCAATGCTTCCCTTGGAATTTATATGCCAAAGTATGCAGGAACTATTTATGAAGTGCTATCGGCACCAATTTCAGCTTTTGAAATTGTTATGGGTTATGTGGGCGCTGCTGCGACAAAATCTATTCTTCTGGGTGTGATCATTTTAGTGACGGCGCGGCTCTTTGTGGATTTCACGGTAGTTCATCCTATTTGGATGTTAACATTTTTGGTATTAACATCTGTATCCTTCAGTTTGTTTGGATTCATTATTGGTCTATGGGCCGATGGGTTCGAAAAACTTCAAGTTGTTCCTTTAATGATCATTACGCCGCTCACTTTCTTGGGCGGAAGTTTTTATTCGGTAAAAATGCTTCCTGAATTTTGGCAAAAGGTAACACTATTTAATCCTGTTGTTTATTTAATCAATGGATTCAGATGGAGCTTTTACGGAGTTTCAGATTTTAATGTGAGCACCAGCATCTTTATGATCACTATCTTCTTAGGATTGTGTTTGTTGGCAGTATGGGCGATCTTCAGAACAGGCTACAAGATTAAGAATTAGCTAAATACTTTCGATCAAACCAGAATGATCCAAATGGAATCGAAGACATGATCACGGCCAAAATGGTTTTCTTAGCGGGCCACTTGTGATTGATCACGATGGTTAAAAGCGTATACATGTACATTAAAAATAAAATTCCATGAATACTTCCTACTATTTTTACCGCTTCCGGATATCCAAAAATTCTTTTTAGTGGCATTGCTATAAACATTAAAACAAGAAGTGATGATCCTTCAGCTAGAGCCAGAATTCGAAAATATTTAAGATCTAAATTATTTAAAGGAACCATTTGAATAAATCCCTTCCATAAATAAGTCCAGGCCAAGGAATGGCCGAGCTCACAATCACAAAAACAAGTCCGAATACAACAGAGTAAATTTTAAATCTTTTTTCTTCCGAAGATTTTCTCGTCCGAGCTTTGCCCATATGAAATAAACCCAAGGCAAAAATCATAGTGAGACCATGACGGATAGCAAAGAATGAAATCACATCATTTTGAAGAGCGGCGCCAGGATCGGCGAATACGGCTTTGGTGAGTGGGCTACCGGCAAGCCACAAGATAAATCCAAATAGAATTTGATAATTAAAAATCTGATCAAAGGCCCAAATGAAATTAGTATCGTAGGACTTCCATGGTTTTTTCTTTAGCCAACAGTAAGTGGATCTAAAGAGAAAATAAATAATGCTTAAATAAACAATCCAGCGAAACCAAGAATGAACAAATAATATGGGCTCGTACACGTTGAGTACCTCGGATAAGTGTAGGAGAAGTAAACATCTTTTTGTTTTACATGACTACCTAATACCGCTATTTGACGCAACAGTTAGTATGCTATAAATTAACCATCACATACATTCCAAGGAGATATGATGTCTATGAGTGACAATACAAATCAAATTGATCCTAGCCCTTTTAAGAGTTTAGGCGCCATCGTTGCTGGTTTTATTGCAACGGTCGTGATCACTACGCTCGTGGATATGATTATGCATCAGACGGGAGTGTTTCCGTCTTTTGATGTTGTGATGTCTGATGAGCTTTTTATGTTGGCATTGTCTTATAGAATTATTTTAAATTCTTTTGGTTGTTTTATTGCAGCAAAGCTTGCTCCGTACTTTCCGATGAAGCATGCTTTTGCCCTCGGAATATTTGGTATGATCATGGCAGGTGTGGGTGCTTACATGATGTGGGACAAGGGGCCAGTATGGTACTCGATAGCCAATATTTTGATTGCGCTTCCCTGTGCATGGATCGGTGGAAAACTGTACGAAAAACAAAGTAAGAAATCATCTGGTGACAGATAAAATATTTTTTGATTTAGTAGCCACGTTCATATGAAAAATACATCCAAGGGGATACAATGGAAAAATTAAAACAATTTACACGCAATTCAGATTTAGGATTATTGATCTTTAGGTTATTTGTGGGTCTGGCAATGGCATTGGCTCATGGTTTGGGAAAGCTTCCGCCGCCTGAAAGATTGGTTGAAGGATTAACATCTATGGGGCTTCCAATGCCGGGAATTATGTCATGGGTAGTGGCGCTTGCAGAATTCGGTGGTGGACTTTTAATTGCAGTGGGATTGTGTACAAGATTTGCGGCAGCAATTTTGGGGTTCACAATGCTAGTTGCGGGATTTGTGGTTCATGCGGCTGATCCTTTCAGCGTAAAAGAATTAGCTTTCTTCTATTTGGCAGCTTGTGTGCTTTTGATTTTCACTGGTGCGGGCAAATATTCTTTGGACAGCAAAGTTTGCAAGAAGTAATTTAAAAAAATCCTTAAGCAGAAACTATTTTCTCACGAAATTAGTTTCTGCCAAGTACGGATAATCTGTATATCCCTTACTACCTTCAGAATAAAATGTTTCAGGAATCGGTGTGTTGAGCGGAGCTCTTTCAGCGATGCGTTCAACCAAGTCAGGGTTTGCGATATATAATTTTCCAAAGGCAACGGCATCGGATTCACTTTTTCTTAAAGACGCGTGTGCAGATTGCACTGTAAAACTATCATTTGCAATGTAAGGTCCTTTAAAAATCTTTTTCAACTGTGGTCCAATGCTGTCAGGTCCTTCAGATTCACGCACAAATAAAAATGCAATTCTTCTTTTGCGAAGTTCTTCCACAAGATATCCAAAGGTCGCAAGAGGATTGGAATCTTTAATCGTGGCAGAATCTCTTGGCGCAATGTGCAGTCCCACTTTGTTTGCGCCCCATACAGAGATTGCTGCATCGGTAATTTCTAACATAAACCTTGCGCGATTTTCGATGGAGCCACCGTATTCATCCGTGCGTTTGTTTGAACCATCTCTTAAGAATTGATCTGGGAGATATCCATTAGCTCCATGAATCTCTACGCCATCAAAGCCTGCGCGTTTTGCATTCTCAGCACCTTTTCTAAATTCTTCGACAATGCCTGGAATTTCTGAAAGTTCTAGGGCTCTTGGTGTAGGGTAAAGAGTTTTTGGTCTCACGAGACTAACGTGACCTTCGGCGGCGATGGCACTTGGTGCAACGGGCGATTCTCCATTCAAAAACATCGGATGAGAAATTCTTCCGACATGCCAGAGTTGTAAAACTATTTTTCCGCCAGCATTGTGAACGCCTTCGGTAATGTATTTCCAACGTTTCACATGTTCTTCGGACCAAATTCCCGGAGTGTTGGCGTAACCTACGCCCATCGGAGTTACGGCTGTGGCTTCACTGATGATGAGTCCTGCGGAAGCTCTTTGCACGTAATATTCAACCATTAACTCGTTGGGAGTTCTTCCGTCTTCACCCGAAGCTCGGCTGCGTGTGAGTGGGGCCATGATGATGCGATTATCTAATTCGATGGAACCAAGTTTGATAGGCTGTAGCAGTTGTGACATAGAAGGCATTCTACGACAGAAATCCTTCTACTGTCATCAAATTGAGAAAAAATCCTTTAAGCGTTTTTCTTTTTAGCAACTTCCACTAGTTGATCTAGTGCTTTTCCCCAACCATCAGCAAAACCCATGTCTTCGTGAGTTTTACGATCCTTGGGATTCGCATGCATTACGATGGCCGTGTATTTTGTGCTACTGCCTTTAGCTTCAAGGTAAATGATGGCAGTAAAAAATAAATCGGCGCCATTTTCAGGTTTTGCAATGGGGCGAAAGCCTGGCAGAAGTGCTGAAGTCCAAATTAATTTTTGATTTTCAATAATTTCTAAATAACAACCGACATTATTGAATTTTTCTCCTTCAGGTGATTCCATCGTAGTCCTAAAAGCTCCGCCGCGCTTTAAATCCACATGACATTCGATAGTTTTCCAAGGGCGCGGAGTGAACCATTGTTTCAATTGTACAGGATCGGTCCAAGCTTTCCATATGAGTTCAGGTGAAACATCCACAACTCTTTCCAACACAAGATCAGTTTCAAAATTAACTTTAGGTGGTTTCATTTTATTTCTCCTTCTTTAATTTTATTCAGCGTCGGTAAGTTGATCAAGGTATAACCTTACAATACCGCAGTGCTATCTGGCTTAAGCATTGATAAGCAAGGGTGACTAAGATAAATTTTAAGGATAAATTTTAAGCATGAACAAATAGATTATAACCGAGGAGAAATCATGGCTACCGAACCTAAATGTCCTAAATGTGATGGCGAGGCGACGTATGCAGATGGAAATCTGTGGGTTTGTCCGTTGTGTTCAAATGAATGGAGTCAATCAGCGAAAGCGGAAGTTGCGGAAGCTGAGCCTGAGGGTTTTGTCGTAAAAGATTCCAACGGAAATATCTTGATCGAAGGCGATACCGTTATCGTCATCAAAGATCTCCCGGTGAAAGGTGCACCAAAGCCCATCAAAACTGGTGCTAAAATGAAAAATATAAAACTTCGAGATCATGGCGATGGCCATAACATCTCGGGGAGACTCGAAGGTTTTGGTGATATGAATTTAAAATCAGAGTTTGTAAGAAAAGCTTAAGCAATCATCTGGGATTAAACTTATAAAGTTTTATTGTCGATCACAAATCTATATTTTACTTGCCCAGCTACCGTCTTATCGTAGGCTTCGTTGATTTGCGAAGCCGAAATCAATTCGATATCCGATAACACTTTTTTCTTGGCACAGAAATCAAGCATCTCTTGAGTTTCTTTGATTCCGCCAATGAGTGAACCAGCCAAATTTTTTCTTCCGTAGATCAAAGATGTTGCAGCGATTTGATTTGGCTGCGGTGCTACGCCCACAAGAACTTGTGTTCCACCGATTTTAAGAGAGTTCATATAAGGACCAAAATCAATATTTGCAGAGACGGTATTGATAATTAAATCCAATGTTCCTACACACTTTTCAAAATTTGCAGTATCTTTTGTCATTACAAAATTTTTAGCTCCAAGTTTTTTTGCATCTTTTTCTTTTCCTGGTGAAGTACTGAACACAGTAACCTCGGCTCCCATGGCTTTAGCGATTTTCACCGCCATATGTCCGAGTCCACCTAAACCTACAACGCCAACTTTTTTGCCCTTTTTAGTTCCGTATCTTTTAAGCGGAGAGTAAGTTGTAATGCCCGCACAAAGCAATGGTGCAACTCTTTCGAGCTTTTGCCCTTTTTTTATTTTCAAAACATATTTGTCTTTCACGACAATGTGAGAAGAATATCCACCCAGGGTTGGGGTTTTGTTATCAAGCTCTGTGCTGTTGTATGTGAACACGGTGTGATCCACGCAGAATTGCTCTTCTTTATTTTTACAGTTTGCACATTTCCCGCATGAATCTACAAAGCACCCAACGCCAGCGACATCGCCAACTTTAAAGCGTTTTACTTTTTTTCCAACGGCGATAACTTTGCCTACGATCTCGTGACCTGGAACACATGGGTAAGCCGATTTTCCCCATTCACCTCTTGCCGTGTGAATATCCGAGTGGCAGATTCCGCAGTAATCAATTTCAATAACTACATCGTTAGCGTTGGGCGCTCGGCGCTCAATGTTGAGAGATGTGAGTTTTGTAGTTTCAGATTGAGCAGCTTCAGATGGTACACCGTAAGCTTTTGCTTGGATGGATTTTGAGATTTTCATGATGATACTCCTAGGGATTGAATGTGCGAAAAATATATCATCGCATCAATGATTGCGCCATCTAATAAATGGTGAAACTCTTGATGCATGCGCATACGACAAATGGGATTTTCCTCAAGATTAAAAGCTCACAAAAATATTTTAACTTTAGAAACCCTAAAATTTATTGTGGAGCTTCTTAGAGACGGAAATGTAACGCAAAGTGCGCTAAGGTCCGGAATTCCCCAAACCTATGCTTCAAGGCAAGGCCAATGGTTAAAGAAACATCCGATGGTGAAGATCGCCCTCGAAAGCGATCTCGATGAAGACGATATCAAGAAACTTCAAAAATCCATTGCCATCATCAACGCACAGATGGAAATTTCAAAAGAGATTCTGGGATTAAAAGTACTGTGACTGCACCCAGAGTGCAGCAATCAATAAGATGGTTTTAATAAGAGCTCGCTCAAATCTCATGCTATAAGTATAACACAAGCTCCTCGCTCTTACAAGACGACCTATTTTCTGAATCTATCTATAAGTTTATTCAAGAAGGACTTCTCTGGAGGAAGCATCTTTTCTAATATTTTGATGATTTCAGTTCTTTTATACATTTTTGCAGCCTGCATGGGAGTCATCATATCAAAGTCAGAGACCAGAGTAATGTCTGCGCCGTTTTCTATCAAGAATATGGCAATGTCGATATTCCCTTCGATAATCGCAGCAACAAGAGGAGTGGATAAAATTTCAGGATGTTGGTAGTTGGGATCAATACCGTTTAGAATATGATATTTTACCAACTCAAGATCACCTTTTTGAGCTCCAGCATACATTTCTTTCCAATCACCACCAGACATTTTGACTCCTTTTATTAGTGAAATCTGACTTCAATACCAAAATTTCATGGGCGAAATAAACTTTAGTTTTCTTTAATTTTGTCCGACATGCATATGTATATATACATATGCATGAATCTATCATACTTTTTATAAATCATAAATATCTAATTTTACTAATATTTATTAAATAAATCCAGCTGCATTTAATGTGTTGTTTTTTTAAGAATGTCATGTTATCCTATGTATATATACATAGGATAAATTGTGACAAAAAAAGCCGATTTAATAAAAGCACACGCAATAAGAACTCTTCCCCGGGTATTCCAAAAAAGTGACTTACAAATATTGCTCAATGATCTTGAGAAAGAATGGGAGTTCAGTTCATCTACGAAATACAAAGTTCAATCCCAAGCAAAAAAACTTGCAGTAAATTGGAGAAAAGAACCCAAAGTAAGCTTGATGTCTTTTTTTAAAGAAGTGGACTTACTCGAGGTAGTCAGTGGATTAACTATAACTGAAGCAAACTTTTATGTTTCTAATTATTCAGCTCTTTATTGGAATGAGTTAGTGGAGCAGCGTCCGGAGAATTACTATTTATCAAAAGAATCTAAAAGTAGAACGTCAATCCACTCAGCAGAATATAATGATGATTTAGTAAAAATGACGTTTATGAAAAGTCAACGCCACACAGAATATGGATTTAAGTATCGTAAATCAGAAATTTTTCTGATTGAAAAACAAAGTTTGAATCATATAGGCGTAGAGGAAAAAACAGTATCCATCTCTAACAGAGAAGTTAAATTCAGATTAACGAATATCGAGAGATCGTTGCTAGATTCAATAATGTCACCCAATTATTCGGGAGGCATACTTACTGTTATTAAGGCTTTTGAAAGAGCCGAAATAAACTTAAATTTTCTGTTAGAAATTTATAAAACATATCAACCTTTTTATCCTTACTGGCAATCCATAGGTTTTATACTGGAAAATACCAAGAATAATCATATATCTGAATCTTGGAGCCAAGCTGTAAACCTTCCGATGAGAGATTTCTATATTGATAGAAATTACAGAAAAGATTGGCAATATTCTAAAAAATGGAAACTTTATTATCCTAAAGGAGTTTTTAATGATTGATATCGATTCTGTAATAGAAACGTGTTTAATCGCTATCTATTCCAATGATGTACTTAATAAAAAATTGTATCTAAAAGGTGGGCAAGCTTTAAGAATAGCTTATGACCAAAAGACAAGGCTATCAGCAGATGCCGACTTTTCCATGGAAGTTGGAATTGAGGAAGCAGATCCGTTTTTTGATCTTCTGAGAAAATCTCTTTATAGTGAATTTTCGAATAAAAAATTTTATTTATTCGATTTTAAATTTACAAAAAAGCCTAAAAAAAATAAAGACGGAGCTCCTGATTTTTGGAGAGGTTGGGAGGTTGAATTCAAACTCATTACCAAAGATAAAATGGGTGATCCTCTAGATAAACAGAGAAGAGAGGCTATTGTTCCTGAAGGGTCAGAATCACCTACAATAAGGTTAGACATTAGCGAATTTGAGTATTGTAAATCAATTGAAAAAATAAAAGTAAAATCTGTAGAGGTTAAGGTCTATAGCCAGGTTTTAATAGTTTTAGAAAAATTAAGAGCCATTTGCCAACAACATCCTGACTATAAATTAAAAAGTACGACTGCTGATAGAGCCAGGGATTATTACGACATAGAAAGAATTTATTATAAAATTATACAAAAAAATGGAAAAAAGGATTTTTTGTTAGAATGCTCAAAGCACTTAAAAAAAGTTTTTGAGGCAAAAGGCGTAGATACTCAAATTATTAAAAGTATTTTTGATGAATCATTTGTCAGATTGCAAGCAGAAGGGTGGGAGGCGGTTAAGGCTACAGTGAACATGAAAACTGATAACTTTGACTACTATTTAGAGACGCTAAGAGATATCACTTATGAACTCCAAGTTTTAAAGGCGTATTAGCGCTCAAACCGCTTAACCTTCTAATCAATTTAAAATTTCATTCAACCCATTTGATTTTATTTTCTTTAATTAAGCGGGTGAGGTTTTTAGGATTATAATTATCATTATTTATTTTTTCTTGAACGCTTTTGTGGATTTTGGCTCCAGAAGGGATATTGCGAATTTTCTTTGTAAAGTAAATGGCACAAAATGCAATTGCAAGACTGCCGATCCAATTTTCTTTTAGAAGATCTGTTGTAAAACTAAAAGGACGCCATGGTATATTCCAATATAGATCGAGCTGGGAGAGTGATACATCTACAAGTAACAGGCCTGCCATCACTAAAACGACATATATATGCCAAGGAGTAAACCAGAAGAGGCATTTCCATGAATTATGAATTTTTCCCTTAGGATTTGCCTGAATATCCGAAAAATAATCTGGACCCACTTCAAGTCCCACATTTTTTGCTTTCTCAATCATCCACTTTAGAGAAATATCAGAAAGCCTTGCGTCCTTATAATACCCACCAACATCGCTGTGAACTCCAGCAAACCATACTTCTTCTAGTGTTTGATTTGCGCCGATATCATTTTGATCAAAGAGATTTGGTGGAAATTGGAGTCTCTTTTCATCTATAGCAACGGCGTGATAAATATGTGTAATTTCTTTGCTCGATTTTCCATCTAGCTTTGATCTGGGAATGAGTTTTGTGAGAGCGGATACTGTGTCCCAGACTCCCATAAAATGCACTGGACATTTTTTTGTATAGGTATAACGAAATTTTTTAATAATTTCTAGATCTTCATCTTTGTTGTACATACGAATTACGTAGGGAATCATATTGTCACTGCCTTTATACAAGATGCCCAATTTCTCTAGGACGCAGGCCAATCTTCTTACAGTGTGAGCTCCACGACTAAATCCGAACAGAAAAATTTTATCTCCTTCTTCAAAGTGATCCATCAAGTATTGATATGCTTCTTCAACATTTTTATTTAGGTCTAGACCCAATCCTTGGCTGAGCATATTGCTTAACCATCTGAACGGCACAAATAGTGAGCGAGAAGAGGTCCCAACGCCGGGATCATAAAAATTCAATTGTTTTTCGTTCAGTAGAATTCTTTCGTAAAGCTTCACTACGTTTGTATTGTTGTGACTGTATTCATTTGAGGTTCCATCACAGCAGATAATAATATTTTTTGCCATTTTGTCCTTTGGATTTAAGAAAAGTTATTTATGGAGAGGAGCTTCCATGGTTTCTTTTAACCCTGCTTCTATCCATTCTTGGTGCGCGGGTAAATCTCTAATTTTTTTCATGTATTTTTGAAGTTCCGGCTCATTTACGGAAACTGCATATGAAATAAATCTATTCACCACTGGCGCATACATCGCATCGGCAATGCTGAAGTCTCCAAATAAAAATGGCCCGCCAGATTTTTTGAGGCAATCAATCCAGATTTGTTTTACTCTTTGGATATCTTTCTCTGCTTTATGAGATACAAATGTTTTTTGATTGGTTTGGAGGTTGTGAGACATCACTTCTCTCATCACTTGGAAACCAGAATGCATTTCGCTGGAAACAGATCTGGCCAATGCACGGGTCAGAAGGTCTTTGGGCCACATTTGCTTTTCCGGGAATTTATCATTGAGGTATTCACAGATCGCAAGCGAATCCCAGATCACTTCATCATTTGCAATGAGGGCAGGAACTTTTGCAGTGGGTGAGTACTTTAAAATTTCAGAAGTTGTATTGGGTTGATCGAGGTAGATAAGAATTTCTTCAAAAGGAATTTTAAAATATTTGGCCACTAACCACGGTCTCAACGACCAACTTGAAAATCTTTTGTTGCCGATAACTAATTTCATAAGATATTTTTAGCGCAGGTCTTCTTGTTAAGCTAGCCAAGAAGACCTGCGTTATGTGACTGCTCAGATCACAACGGATCTAAATCCACTATAGATCATGCGCCTTCCATGGAGCATAGTTAAATATATTAACTATGTTGGTTAATTTTAGTCACTTTGCTTTACTCAAATTTTTTGATAGTAGTTCATGAGTCAAAGATCAGGGAGGGTGTGGGGGCATGGAAAATACATTTGATATTCAGCAATTTAGATTTGATGGAGAGTTGTTCTTAACTCAATTGATGGCCGAGCTCCACGCGCTGGGCATGTCAGTATCGACTCTAAGAGCGGATCATCTTTGTTTCAGAGTCGAATCGCATCAGGAGTATGAGGATCACAAAGTTTTTTTGGCAAGCGCAGGAATTCTTTTAACAGAAGCGAATGTCAATGGCCGTGCAATTTCAACCTACCGCATGACTGAGCCTTTTCGCGCAGGCAATCAGGTTGTTGAATTGATCGAGCTACCTGCTCCAAAAGCTGGTACTGAATACGCCAAAGGTTTTGGGCATGCTGAATTTGTGATAAAAGAAAGTTTTGATTTGTTTACCGCAAAATTTCCTCATTTGCATTTCACGAGATCGGGAAATAAAAATATTAACCCTGAGCTTTGTTTAAAAACTAGGGTGGGGCAAGCAAAGTTCCATTACCTCTCTCTGGATAGAGTTATCGAAATCGAAAAAGCACAGATCAAGGACATAATTTTTGATTTTGATGGAACGCTCATACAATCGAGAGAAAATATTTATGAAATCAATAGGATTGTTTTTTCCGAAGTATTGGAGCGAGAAATTTCTTTGGTGGAGGCTAAAGAAAAGTTTTATCCGGAATTTACAAAATTATTTGATGCTTTTGGAGTAGAGTGTCCACTTAAGAAAAAAAGAGCCATTTCAACCTGGGGCAAGGTATCTGAGCGGTATTCATATCATCTTTTTGATGGAGTATATGAGTTTTTAAGAAGACTCAGTCAAAGCAATTACCGAATACATCTTTGGACGGCCAGAGACGAAGAATCGGCGCGAACTATTCTCGCTGCTCATAAGATCGATTCATTCTTTACAACCATGAGTTTTGCAACGGATGCTGAGTCCAAGCCTCATGAAAATAGTTTAAAATTTGACTGGCGATCTTTGGATAAAAACACAATAGTGGTCATTGGTGATAGTCCTTCTGATATTATGGGATCAAAAAATATTGGTGCGCTGGCTGCCGCAGTTTTGTGGGATCCGCATGTCAATGAGCAGGCGCTTATTTCATCAGGAGCCGAACTGTTTTTTTATAATGTTCCCGAGCTTGAGACTTGGTTGCGCGAAAGGTAAAAAGGTACATATTGATTAACCGAAATGCATTAAGCCTTATTTGCAATACACCGCTATTAACTTTGCAGCGTATATATCGCGGTCCAGGGACGTTGATGGCAAAAGCTGAGTTCGTGCAGCCAGGCGGTAGCGTGAAGGATCGTGCAGCGAAAAAAATTATAGATTACGCTTACGATCAAGGTGTATTGCGCCCTGGAAAACCGGTTGTTGAAATGACGAGTGGAAATATGGGAGCTGGTCTCGCTGTTGTCTGTGCAGTCAAAGGAAATCCTTTTGTTGCAGTCATGTCTTCTGGCAATAGCCCGGAGCGAGTAAAGATGTTGCGGGGACTTGGTGCAGAGGTCATTCTCGTTCCTCAAGTTACGGGTTCTCCTGGGCAGGTAACCGGTGATGATATTGCTGTTGCGGCAAAAGAGGCAAAGCGTATAGCTACTGATCGAAACGCCTATTACGTCGATCAATTCAACAATCCCGGCAGTCTTCTGGCTCATATAGAATCAACGGGCCCAGAAATCTGGAACGATACCGAAGGCAATATCACCGCGTTTGTAGCTGCTGTCGGTAGTAGTGGTACCTTCACGGGCACTTCGAAATATCTTAAATCGCAAAATTCAAAAGTTCAGTGTTTCGCTGTTGAACCTCAAGGCGCAGCCGTTCTTGCTGGGCGTGCGATATCTAAGCCCAAACATTTGCTTCAAGGAATTGGTTACGGATCCGTTCCTCCACATTGGGATGCAAGTCTTGCCGATGGCATCATTGAAGTTTCTGATGAAGAAGCAACTTTGTACCGAAAATTATTAGCCGAAAAAGAAGGGCTATTTGTTGGCTACTCGGCGGCTGCTAATGTTGCGGCAACAGTGAAAATCCTGGAGTCAAACTCATTGGGAGATTCGCCAATTATGGTGACGGTTCTTTGTGATACGGGTTTGAAATATTAAAAGAAAACGGTGATCGTTATAGTATCCATAAAAACATCGCTTTAAATTACGAAATGAAATTATGAACAGATATACAATTATTTACTGTTTATTATCCCCATAGTCATACCACATTTGACCCATTCCCAAGTTGAGGATGAATATATTGATTTTATAGCTGGCCCTCAGATTGCTTCTTAAATTAATTAAGACAATTAAGTCTAAATTTTTTAAGGAGAGTAATCATGTCAGCACAACAATCACATCAAAACAAAGGAAACCAAAAAGACACCAGCAAGAGCGAGCAAAGCAATCGCAATAAACAAAATAAAGAAACCAAGGCACAGAAAACTCCAAGCAAGCAGACTAAAAGTCGTGAACAATAATTTGCGTGAGTTTTCGATTAAATTGGAAGGGTAAATAATAATGAATAAATTTTCAGAAGAATCTCAAAAGTCAAATGAGCCGCTGCCGCTCAAATCCTATTCGCAAATTTTTTCTGATGTCAGTCGTACCGCAAAAATTTTGGTATTGAACGATATAAAGTTAGTTAATCAAGATTTAAAAAGAATCTCTAAAGATGTAAAGCACAACGCAAGGAGTGTTACAGTCTTTGGAGCTATATTTTTGATAAGTTCCATTCCATTAATTATTTTTTCAATTATTCTGCTCGGAGAAATACTTGATCACCAATATTGGCTCAGTTCACTGATTTTAGGAATTACACTTTTTGTTATAGGATCGGTCGGTTCGACTTATTTTTATCATAAACTTAAGCAATTAGACTTTAAATTTAACAAAACAAGGGCTGCGTTAAAAAAAGAAAGTGAAATTATTTATCGTCAATTTAACAAATTTCAACAGATTGCTGAAGAAACAATAAAGGAGGGGCAAGGTGCAGCCAAATAACATATCCATTGACGATTTAGATAGATCTACGAATGAGAGCCTTATCGATTTTGAAAATGCCATGATGAATTTGACAGATAAGGTGAGGGAATCAAAATACAAAACACAAGAGTTAACTCACCAAGTATCAAGTGCCGCGCAATTGATCGTGGGAGCTTTATTAGTCAGTGGAGTTTTAATTACCTTTGTGAAATTAATTAAAAGTATGAAAGCAAGTAATGGCAACACGTAAGTGCAAACGATTAAAAATTCACGCTTACATCCAATCCTTGGTTATATTGCACTACTTGAGATTAAATTACAAAAAATCTACTTAAGGTCTTTTTTTATGTTTAGATCCATCTGAGGGAATGGAATTTGGATGTTTTCCTTTTTTAGAGCTTCCCAGATTGCCATATTGATATTGTGTTTCATTATACCGGGTCTTTGAGAAAAGTCTTGAGTCCAAACACGAACATAAAATTTAATTGAACTGTCTTCGAAACGGGCTTGCCCCTCGTTTAGTTGAAATTCGTAGGAAGAGTGGCGATTTGTTTCACGCAATTTCCTCGATTGAGCTGATTGTGTCAATGTGATTTTGTTCAGTCAATTTACGAAGTA
>JANMFM010000355.1:0-40299 GCA_031374125.1 Bdellovibrionales bacterium
CCCGATAAGTATCTTGGAGGATGGTTATCTAAAAAATACGATCGGCCCATGGAGTTTTGGGAAGGGACTTGCGAAGTGCATGTTCTCTTTACGGCTAAAGAACTTTATAAATTAAAAACTGAAAATCCAGATGCCGTCATCATCGCACACCCTGAATGCAATCCTGATGTCTTGGAATACGCCGATGTTGTGGGATCTACCTCAAGATTACTCAAAGAAGTAGAAACAAATCCTGCGAAGAAATTTATTGTAGCGACTGAGGATGGAATTTTCCATCAGATGAAAAAGTTGCGTCCAGACGTAGAATTGATTCAAGCCCCAACAGGAACTCACTGTGCTTGCAATCAATGTCCCTACATGAAACTCAATACCCTAGAGAAAATAAGAAACAGTCTTGCAACATTATCTCCAGAAGTAAAACTAGCTCCAGAAATGATCAAAAAAGCGAGGGTTTCGCTTCAAAGAATGGTAGATATCACCCAAGGAAAATCAGTTACTTGGGACTGACCACCAAATCTTAATCAAATTAATCACATCATTTTAAGACAGGCTCTTAACTTTGGTCTAGGCTGGCCGATAAGCTTATGTATAGAGAAATAAGACATAAGATTTGAGGTAAGTAATGAAGAAAACAGCAGCGCAAAAGAAGAAATCAACTCCACTTAACGATTCTCCAGGGAGAGTTGCCAAAAGAAAACAAGTAGGCTCAATTCCTGTGTCCAACCTTACAACATTGTCTCACTTTGAGTCGATTGCCAGGTTTGGACATCTTATAGATGCCTCCTCTACGGGTTTTTTAATACTTATTGATAGAGAAGATTTAGTGCCTAAAGGTTTAAGACAAAACCTCTCTCTTCAATCTATTGAGGGAGAACCCATTGTGCTTATGATCAATCCGATGGAGCTTGAAATCAATGGTCACATTGCCCGAACAAGATATGTGGGCAAAGGAACCTTTGAAATCGCCGTCGACTTCTCGCAAGACGCGCCGGAGTATTGGAGAGAATGTCTTTTCGATCTCCTACCAAGCTCTGTTGTAACTAGCGAAGAAGAATGATAGTTCTATCTCCCTAAATGGAGATAGTTCTGTGAGTAAACAAAAACAAATCCTCGAGTTATTGGCAATTTCCCACAAGGATAGAGATATTCAGTGGGAGAGTGATTTTCTTAGAACCCTACCTGATGCAAATATTTCTTTGATGGCGCAAGCTCCTCAAGCTGGACCCGATCAGTTTCCTTATATGTTTATCGAAATCAAAGAAGATAGCTCAGAACCGGCCATCAATCTTTTGAAATGGATTTCTGAAAACGGAATTGGCCTTGCTATCAATCCTACAAAGAGTTTTCCGGATTTTGTTCTGACTTATGGAATGATTTGGAATTATATCAAAAATGGTCTCTTCTTAGAAAATCCAATTCCCAAAGCTCACGCTCATGGCAGCAACCATGGTCAAGATCATAAACATGGACCAAATTGCAATCACGGACACGATCATTCGCACGAAAAAGAGCAAAGCATCGAGGCCGGCGTAGAATTTTATATTGGGGCGCCAAGCGAGGGTTTCTTGCCTACCGCTGTACGCACAGTCTTGAGAGAATTTTTGAAACAACAAGGAGTTATGGCTCCTAAAATCATTATGATTTCTCCAGACAAAGTTAAATTCGATCTCTGCTTCTCCATTGAATCTTTTGGAAGTCCCAAGGCTGAAGAACATGAGGGAATTTTACAAGCGTTGTCATGGTTTTTACCTGCCCATTACAGTCTTGCCTTCGTCTCAGAAAACGGGATACCTTCATTCGAAGAACTATAAAATAAAGGATTCTACGAATGGCTAAATTTCTTTTAATTATTCTAGTAGCGATGTTTGTTCAAAACTTACAAGCACAGAACTTGGTCGGCTATACTTTTTCTGTAGAGAATAAATCAAGTCCATTTGCACTAGAATTGAATCCTTTCGCTACAGATGGCTGTACAAAATATAAAGATGGAACAAAAGAGAACCCTACTCTCTGGCAACATTGCTGCATAGATCACGATGCCTCTTATTGGCTGGGTGGGACAGAGGCTGAAAGATTAAATGTGGATCAAGATTTTTTTGCTTGTATTAAGGCCACTGGAGATTCTTCTCCCGCAAGACTTATGTATTTAGGAACGAGAGCTGGTGGCGGTCCATTGGGGCAAAACACTTATCGCTGGGGCTTTGGATGGAATAGAGTTCGCGACTACAAAACTCTTACAACCGAAGAAAAAAAGATGGCTTATACGATGTACGGTGAAAATCTTGAAATTTTAAAAAAGGAAATCAGTGAAAACAAATTTCCAGTGGTTATCCCTGAAAACTACAACTATGTCTCACCGTTCCTATATTCATTCTGCGAAGAGGAAATTATCAATCATTTGTCGCCCCTTCTCACTCGTCAAACGACCGTGACAAAATTTGATGATTTTGAAATCGGCTCAACTTACGTTATTAAAATTGGTTTAGATATCTGTGACGATGCTCTAGAGTTTCATTTCACAAACAAAACAAATGTTAAAACTTGCAAGCAAGATTATGCCTATTCTAAAAGCATGAATAAATTCTCTGAAGTTCAAGTTTCAAATAAATGCTTGAAGAGAATCAAAGGTCTGAAGTAGTTACCAGTCTTTATTGGCTCTAGATTTTTTTACTTCAGATCTAATTTTCTTGGATTTGATTCGTTTTTCTTTTTGAGATCGCGAAGGCTTAGTGGGCTTCCTTTTTTTATGCACAAAAAGAGCTTTTTCTATTAAGGAATCTAATTTTTCTAAACATCTCTTTTTGTTTTTCTCTTGGTCACGATGCTCTTCTGAGCGAATAACAATTTCCGATTCTTGGTTCAATTTGAGTTTAGTTTGTAGTTTTAATTTTTGATCTCCGGAGAAAGCAAGGGTTGCATCTACGCTCCAGCGCAAGATTGCCGCAGAATTGGTTTTATTGACGTGCTGCCCTCCTGGCCCACCACTTCTAGCAAATTCGAAAGTAAATTCATTGTATGGAATTCTGCTCACCCACTTCATAACTCTATTATTAATTAATCTTTAAAAATGTCTACCTTTAAAACTCCATCACGAATTTTCCGTTGCCACCCTCCCAAGAAAGGTCGTCGATATCTAAAGTTCCTGCCAACTTTAGATAAGCTTGAGGATTAAATCTAGCGGTCCAGAATACATTCCCTCGATGATTGATTTTTGTATCTTGTTTCGAAATAGAATCTTTTTTATCTGTGCGATGGATATCAACATCATAGCCGAGAGACCAAAACTCCGCGGAGTCTTTATCTTTATTAAAATGAAAAGTGGCATAAGGAACCACATCCAAATATCGCGCAATACCAGTTAGTAAATTGGCATCGCGATAAACAATGTAGGAACCTGAATCCAATTCAAACTTTTCAAAATTTATATTGTTATAATTCAATTGAAGCTGATTACGTTGTAGATCGAGAGAGCTTATTGGAACTTCCGTAGATAATGCTTCTTTGAGGTCGTTGCGATGATCCAACTGATAAAATATAGCAAAAGTTTCAAATTCATTGATGGGATTAAGATATCGCAAAGTGCCCATCCATCTTTGATATTCGTAATTTATATCTTGAGTAGGAAATATCCATTCCACGGAGGTCTCATTAAGGAAGCCATATTCGAAGTATTTTATTTTTCCAAATTTCTCTTTTGTATGGCGACCTACAAATCCAAATGTATAGGGTTTCTTATTGAATCTATCATCTAGAGAATTTCTTTTATTTCGATCAAATTGTACCATGTTGTAAAAAAATTTAACTTCATGATTCATCTGAGGCAGATAGGAAAAAGAAAACCCGACATTGTCATTCACTTTAGAAAAATCTAACTCTGCAAAGGCTGAAAAGTGAACTTTCTGTAGCGGCTTAATAACAAATTCTGCCACTGAATGAGTTTGAGAGTTTTCAAAATCTTTTTGCTCTAAATAATTGTATTTGAAATCAATTTTATCATTTAGTTTTTGCTTAATCTTTAGGCGCGCGTCTTTCATGAATTCTCTACGACTTAACGACCCGAGTGAGATTAAAAACTGCTTATCGGTTTCTTGGAATAGAACTTCTTCTGTAGGTGTAATTGAATATGTCAGTATATCTGACGTGTATTCTGAATCTATTTTGTCAAAATAATCAGGCACTTCCATCTCTTTTTCGGAAAAAGATCGATATTCATATTGCCTATCAAAAGATGCAAAGCTCGGCACTGCAATTAAGAAAATATGGATATAAAGATAAAGCGTATATATTTTCATACTTTTTATTAATCCTACTGGAATAAAAGCGACAACAAAAATTTACCTATTAAGATATCTACAATAATGTTGACTCAAATACGCCTCTTAAATAGCTTCACCCTAATGAAATTTGTGGGGACAATTCTCGTATACATTCTATTACTCTGCCCGGTGCTCAGCTGGGGCTCTGCGCGCATTGATGCCATAAGAGCTCTTAAGACTGACGGCCCAAGCCTCCTTAATTCTTATTTAGAATTGATGGAAAGAGAAAAGCTCATTCACCAAACTGATATTCGCCTTAAGAAAAGAAAACTTCTAAAAAGAAATGGCGGCCTTTGTGCCTTCACAGCCCAGGTAAATGCTATCCAAGCCGTAAGCCAGTATTATGGTGTTTCGAAAAGTAAATTCCTCCAAAGACCTGATTATTTTTTATTTGAAATCATCGAAGAAGCCAGACGATTTATGGTTCAAGACCCTCGTTATGAAGGTGCATTTCTTTCTGATGTTGATAAATACACGGAAGAGGTTCTTGAAGAGCACGGCTTGGATGGTATTATCCGACTTGATTATACGGACAAAAAAGAGGATTTAGATCCTACTCAATTCAAAAACTACTCTTGGAAACTTCGTGTTCTAGGAATGTTGAGTGAGAATGGCGAAGAGGGCCATACGGTGATTGCTTTAAAAATTGATAAAAAAAATGAAATCATTTACATCTCCGATCCAAACTATCCGAATAAAGTGATCGAAACTCAATTTAAAAAATCTAAAAAGGGTCTAGAACTGTATCTATCTGAAGACTTCCCTGGTTTCCAGCCAGCAATCGTAGATGAAATGATCGAAGTAAATGTCCTTAGAGATCGTGATATCGAATAATGCCGCACATCCGTTTAAAATGCATTTCAGAGAAAAATGTTAAAGCCTTAAGTAAAACTTTACCTAAAGAACTGGCTAAGGCCATGGATACCAGTGAAGATAATTTTTCTTTTGAGCTGATTCCCAACACTTTCTATACCAACGGCAAGTCCATAAAGTCCTACCCATTCATAGAAGTTCATTGGTTTGAAAGATCACAAGAAACTAAGATTAGATCCACGAGAATCATTACAAACCAAACTAAAGCTCTCACAAAAGCTAAAGATATCGTTGTAGTTTATATTCCTATCGAAAAATCAGATTATTTTGAGAACGGAAAAAATTTTTAGAGAAAAAGAATTTCAACTTTAGATTTGTGGCAAAGAACTGAAGATCCATTATCAAATTTTAATTTGATGGCCTTTCCAGAGTTTAGAACAGAAAGTCCGCTAACCTCTTTATCTTGATTAGAAATATCATGGAACTGGGCTTTCATTTTTTTGAGATCAAGAGTGCTTTCATCTTCGCAATGATATTTAGCATCCGGTAACGCCGAATAAGAAACCGAACAAATCAATAACCCCAAAATCAATCCAAAAAACTTCATGTGGCAAAGATAATTCCAACTCAAAAATCACGCAACTTGCAACTCTCAAATTGTAATATTTCAACGCTTATCTAGAGGCTCTCTTTTACTTTTGATTTACCAAGAATTCTTAAAATTTCGTATTTTGCTTTTTCACTACTAAAATTTTCCTTGGTCTCGTCTATCTTTCAGTACTTATCAGAAATTTCTAAGAATAAAAAAATTAGAGACAAAAAAATCAATTTACATCAAGCTCAAAATTTAGCCGACCTCAAAGACAGTCAGTTGATCATATTGGTTTTCACCGAAGAGAAAGTTTTAACCTCTCTGGTGAAGAAAACCAAAGGATCTTCTACTCTTATTATTAGCAAAGAAAAAGGGGTTGCCGAAAAAGGTTCTATGATTAATTTTTTCCTAGAAGATGGTAAACTAAGATTTGAAATGAACAGAGAACGAATCGAATCTGAAAAGCTAAAGGTTAGCTCTCAACTCTTAAAGTTAGCAAAATTAATCTAGCATTCTTATTTAAGATATTTATTCATTAGATCAATTAAAAGCATAAAATCAATTGGTTTGCCGTGAAAATCGTTGCATCCAGCGTCCAAGGCTTGTTTCTTTTGGTCAGGCATAATTCCTGCTGTGAGAGCTATAATAGGAATGTCTTTTGTATTTGGATTCGCTCTAATTTTTTTTGTAGCATCAACTCCAGAAACAATCGGCAAATTTATATCCATAAGGATAAGATCAGGCTTTCCACTTTCCGCGACAGCAACAGCTTCCTGTCCGTCCTTTGCAAACAAAATCTCAAATTTCTCATCTGTGAGAAACTCTGTCATGATAGCAATATTTGTTGCATTATCTTCTACCAAAAGAATTCTACGTGCCACCATCTACCTTCTCTAATTTACTTTTCTAGATTCTTAATATCCTAATCTCTTCACTCTCGCTGTTGATACTGTCTTTTGTCAAGAGAGCTTGGCTAAAGTCTAGTTTTAACTAAACATGCTTAAAATTGAGTAAATTTGATTAATATTGACTATTATAAACCTATTAAATTTGATTAAATTTAACCAATTTTAAGTAAATTTGATTTAAATTGACTTTATTTGATCAAATCTGCTACATAATAAATAATGTTTTATAGGTAAAAATTAAATGAGTGATTCAGGAGACAGGAACAATAAGTTGTTATCAATTGCAGAGGCTGCGAAGTTTCTCGGTGTGTCTCGTTCAACGTTTAATAAGATCAGACAAGAAAATGATATTCGAGAAATCATGGTTGGAAAAAGACCTCGATTTTTTAGTAATGAATTAATATCAGTTTTGTCGAGTAGAACTTCTTCTGTAGATTTACCAAAAGTGCAAATTAGAAGTAAAATAGCCCTAAATATTCTTTCGAGTGATTCAGTTGATCTCCTTGAGGTACGTAAAAACGTATTTGATTTAAGACTCATATCTCAGATTGATCCTTATGGAGCTTTATCATTACTCTGTAATTTAATAGTTCGCGCTAAAACAGAAAAAAGAATTGAGCTATTGGTTGATGACAAACATATTTGCCAATATTTAAAAACTATACAGTTTTTCTATCAGCTTGAAAAAGAAGATAGAATTTTTTGGGATAGAGGTATTTTAAAAGGAGCCTCTATTCAGGATACTTCAATATTAATGCCAATAAATGCGATTAAGGTTAAAGGCGGCGAGCGCATAATCGCAGAAAACCTACTCAAATTACTTAGACAGCAAGGATTTAAAGATACAGTTGGAAGAGCTATTTCTGTAATTCTTGGTGAGCTTGCAGATAATGCAATGACTCACTCACACGAAATACTAAGCGAGAGAGTCTGTTATGTTTCTGCAAAACGATTCCTGTGGAAAGAATCAAACTGCATTATTATTGGGGTTGCAGACCCCGGACTTGGGATTCCAGCGTCGCTGAAACAAAATCCAACTTATTCTGATTTTTCAGATAGAGGGGCATTATTAGAGTCGTTTAAGCCTCATGTAACTTCTTGGAAAGATTCTCCAAGAGGAAAGGGCCTAACGGATGTTTTATCTATAGCCTTGGGTAATCATTCACTACTTCGAGCAGACACAGGCGATATTGGACTTTCAATGAATCTAATCAAAAGTGGGGATCCTAAAATATCTTTTAATGAACCGATGGCATCGGTTACAGGAACTCGATTTGGATTGATTTTAATAGATACGAATTTTGAAAAAACAGACAGAAAAGTTGTGGATAGACTTATATCAGAGAAAGTTGGTGAATTATGACAATCATAAAATTAAATCAGTTTGGGAGCGTACTAACAGGAAGAGAATTCGGAGCAGATGTTATGAAAGGACTAGCAAGTAGCATAATCTATCCAGTTTGTTTGGATTTTGATGGAGTAGAGTCTATTGGTTCGTCATTTGGTGATGAGGTGATACCTGTTTTAGCTCTTAAGCAAAATAATAAAATTGCTGTAAAGAATGCGAATGAAACAGTTAGATCTATTTTAAAAGATGTAGCTGATGATGCAGGGATTGAGCTGGAAATAATTTAGAACCCTTCGTAATCAAAAGTGCGAGTCTATCTCTATATTCTGCTATTCGGAAAATTCGCCATGTCCAGTTATTCGAAGAGTAGACATCTTTTTAACGGCTAATTGGGCAGTGTTCTGATCACTATTAAGCAATGCTGTTTGTGCATCTACGATGGCCAGCTGTAATTCTAAAACTAAGTGGAGATATCTCAGCTCCGCTTTTCTCTGTTTTGACTCCGGCATACTAGCGATCATTGGTGGACGCAGTGAAAGCGCCTCGTAAACGAGGCTTTCTAAATCTTTAAGATTCTGAATGGTTTCGGGATTTTTGCTCGCATCAGCGACAGTCTGTGAAATAACTCTAAATTTTGGTCCAATCTCTTTCATCACGCTTTTCAAATCACTTGCTGGCTGCGGGATGGCGTCCTGAGAAAAACCGAAAGAAGGAAACACTAAAAAAATGATTAAAAATAATTTAGGCATGGAAATCTCCTGCGACGGGAAAATGGTAGGGGATTTACCGCAACTAGCAGACTTCCCATTCATCATGATTTTATTGAGCTTTTTCAAAAGTGCAAGCATCGAGTTTTTCCTATAGTCTCCCCTCTTTATTCTGAGGGACACTCCTTAAGTGATATATCACAGATGACGGGCATTCCGTGGACGACAATTCGAGATGAATTGAAGAAAAATGGGGTGACTCTAAGACCTAACAAATCTGTCAGTACCAAGGATATCTTCCAGCAAAAATTCAAAAGCTCAACGCCACCACCTTACGGTTTTACCTACATTGGAGGGCAGCTTGAAAAGGATGCTCGTGAGTATTCCGCCTTACTTGTTATCCACCAACAGTGGCAGTTAGGTAAAACAGCTAGCGCCATTTTCCGTTACTTGAACAAGCAGGGTTTCAAAACTCGCATGCAAAAAGAATGGTCCCGAAATGCTGTCTTAAACATCCTTCAACGGTTTGAGGACAAGACCATAACCATCAACAAGGAGAAGAAATAATGCCTATCCAAAAATATTCGTTTTATCTCTTCTCTTTGGAAGTTTTTAAACTGCTCGCTTCAGTGATTTCTTTTTTCTTCCCTTTGCAGGTAGCACGCCAGGTCGCTACCGCTCTTTCTGTCATGCCCCCTGCCGCTATCGCACCTTTAGGGTGCTCACGCATGACGGTCAGAATAAATCACTTACGCTCTCCTATTCTCTCTCTTCGGGGCCTTCAAATTGTGCAAGGCCCACTCGATAGAGAGTGGAAACTAAAAACAACTTATCTAAAGGAGAAAGTTAATATGAAAACAAATAATCAAGGAAACACATTACAGAATGTTCAAGGTCTTACCGTAAATCCCAAAGTCTACTTGAGCCGAGATGGTAAATATCTGATTCACAGTTTTCTGGGGATCAGAATTTCCAAGCATGTGAATTATTGTAAACGAATTTTAAATGTTGAAACTGATTCAACAGTTGAAAAGAAAGCTATTTAAATAAACTTTGGTCCCTCTCAACTGAGGGGCCCTTTAACAATGGAGAGGTTTTTATGAATTTAGATAAATTAACAGATTTTGCAATCAAAGTGGCAATTGCTGCGGCCCTAGCTGGACAACTTCCTGCGTTTACAAAATGGGTTCAGATCCAGACAGCAAAAGTCTTGTGGGAAAGCAGAACCTCAACCTGGGGAAGCCCATTATTTTTTGAAAATCAAAAAACTAATTTAAGTAATAACCAACCAAGGAGGTAAGCCTATGAGAGATAATTAAACCTATTAAACGACCCTTTTCTAATGAGAAACAATATAACCCTTAAGGAGGTGCTTTTATGAATATAAAATTGCTAATAAGTTTGAAAAAATCAAAGAAAAACCCTATATCTATCGGAGGTGCAAAATGAGTACGGAAAGAAAAGTTTGTCTTTACGCCAGAGTTAGTACCAACGATCAAGCCAGTGGATTAGAATCACAGGCAAGAGCTTTAAATGAGTATTGTCGTATGAACAACATTACTAATTTTGAGCTTTTTGCTGACGAAGGAATTAGCGGAACAAAATCATCACGTCCCGCGCTTGATCGGATGATGAAAGCTGTTCGTGATAACGAAGTTGAATGCGTAGTAGTTTATTCGTTCTCAAGATTTGCCAGAAGCACAACACACTTGCTGCAAGGTCTTGAAGATTTGAAAAAAGTGAATGCAAATTTCGTTTCACTCACTGAAAAAATAGATACGAATTCTCCGATTGGAAAAGCCGTGTTTGTAATTATCAGTGCGATTGCGGTCCTAGAGCGAGATTTAATCGCTGAGAGAGTTAAGAACGGACTCGCCAACGCAAGAGCAAAAGGTAAGCTCATCGGCAGAAAGAAGATGCGAGACTCTGATTTGATTCGCAAGCTGCTAAAGGCTGGAATGACCTATCGAAATATTGGGATTATTGCCAAATGTTCGCATGGAAGTGTCCACCAAGAAAAGCTTTCGATGAAAAAAGACGAAGAACTCGCAAGACTAAAACTGTTGGAAGAAGAGAAAAAAGAAATTGCTCTCCATACACCAACCGTTCAATTTCCAGAGGCTGCTGCTTAGCCTCATTTTACTTAAGAAATTCATCAAAGGATTTTTTAAATAAGCTGAGGACTCTTAATACAAAAATTACTAGAGAGATTTTTTTATGCAAATTGAATTACAAAAAGACAAAAATTTATCTGAGATTGTCACTAAGCTCAAAAATCATTTCAAACCAGAAAAGGTTTATCTTTTCGGTTCTCATGCAAATGGCACTGCCACTGAAAATAGCGACTATGATCTTTTTTTAATCGTTAAAAATTCAGGTAAAGACTCAATAGAAAGAATGCGTGAAGCCCGTAGAATTTTATGGGACAATCCCTCTGCTATTGATGTGTTTATTTATACTGAAACTGAGTTTAGTGAATCCAAAGAACGATTTAACTCTATTGCGCACACGGTAGCAACTGAAGGCGTGGAGTTATAAGTTGAAAGTCACAAAACCCAAAGACTGGTTTGCAAACGCACATGAAGATCTGATGGCAGCAGAAGCTCTTCATCGTCTTGATGCAGAAAAGTATATAAGAGTGATTCCTTTTCATTGCCAACAGGCTTGCGAAAATGCGATTAAAGGTTTTTTGTCGTATAAGAAAATTAGGTACACAAAAATACATAATATTAAAGCACTCGCTCAACTTATTATTCCTTCAATGCCAGAGCTTGCACCCTTACTACAGGATGCTGACGAATTAACGATTTTTGCCGTTGGCTTTCGGTATCCCGATAGCATGCCAAGGCCACTGACTCTTCAAGATTCTGTTGATGCCCTAAGAATTGCAAAAAAGACGTACTCAGAACTGGTAGCGCTGATTCCATTTGATAGTTCGTTTGATCTTTAACAAGAGTTTAGGTCGCCTGGCTAACAAGTCACGGGTTATATAAACAAACGCTTACAGTCCCCAAAATGGCAGATGCCAGTACATTCTTGCACTGGCATCGACAAAGAAATTAGGGGATTAATTCGGCTTAATGTCTACTAGGCGGCAGCGACAACTTAAAGAGCTGTTGTTTGATGGATTCTCTGATTTTATGTAAGCTTCCGTTTGCTCAGTAACAGAACGAATATCGAAAGAAGTGAATGTCTTTGTGCTTTCGCCACTGTCCTTGTTGATTACCGCAATTTTGATGTATCCATCTTGCGACTCCAGAGCTTGGCGCAAGCTGTATTCACAAGATCTGTTACCAATCTCGAGTTTCCCTGCATTTGAGGATCGCATGTACATGTCTGTTAAATCTTTTAATGGGATTTGGCTATTTTCAGTTTTATTGAAAACCGTCCCATCCAAATTGTTACCACTTAAGCTGAAAATGCACGCCAAGTGTGTAGCATCAGCCATTGACTGTGTGGATGCTAACAGAATTATTAAAACGATAAATTTCTTCATTGATAACTCCTAGTTTAAATAAAAATCTAAATTCCTCGTTCAATTACACTGCAATCGTGCCAAGCATTGGATTGGAATGGATTGGACTTAATCTGCCTAGAGCTTAGACATTGACAAAAAAAGGAATCATTCGAAGGTGCTCAGCCGTCAACAAAGTACAGGCCTACTATATATAAGAGATGGCGTAGGCTGCCCAAGAACGCACGTTGATTAAGCCACCCTGGTTTTCTGGCGCCTAGGGGTTTCTTAGCCAAAAAACGCTATCCAGGCGGGACCGTCGACGGCTCCTAATATATATAGAAGGCACTGGATTCTAAGCCAATAGCCGTTTTAGCCATAGAGGCCCGTTTAAAACGATACGGGCCGCGAAGTAAAAGATTTGTTTAATTGACATGATTATGAAACGACACTAGTTTTTGCAGCTAAATATATTCAAGGGGGAACATTGAAAAATACATTATTTATATTTTTGTTATCGCTTTTATCAATCGCAGCGTTTGCGCAGAATACTGAAGTCAAAGCCGCCGGCGTTTGTTTTGGGTTTGAGCACCATGGATCAAATGGTGAGTGGGAAGCTTGCCAAAAGACTTCTAACAACATCAACTCGCTCAGCACTGATGCTCTTAAAGTAAATGCGAAATGTGTTGATGTCAGAGGTAATGGTAATGAAGAAGAAAGAGTTAATTCTGGCTGTGTTAATGCTGCTTTTGTTATTAAAAGCACAGTAACCATTAATAAGGATCAAGCTGCAATAGAAAATAAGTCAACTAGCTATTCTTGCCAAGAGGCCGATAGTTCTGCTGTACCGCCAGGACTAACAGAATCGCAGTGGTTAAACGATTGGAAGTCATCTTGTTTAAATGGAACTTCTACGTTTGCAATTAAAGCCAAAAACCGCGCTGTAGAGACTGCAGTGACTTTATGTTTAGAAAAGGGTTTTTCAAATTGTGCTGCAGAAAAAGCAACAACTAAATATAAATATTATTTTTTCAGCGATCCACGTTGTGTAGCAACTGCAGTAATCCGAAACTAAAACACTAGATTCCTGACAGAGATCCTTCAAAGAAAATACTGACATAAGCCGGAACGAAAATTTCCGGCTTTTTTTGTGTACTTTCTTAGCCAGCGCTGAAAAGCGAATTTCCAAAAAAATTGCTTTTTTAGCGACCAAGAAGGGTAGATTTTAATCGAATTATTTCTTGGGGCTTTTAACAGGATCAAGGCCAGTGGCTTCAGTGCTTGGACGAGTGAGTAGTCCCTTCATTTGCATGTATAGAGCGCCATAGCCCTCTATACCCGCTTGTACAACGCCTTGAAAGAATCTCACCTGATGTTCTCCTAGGGATTCAGCAAACTTCTTGTTCACTTCTAATTTCATTCCCTTTCCTTCAGAGAAAATCTTATAGATGTGGTCTTTTGCACCACCCTGCATAGAGCAAGAAAGACCAGCTTTCAATTCTTCTGTCACATGCTTAAATTCAGGTTTGGTTAAAAGCTCTTCGATAACTTTAGATTCCGTAAAACGTCGCCATACAGATAAGCGAATAGAGTCTTCTTCTGAGTCTAACAGTTCGACGCCGCCAAACGGAGTTGCCCTGAGTCTTTCTTCAGTAGAATTTTTCTTTGGAGTTACATTGTTTGGCGGTTTAGGCATTTGTTGTTTCCTTTTGTAAAATTTTATTAACCGTTACACTCCAAGTCAAAGAAAATGCGTCATATCGAATACTTGCAGTAATTAGACAGCACCAAAGCATCGGAAATACTCAATATCTCTTGCTATATAATTTAGCTTATATTAGTCTATACGAGCTTATAAGAGATATCGAGTATAAGCAGCATGCCGTCAGCCTTATAAAAGGAGTGTTTGTATGAGCGGAGAGGTTATTGAGCTAACAAGTTTTCGATTCAATTCCTTGCATAAATATATGCAGCCCCTTTACTCCAGTCTCAATGCTACAACCGAAGGATCTAAGGAAGAAAAACGAGAACTCATTAAAAAAATTGTTCCACAGTTTTTTTCAAGATTACGGACTTACCGAAATATCCCAATAGAAGTCGTTGCATCTAAATCAAAACGGTCTTGTGAGGAATTAGAAATGTGGGAACTGGGGATGTCACCAGTAAGCCGCGAATTAGAAGATATCTATATCCAAATTTGTTCTGGTCATGACGAGCTGGATTTTTTCAGACAAACTCTTGCGGAGTTTATGAACCCAATAGCGAAACAGAATAGGGAAGAAATTGCCATTAGCCTTCTTAAAAAAATGGGCCTTCGGATTCCGACTGTTGACTATAAAAACCTCAACGGACAAAAAGGAAAAGTGTTGGATTTACAGCGTCTACGTTAAAAAACATTAATCTATTAGTAGTGGATAATGAAGCCATTAGTCTTATTAAGACCTAAAGTGATGTCTAATTTTTAAGATTTTTCTAAGTTCTTAGATTTCTAGAAATGTATTTCTTACATCTCTAGTGTCATTTTACGATTACACCTATGCCAATTTGACTCCATATAAATAAATAAAAATTGTGTAAGTATTTGAAAGCACACTCTTTGAAAAAAATCTTAACAATTGTGTTGATGGCACACCTGTTGCCTCTATCACTCTATAGATGGAAAACGAATCGGCCTTAACAAAACAACATATTCTTGCAGTCGATGACGATGTCGAATTCTTAGAGGAGCTAAGTAAAAGCCTTTCAAAAGATTATGATTTATTTTGCGTAAACAATGCTAGTGAAGCAATGGCTGCTCTAAAAGCGAAAGATTACGATTGTCTTTTACTTGATATGAATCTTCCTGAGATTGATGGCCTTCAGCTCTTAAGAATATTAAAGGGGCTTAAGCCAAGCCTACCAATCATTATGCTCACTGGGGAAAAAAGTATCACAACGGTCGTAAGGGCAATGAAAGAAGGCGCGTATGATTATGTTGTTAAAGAGCCAGGCAATTTGGATGTTGAAATTAAATTTAAAATAAAAAAAGCAATTCAACAGCAGCAACTTGTTGCAAAGGCCCAAACTCTAGAGAAGAAAATTTCTGAAGAGAATTCTCTACGATATGAAATCATCGGCCATTCGCCAAAAATTTTAAGCATGAAAGGTCAAATACAAGCACTTAAAGGAAATACTTCCCCTGTTTTGATCTATGGCGAATCAGGTACTGGAAAGGAATTGATTGCTCGCGCTCTCAATATCCAAGAAAAAAATGGTACGACTCGCCCACTGATTTGCGTGAACTGTGCAGCTATTCCGGAAAACTTGGCAGAAAGCGAACTCTTTGGTCATGTTAAAGGCTCTTTTACTGGTGCTCACCAACAGCAAGATGGAAAATTCTTAGCAGCAAATGGTGGCGATATATTTTTAGATGAAATTGGCGAACTGTCTTTAACTATACAGGCAAAGCTATTGCGAGTATTGCAAGAAAAAGAAGTTGTGAGAGTTGGCTCCAACAATTCTATCAAACTCAATGTCAGAGTTATTGCAGCCACTCACAGAGATTTATCTCAAGCCGTAACTCAAGGGAAATTCAGAGAAGACTTATACTATCGCCTGACCGTAATGTCTCTGTCAGCTCCAGCTTTAAAAGAAAGAAAAAGCGATATTCCTCTTTTGGTCGAACATTTCTTAAAAGATATGAAATCTCATTTGCGAATTACAAAAGAAGCTCTGGAGCTATTAGAAAATCATAACTGGCCTGGAAACATTCGTGCATTAAGAAATTGTATTGAACGTGCTAAAATTCTTGCTGACACCGATGGAGGTTTCCAAATAGGCGCAAGACATATCATCTTAGATCATGCCCTCACTCAGGCTAAAGACAATAAACTTATCCAAATCCCTTGGGATCTGCTTCCGCAAGAAGAAAATGACATCAATTCAGATCAATATAAATCTATCGTAGAATGGGTTGAAAAAATTTATTTTCAAAAATCTTTCGAGATTATTCCAAATAAATCAAAAATAGCCGAGCAAATTTCACGATCAAGAAATTTTGTTCATGGGAAATTTAGAGATCTCGGCATAAGCGAAGGAGAGGTGTAGTTTGATCTCAAAAAAACAAACTCCATTTTATTTCTACTTAGGAACACTTCTTTCTTCAGTCGGTAGCATGACACTTGTTGTATCACTACTTGCTTTTATGCTGAAGAATCAATTTAGCCTTTTACAAATCAGTGTCATTATTGGCCTTTCAAGATTCTTGCCAGTAGTTGTCTCTGTATTTTTGGGTCATAAGACTGACTCTTTATCCCCTAAAAAAATTATCGTTTTTGCAGAAATTGGTGCGGCGACTGCTTCTTTGTTTTTATTTTATAGTTGGGAAGTCTTAGATAAAAACTATTATTTCATTTTGATAGCAATGATTTTGCGCTCCCTTTTCACATCCATTCAAAATGGAAGTAAGGCTCAAATAGCAAAAGTCTTAAGTGATTCATCTTACCAATCTAATTCTAAAAATGCGGTATGGCTCAACAAAGCCACGCAAGGCGCGACTTTGTTTGCGGGAGTTCTCGGATGGTTCGCAATTACTCGCTTAAGCCTATCTGCCGTTATTATTTTTGATGCGATCACTTTTATTTTAAACGGTCTAATTTTGTTCATGCTTCCTATTGAGGGCGCTCAGAGTGAGGAATCGAATGGCAGCTCTATTGTTCAAAAATTCAAAGATTTTTATCAATATAATTTTAAAGCAGGCGCACTAGATGCCCTCCTTGTCCTTTCAATGATGGGAACAAGTGCGTTTACGGCGAGACTTGCGGGAGCAAAAGAAGAATGGATTTCATTGTTTCTTCTTTCATACGGCCTTGCTGTATGGCTCGCTGGTTACTTAGAGCGCACTCAATTTATTAAAAATTTACGATCCGCACTTTGGATTATGCTTGGAGTTTCTCTAATTCTGCTTGGAATGATACCAGGACCCAATGCTCTTGTCTGGGCTGTCTGCTTATTTAAAGATATTTGCTTTTGGATATTATTCCACCGTATTTCTTCTTACATTCAGATTGATACTCCTCAAAAAATTATCGGATCAGTCAATCACGCAAGAAATGCACAGATGATAACGATTTTTGCTCTAGGTGAAATCGCTGTTGGTCTTTGGAAAAACTCTCTTCCATTTCTATGGGAATGTGGACTTCGTGGTGGGCTTTGCTTGGCAGTGGCTCTAGTAATTGCCTTAAATTTCAAAAAGGTTGAAAATTATGACAGAGCGCATTTATAAATTTATTTTGATGGCAGTGACAGTCATGATGGTTGGCTGCACAAAGGAACAAAAAGTGACGAGTACAAAAGAATTAAATATTAGTTTTCCGCCAATAAATCTTAATCTTGATCCTCATAAGATGGAAGATGCATATTCGATGACGATTGTATTACAAATCTTCAGAGGTCTCTTAAGATATACGCCTTCAACAGATTTAGCCCCTGACATTGCTGAAAAATGGACAGAGTCTCCTGATCATAAAACTTTTACTTTTAAATTACGAGATGATGCTAGATTTTCTGACGGAACACCTATTGATGCGATTAATGTCCAAATGAGCTTTGCACGTCTTTTTCATTTAGGAGCTGCAATGGGTGCTGACATTGATTACATCAGTGGAGCCTCTGAATTCCGCAAGACCGGAGATATTTCTAAGCTTGGAATCAAAATCAAATCCCCAAAGGAAGTTGAATTTGAACTAAGCCATCCTTCGGCTTTATTTCTTAAGCATATTGCGGTTGTAGACTGTGCAATTTTGCCGATCAAAAATTATAAAGACGCCTTAAGATTTGACTCAGCAACTCCGTATTCAGGACCCTATAAAATTACAAGCATAGATAAAAATGGAGCCACGGCAGAAAAATGGCGAAAAGACGACTTAGACTCTAAAAATTCTCCGCAGAAGTTAAAGTTCTCTCTTTCTGAAATGGCTCCTATCGAGCAAGCCTTGACTGAAAAAACAGATTCTTTAGATCACGATCCTATAACTAAGGAAGAAAGAGAAAAATTAGCAAAGCTTGGGTGGAAAGAAACAGCTACAGAGTTAATTGCCGAGACCTATATTGTTATGAATCCCAAAAAGGTTGATAAAAAATTAAGACAGAAACTTTTTTCTACTATCGACCAAAATGAACTTAGTAAACTTCTTGATCCAAAATTTCAACCTGCATTCGGCGCAATTCCAAGAGGACTTCCGGGTGAATTAAAA
This sequence comes from Bdellovibrionales bacterium, assembly GCA_031374125.1. Classification (GTDB taxonomy): domain Bacteria; phylum Bdellovibrionota; class Bdellovibrionia; order Bdellovibrionales; family JAEYZS01; genus JAEYZS01. The sequence goes on from JANMFM010000355.1 coordinate 18,372, forward strand.
GAAGTGGATATAAAGTCACTTCGAGTTACTGACACAAATCTAAAGGGAAAAATAAAATTAGAGTTTGATCCAAAAAATGAAGTTCATAGTAAGCTTCATCCATTTTTAAAGAAAAAATGGGAAGAAGCCGGAATCAGCGTCGAACTTGTTCCACTTTCAAAAAGAGAATTGTTAGAAAAAATCTTCAGCAGCCAATGTGAAGTGTGCATTGGGCAGAAAGGATTAGATTATCCCGATGGATATTCAGTTCTAACCTATTTTAAAAGTGGTTATCCTGCGAACTATTTTTATGTACATAGCTCTGAAATCGACAGCCTTGTAAATGAGTCCGCTAGAATTTTGGAAAAAGAATCCCGAGAAAGTCACTATCAAGAAATTCAGAAGAAAATTCTAGCCGAATACACCTTAATCCCACTTGTATTTGGCTCAAATGCATCGGGAATGTGGAGTTCAAAGATTGAGAAGATCCCACCCCATGTGATGGGCATACATATGCTGCCCTTTGAAATTATTGAGATGAGAAAATAATAATGAAGATAGAAACTAGTAAAACCATTTTTAATCTAATCGAAAGGGAGATCCAAGCTGCCCTAGTCGCTGTGATTATTTTTCTGATAGCTGTTTTTTCAAGCTACGAAATTCATTCATTTTTGAAAAGAAGTGAACAAGTAGAAAATTTAATTTTTAATCAAATTGAAAGTGTCGCGACAAATAAAACCTTGTCTCAAGACTATATTTCTATCCAGCAAGAACTATCTCGCTTTGTCACAACTTTAAAGTCAACATTGCCCTACGATGTTCATATCAATGTGCGTTTAGCAGATCAATTGTTGGCCGGAGCTGGTGAGTTAAAAGCAAGCATTGTTCCCTCTACAAATATTGTAAGAAGCGTTCATTTACCATCTGGGAAAACTCTGACAATCGAGGCACAAGTTTCCAATGCTAAAGTTGTGGTAGAGGCATTGTTGCTTCTTGGAATATTTATCGCGGCAGCCTTTGGTCTTTATAAATTTCTTAGCTCAAGACTTGAAAAGTCGGTTGCAAGGGTCTCACAACCGTTATTAGACACAATTGAATGGGTAAAAGTTATTTCCTCTAACTTGCCTGAATCATTAGATACTCCAAAAATGAATACCACTGAAGATGTAGCTGAGATTTCATCTCTGAATTCTGCCGTCGGAAAACTTGTTCGCGAAATCCATACCCTTGAGGATAAAGTTGTAAAGCTTAATTTTGACAAAGCTCGCGCTGAGGTGGCGGATCAGGTGGCACACGATATCAGGTCTCCGCTATCCTCTCTTGATATGGCGATTAAAAATCTTGAAAAAGTTGAGGCTTCTGAAAAACTGTCGCTTCAAAAATCTCTTTTTAGAATTAGAGATGTTTTGAATGACCTACCAAAGAAAAACCAAACAAGTATTGAAAATGAAAAGGCTTCGCTCTCTTCACTTAAAAATGATGACTCGGTTTTAATCGCTCCAATTGTCTCCGATATTATAGGTGAAAAACGATCTCAGTACCAAAACAGACATGAAATTATCATTAGCTTTGAAACTCTTGAAAATGGTCTCTCCTCGTTTTCAAAAGTGAATGGAAAAGAACTTTTTAGAGTAATCTCAAATCTTATCGACAATGCAATTGAGGCTATTGCTGGAGTTGGCTCAGTCAATATTAGCGTAGGACAAGATAGTGAAAATATTAAAATATCAATTTCTGATAATGGTAAAGGAATCCCATCACAGGTATTAGAAAAATTAGGTCAGAGAGGAAATACTTTTGGTAAGACAAACGGCTCAGGCCTGGGTCTTTTTCATGCTATCGAGACTATATCTTCTTTTGGAGGTAAACTTGAAGTTGTCTCCAAAATCGGTCAAGGCACAACTGTTTCGATAAGCTTGCCAAAATCAGAAATACTTTCTAATTTTTTCGATAAGATTAGCACAGATTCTACGTCTAAGTTCGTGATTGTTGAAGACGATCCAACAATTCATGAAACATATAAATTACTCAGTAAAAATATTCCTATAAAGTTAGAGTTTCATGATTCACCTGAATCTCTAATGAATAAAAATTCTTTGGATGAGGATGCCTTCTTTTTAATAGATTTTGATTTTGAGAACTCCGAATTAAACGGCATTAATCTTATTCAAAAATTAAATCTTCAGAATCGCAGTGTACTTGTCTCTGGTCGCTGGAACGATCCTGAAGTCGCCTTGAGTTGTGAGTACTTAGGCGTTAAGCGATTTCCAAAAGAGATGCTTGGACTTTTACCAATTTTAAACCAAAAGCATGTGGAAATAGATCCTCATGCCGCTTTAATAACAAATCGTTAAAAGGAGGACGTATGAACGAAGTAATCATCAATTTGGCTGAGCTTGAAGAAAGCTCTAATCAAAACCTTTCTGAAGATAGCGGATGGTAAGTCTCGCCGGAGATTTCCATAATTTTACTCAAGCTGTCCGGCGCATATCAGCGCCGGACGGTTCTGAGTATTTTGAAAAGCCAAGAACGCTCTTTTGGGAGCGGCTATTTTTTGGCTTTGACTCTCCTTTAAAGAAATATTTTAAAGGAATGGATGAGCCTATCTTCAATCTAAAAATTAAATTTTTAGACGAGTCTAGGCAAGGAAGTGTAGAAAAAATATTAGCTGAAGACAATCCTACATTAAACGAAGACAAAATTAGAAATTTCGGTTTTTTGCTTGGCTACTGTTATGTCTTCGGTCTCCAAGATCTTCATAAAGAGAACTTGTTAATGACCAAAACGGGACTTCAAGTGATCGACCTGGAAACAGTTTTTGCAAATTTTGTTTTGCCCAATGAAACTCTTTTACTTCCATTTAAAGATACCACCTTTGAAAGATCAGGACTTGGGGCTTTGTTTAAATCCAATAACGAAATTTCACCAAAGAATGTTTTTACGCTACTTGAAGGATTCATTTCTTCTTTGGTTATGATCGAAAAAAATATAGATCAAATTTTAAAAGATATAGAACTTGCTACTGAGGGTCAGAAAATACCAGTTCGCATTATTCTGCGTGATACAAGAAAATACAGGCATTGGAAAACAATTACTTTTGATCCTCCTCTGTTTGATGAGGAGCTTGTGCAGCTTGAGCGCGGCGATATTCCATATTTCTTCAAATATATTGGCTCTGAAGAACTCTATTACTACACCCATTTAGATAAGAGTCATATTTCAGTGATTGCGCCTGACTATTTTAGAGAAAAGCTTACTAGAATCGCTGTTGAGCCGTCTGTCCTCTTAAAATCGTCAAAAATTAAGAGCGCGCTTTTTCCTAATGGAACATTAGTAATTTTAAAGAAGCTGATGCCATCAGGCTTTACAGGACATCATGCATTTTCAGAATTTGAAATTTTTGTTTCGCGTGAAAAATATTCCGTCTCCTCATCTTGGGGCAGATTTGAAGCATCTCGATAATTAAATTCCCAGCAGCTTTCAAAGGCCATGTGTAATCTATAGATTACACACTGTAATCCTAGGATTACACTTTCGGAAACTCACCAAAATCACTATTTCAAAATCTTCCAATCATTCATGTACTTAGCATTTTCATGCTTTTGTGCCCGTCTTTGCATTCCTATCCCCTGTGAACGGATCGCTTGATCCACAACAAAGGAGGATAGATATGAATGCAGATAAAAAAATGAACCAAAAAGACCCAAATATAAATCGTGAGCTTTTAAAAAGCGTCATCGAAATTTCACCTAAAACCCGGTTGAGATTTAGTTTTTGCCAGTTTTTAAAGTCGATCTTTAGCTCTCGTCAGCAAATGACTTTAGAAGAGTGGGATCGTTTGGAGTCAAAACCCCAACGATCAAAAGCCAATCACTGCCCAACATTTAGTAAATATTTTTAAAGGAGAGACTTATGTCAAAAACATATAAAGACAAACCTGGATATTTAAACGGAATCAAAAAGGAAAAAGAAGATCTTTCTCAAAAGTATCTTCGTCATAGAAACCGTGATGACGAGGAATGGAAACCTCTTCGCGAAAAAAAATCTTCAAAAAAATCCAACTACTATCATTGTATCGAAAGAAAGATGCCAATTTTTTACGATGATATGGATCGGACTGAAGAACTCATCGATAGCCTTGATGACTTTATCGATAAAGAAACAGATGCAGCTTAAAAAACAAACCAAAGGAGGTGAACTATGAATGAAAATGTAATTGCACTCGCAAATGAGGGACGACCAAAGAGAGAGAAATATTTTGTCTATCTTGGAGAAATGAGTTCATACGGAGAAATTTTAGAAAAAGAAACCGTAGGAATCGCTTTTCAAAGAGAAGGATCAATTTCTTTTAGAATGAAGCTATGGATGTTTTATAAAACACCCTATGTGCTCGTCCCCGTAAAAGATGATCGTACAAAGTATATTGTCTATTCGGTTGAGGATTCCTCAAGCGATGAAAGAGTGAAAGGATTTTGGAACAAAGTAGGCGTTGCAGAACTTTGCGGTAACTACCTCAAAGTGAAGCTCTATCTTTTGCCCGAAAATCTTTTTTTAAGTCTTTTCTCAGAAAAACAAACAACTCAAAACCTTAAGGAGGTGGCTTAATGAATAAACATGAATTTATGAAACAAGAAATTAAAAGTGCTCTGAAATATCTTTTTGGAGATTTGAAAATGTTTTTTATCCAGTTCTTTGCTTGTGTTGGAGCTATGTATGTTGTGGTAATGGTACCCGAGATTTGCCATGCAAGCCTTGAATCGTCTCTCGATAATATGAAATCAAAGCTTACAGGGTTTATCTTGCCCTGTATGGCTGTGATTGGAATGGCAGGAGCAGCCCTTAGCTTCTTTGTCGGACATGAAAATGCCAAAAAACATGCGATATGTGCAGCAGTTGGCTGTGTGATCGGTTTTGGCGCACAAGCAATTGTCGATTTCATCTCGCAGACAGTGGTGTAATTCATGAGTGAAACACCGCTTCTTATTTCGAACGTACCAAGAAGCCTTGAAGCAAAGAGTAAAATCTTCGGATTTGAAATTTCCGATGTGCTTCTTCTTTTTCTTAATCTTTCAATCCAGAATCTCATCTTTGGAACAACTTCACTTAAATATTTAATGGTATGGGGAACATCCCTTTTCTTGGGCGCTATTCTCTTTTTTGTGAAAAGAGGGAAACCAGATAATTACCTTCAACATCTTGGTCAGTACACATTTTCGCCTGCTGTTCGTTTCGCAAATCTCAATGATCGAAAATATCGAAAATATCGAAAGATTCAACAACTAAAAGAGGAGGTTCTACCATGAAAGAATATAACCCTTTGTGCGAAGAACTCCCATATTGGGAGATTGATTCTCAAATCTTAAATAATGATGGCTCACTCTGCCAAGCCATTGAGCTGACCCCTCTTGATATTGACTGTTATGATAATGACAGAGTCAATCAACTCACTTTTTCCTTACGATCTTTCGCAAATACGATACCTGAAAATTATAGCGTGCAGCTTTTTGTTTCTACAGATTCTGACTTTTCAAAAGTTTTAGAAAAGCACAAAAATCTTTTAAATACGAAAAACGACTTTTTAATTGAACTAGATCAACTTCGACAAAAAAGAATTTTAAAACAAATTGAAAACAACGATCTTCAGCGTGCAAGAATTTTTTTATTTTTAAAAACTCCAGCACCAAAGTTAAAAACAGGATTTTCATTAAAAACTGTCAATAAATTCTCAAAAGAATTTGCGAAAGATTTTTCGGAAAAATCACAGGAACTTACTGAAGCAATAACAAGTATTAGGTCCTCGCTAAATTCTATTGGGTTTAGTTCCAAAGATTTATCAAAAGAGGAAATGGTTCTTTTGATCTATCGGTATTTGAATCCTAAAAGGTCAAAGGAGCTTTCAGCGCCTGAGATTTTTTCTCCAGAGGACCCCGAGATCAGTCTTGAGACTTTAAAAAAAGAACCAGAGCTGGCAAGCCCTTCTCCAAGATCACAGCTTGTTTTTGGAGATTTAATTTTAGATCAAGACGATTTTATATTAGATAGCTATCGCACAAGAGTTTTGACTCTTAAGACTTCGCCAGAAATGACAATTGCTGGGCAAATGAAGTCGTTTTTGAAGTTCGACTTTCATTATGATCTTTTATTCACTTTCAAAGTTTCAGATCAAGCTAAAGAGACTAAGAAGTTAGAACAAAAAAGAAGAATGGCCCACTCTTTATCTCAGACTAGATCAGGTCAAGTTTCAGATCTTGAAAGTGAGTCAAGATTATCTGCCACCGAAGATCTTTTGCGAGAATTAATTGAAACAGGACAAAGAATCTTTGTGGCTGAACTTTCTCTCATTCTTAGAGAGGAAAACAACAAAGAGGGAGTAAAACTCCTCAACCAGAAAACTAGAGAGGTTTTAGGAAGGTTCAAAGCCTTAAGTGGTGCTGAAGCGATTCAGGAGACTGTCGGCGCTTGGAAGATCTTTAAATCAAATCTTCCAGCAGCTCCAATCAATTTAGAACGTGGCAAGAGAATGAAAACAAACAACCTTGTAGACTTCATGCCTCTTTATGGTCCAAGACTAGGCGACGAGTCTCCGGTTATACTTTTATATAACCGTCAGAACTCTTTGGTAAGCATGAATGCTTATGATGTGGGTTTAAGTAATTTTAATTCACTAGTTACAGGAGCAAGTGGCAGCGGGAAATCGTTTTTCAATAACTGTCTTTTATTTCAGCAGCTCGCCCGTGGCATTAAGTGTTTCATTATTGATATTGGAGGAAGTTATCAAAAATTGACATCTCTTTTAGATGGTCAATATTTCGATGTATCCCTCAACGAAAAATATGCGATCAACCCTTTTTATATTTCTGACATTCAAAAAGGTCCTAGTTCTGAAAAATTAAAAGCGATTACATCCATTATTGAACAAATGGTTTCAGATAGTGAATCAAAACTTTCTCGCTTAGAAAGGGTTTTGATTGAAAAAACATTAGCTGAGACATTTGAGAATGCAAAAAAGAAAAATGAAATACCAATTCTTTCTGATTTTAAAAACCTTTGTGAGAAATCAGCTGAGCCGGAACTTCAAAAAATAGCAAAGCTTCTTTACTCATGGGTCGGAAATGCTCCCTATGGAAAACTTCTTGATCGAAATGGTTCTTTTTCAACCGATAGATCCGTCATTGCCTTTGACCTAAAAGGTCTTTCTCAATTTCCAGATCTTCAGGCCGTGATGATTTTGATTATCACCAATTTTATTTTAGATCAGGTCGAAAACGACAGGGCCGTTTCAAAAAGAATTATTTTAGATGAAGCTTGGGCTCAACTACAGAGTCCTGCGGCAAGTTCTTTTATGGAATACGCAGCAAGAACTTTTCGTAAAACAGGATCTGGAATTACATTCATCACACAGGCCGTTGATGAAATAGTAGCCTCGCCCATTGCAAGTGCCATTTTGAATAACACTGCCATGAAGGTTGTCATGCAACAGCGTGGTGACATCAATATTTTAAGGGACACCTTGAAACTAAATGAACAAGAAATTTCTCTTATTCAAAGTTTAGAGCAAAGAAAAGGTGTTTTTAGTGAAGCTTTCCTAATCGAAGGAGATCACAGGCAAGTTATTAGAATTTATCCGACACCTCTGGAATATTGGGTTTCTACGAGTGATTCCAAAGATAATCAGTATCTAACAAGTTTAGCACAAAATGGAGCTTCTCTTTTTGAAGCTATAAAGGCCGCTTCAAATGAATATCCTTACGGCATTGCTCAAGGGAAAACAAAGGAGGCCGCATGAAAAAAATAAGACGTGCATCCATTGCTCTGATTATTTCGGTAAGCCTGCTTTTTTCTCCAATTCAATCAAAGGCGGATCTTTTTGGCGGAGATGTGGTTGTTCTCACGCAGATTCTCTATCAGGCAATTCAGCAGCTTATTCAACTTAAAGCAATTTTAGAAACTGGCTCTGATACTTTGAGTCTACTACGAGACATCAATTCAGGAGTAAAATCGGGCCTTGATGTCATTAGGATTATCAACCCGAACTTCACCCCTGGCGTTTACGGGGATCTCAAAGATCCACAAAACGTCTTAAAGGTTATTCGCGATCTCTATGGTCAGCTTCCAAAAACTGCTGATGCTGATTTGCTTGATGCCCAAGATCAAAGTGTTGCAGAAACCATTTCGATGAATCGAAATCTCTACGATTATGCAGATCAAGTGGATCTTGAAAAAGACAGGATTCTTCTTCACTCCCAAGTAGTAAGCCCACAAGGTGCCGCGAAACTACAAAATCAGTCTCTTGCCGTTCTTATTGGAGTAGCTACTCAACTTTTAAGAACTCAAAGCCAGATGCTAAAGCTTCTTGCGCAAAATACAGCAATGGAAAATCGAAAACAAAAAGTCTCTTCACAGCAGTTCCAAGAAAACTACGAAGGGCTATCAAACGGTATGAAAAGTCTGCCTACAGATACAAAGCTTCCAACCTTAAAAGATGGAGGTGATTAATGATGCCACAATTTGAAGTATTAGGAACACTCGTCAGAGATATTAACGGAATGCTTTCGCAAATGTATTTTATGGCTTTGCCTGTGGTTGTTGTTCTTGCCGTTGTCATTGGCTATTTCAAGTCTGGAGGAGCAGATCATGTAGATACCTTACGAAGAACTTTTATTGCGACCATTCTACTTATTTCATTCCCCGAGATTTCTTCTTGGATTGTGAAGATCTGCGATGGTGTTGCTCTAAAAATAGATGATATGTCAGGCCTTGATACATTCTTAAGAATGGTTCAAGAAAAAAGCGCAAGCTATAGTGTTTCAAAAAGCGTACTACTTCTGCAATTCAATGATCTCTTCATTGCGATTCTTAGTTTTTTAAGCTTTTTGATCGTTTGCGGCGCAAGGTATATCACAATTGCAATGTACTACTTCTATTGGGTTTTCCTATCCGCACTTTCGCCCATTCTAATTCTTTTATATATTTTCCCGTCAACTGCTCATGTGACGAAAAATCTATTTAAAAGTCTTATCGAAGTAGCCTCTTGGAAAATTGCATGGGCGCTTCTAAGCGCAATGCTCACAACCCTTTCCTTGGGAAACATCTATCAAACCGAAGGTAGCTACATCACTTTGATAATTCTAAATTTTGTGGTCGCCATTGCCATGATTTTAACTCCGCTCTTGGTAAAATCTATTATCGGAGACGGAGCCGCTGCTGCTACACAAGCAATTGGGGGTGCTGCTGTTAATGCAATGGTACGGCTTCCGGGGAGAACTATAAGCGTTGCTAGAGGGACCAAAGAATTTACGTCGAATGTTAAAACGTATGCCGTTCATAAAATACAAAATATTAAAAATAAAAATTAACCATAAGGAGGTTTATCTATGCTTAAAAAATTATCACTTAAAGAATATCCGAAAGTTGTTACTGACCTTGCCACTCAAAACCATTTCTTAAAAATTCTAACCTATTCTTTGTTAGGAATTTTTTCTGTTGTTTTAATCTCTATGATTTTTCTTTTAAACCGAGGTCCAGACGTTATCGCACTAGAAACAAGTGGGGCTGTCGCAAAAATTGGAAATAATGTCACAGAAAGTCATGTTAAGGCTGCTGTCCAAGAGTACGTCAATTATCGCTACAATTGGAACAATAAAACAATTGATAAGAATTTGAAGTTTTCAGAAGGCTTTGTCTTCTCATCCCTTCTTGATTCTTTTAGAAAAAGTATGGCTGAGGTTAAAAAATTCGTTAAGGATAAAAACGTCAATCAACGAGTTTATCCACAAACAATTGATGTCGACTTAAAAAATAAAGTCGCAATCTTAACGGCTGATCGAATCAATGAGTTTGACTCTCTCAAAGCTGCCACAATTTTAAAAGTCAAATTTCAATTGAAGCTTGATGACCCGACTGCCATCAATCCTTGGGGTATTTACATTTCTAAAGAATTAGAAGGAGGTGACTAATGAAAGTATTTTTTAAAATCATTTTACTTCATTTATCTGCTTTGAGTCTTGCTGTGGCTTCACCCAATAAAGTACGAAAGACCAATGTTGCAATTGATGAACTGACAACCATCAAGGCCGCAGTTGGGATTGCTACGATCATTCAACTGCCTGAAGCAGTTCAAAGTGTCATTATTGGAGACTCCGGTGCATTCAAGATTGAATACTTGGATAAGGCTATCACGATCAAACCTTTGCGATATGGCGCAAAAACAAATCTATACGTTAATACCCAAAGTCGTAGATACAACTTAAGACTCGCAACTGCAAATCAAGATGAAGCTGATTATATCGTCTATGTGCAAGACCAAGTTTTTAAGGCAAAAAATAATTCTGTCTTATGGCGTGATTACAAAAGAAAATCGCAAGGCCGAGAGTTGACTCTTTCCACAAAAAGATTAGGAAGAACAAAGGATGGATTTTTACTTTTAGATTTTGAGATCAAATCAAAAACATCTCAAAAAATTGATCCCGCATCATTTTGGATTTATCAGGGGGAAGAAAAAAGAGTCATTCAAGCTCTTTTTATCTCAGAGTCTCAAAGCTCATCTGAAAAACCTGTCACGGGATCTATTTCTATCAACATGAGTGATCTCGTTTCTCAAGTCTCAGGGTCCTTTGAATTCAGAGGCACCGAGAAACTAAAAATTGAGTTACCTAGGGAGGTCTTATGGAAAAAATAAAAAATCTTTTCTCCAAACTAAAATTCCCTTCTCTTGGCAATTTGAAGTCAAAGGTTTCAAAATTCTTTTTTGTGCATAGTGAATCCACTTCAAAAAAAGATATTCAGTGGAAAAATGTCATTATTTTTTTCTCCTGCTGTATGATTCTTTTGACATTTTTGGTATTCTTAAAGCCAGAGCAAGATCAAAGGAAATTTCGTGAGGTTGAAAGCGGATCAAAAAATTTAAATCGAGCAGAGGAAAAAAAAGAACAGGAAGGTAAAAAAACAACAGCTTCTCAAGTTTGGCAAAGTCCCCAAAAATATCAATTTTCTCAAAGTGCACAACCTAACTTGAATACGCCTATGCTTGTATCGCCTGGAGGATCTGCAAATGCTCATTTGCAATTTTCTGCTGGGACAAAGATCAAGGTTAAAATGGCTGAGAAATTTATGGCGAGCCAAGATGCAACACCCGTGATTGCTATTATTGTCGAGGATATTCAAACAGAAGCAGGCCAAGTTTTACCACAAGGATCTCAACTTTATGGTGAGGCTTCCTACGTAGCATCGAGTGAAAGAGCTAAGATTGAATTTAAACAACTCGCTTTACCCAATGGTCAAATTAAACCCCTTCAAGCAACCATCATTAGTTTGGACAACCAAAAAGGTCTTAAAGGAAAAGTACACTCAGACGGTATGAAGAATTCGGCTGGCCAAGTAATTACGACTTTTGTTGGAGGACTGGCTGCGGGTTCAGTTGAAAGAAATTTAATGGGACAATCTAAAGGTGGTATCTCAAATGGCCTTTTGAACGCCGTAGCAGATACCGCAAAAAATCGGACTCAAAAGTATGGAGATAGTCTTAAAGAAGCGCGTGAATGGATCGAAATTGAAGCCGGAGCAGATGGATATGCAGTTCTCACCCAAAGCTTAAAGATGATCGACAGTGAGGTGAACCATGAGTGAAAATAAAAAATCAAACGATGCTGGCATTTATTATTTGGCAGCACTTCTTGGACTCTTTTTTGCCTGGAAGCTTCTAATGAAACTTCAACCCATAGCTATTGAGTTTTATAGAGAGCATTGGATTTATATAATGGTCTTTGCAACCGCCTCTGTGGGTTATACAGTACATAGAGCTTGGGACAAAGTTGCAGCAAAAAGAGCCACTAAAGTCTATACAGACAGAATCACCAAAAGGAACAGCGGAGATGATTCTGTTTTTGTTGGCCTAGATGAAAAAGGGGAAGAAGTTTTCGTTCCTCTTTCTGCAAGAAAGATGCACGCTCAAGTGGTCGGCACAACGAACGCCGGAAAAACTGAAAGTATTATCGTGCCATGGGTGGTAGATGATATTTCTAAAAGACGCGGTCTTATTCTTCTCGACGGAAAATCAGATGAAACACTATTAGATAAAATCTATGCCTATACAGTCAGACATAATAGGCAAGATAAATTTAAATACTTTTCTCTGGTAAACATTGAGAAAAGTCATACTTTTAATCCTCTTCTTGGAGGCACAACAGAGGAGGTGGCTGAGAGAATTTTCAATGCTTTTACATTTGAGAATGAGTATTACCGTGGAGTGCAGTATGAGATTTTTTCTCAAATCTTGCGCATCTTTGAGAATGCAAAAGAAATTCCAACATTTCTCAAATTGCATGAAGCAATCTCAAACCCTTTACAACTTAGAACTCTAGTAGATCGTTGCGAAAATAAGGCCCTCCTCAGTTGGGGAAATAGTTATATTACATCCAAAGCTGATGAACGTCAGAAAAAAACTTCCGGCTTTTTATCACAGATTAGCTTATTTGCTTTTGGAACATCAGCCTGTCTTTTCAATGTTGAAAATCCTACCATTGATATTGACCATGTCTTAAAAAATAACGAGACGGTTTACTTTCAATTGCCCGTCTTAAGATTCCCTACTCTTGGACAAGCAACTGGAAAGTTGATTCTACAAGTTTTGCAATCTGCCGTTTCAAACAGGCATCAAAATGGTTCTCATAATCACACCTTCTTTTCTTGTTATCTCGATGATTTTAGCGAGTTCATGCCAAAGACTTTTATTAGTCTTTTGAATAAATCAAGAAGTGCCAATGTCGGGATCACGTTTGCGCATCAAGCCCTTGGAGACCTAAAAGCCTTGGGGCCAGATATTGAAAATACGATTCTTGTAAATTCAAATCTTAAGGTCTTCATGAGAACTAATGAGCCTGACTCTGCTGAATACTTTGCAAAGGTTGGCGGAACTACTGAGACCGAAAAATCAACAGATAGGCAAACTAAAAGCATGGGGTTAAAGCAGAAAACAGGCGAATCATCTATCAGGCTTGCAGAAAAATTTATTCATCATCCTAACGAATTTAAGTATGAGTTGGGCGTTGGTGAAGCCATCATGATGATCCCGCATGCCAGAGGTATGAAAACCTTAAGAGTGAAACTTTCAATGTTGCCGGACCTGAAGGCCCAAAAACTACCAAGTGTTTTAAAAGAAGAAGTTCAATCATTGCCGACATCCACTGAAATGATTTCCGATGAGGAAACATTTGTGGAACAGATTAGTAAAAAGGAGGTGCCTATATGAAGTATTTATTTTTTCTACCGTTAATTTTATCAGCATGCTCATCCATGAGTAAAAAATCGGTTTGTGATTATTCTGGAGGACAGCCAAATGCTAGATACGTGATAGTCGGTTCTTGTTTGAAAATAAAGGGAGTGATCCAAGATGTTCGATGGGTTGACCAGAAGCAAGTAGGTGGCTCGGTTGAACAGGGTCATTTTGTTATTGATACCGCTCCCTATAAGACAGGAGAAGCGCCATGAGTCTTCACCCTGAAATTATTGAAGCCATTCAAGTTGCGGCTCGTTTTGGATTTATCAGCGAAAAAATCTTCCGGGATTTTATTTGTGCTTCCAAGCGAGCCATGATTTATCGTGTCTGGCGGCAAATTAGAGATAGTGGATTCTTTGCTCCTATGGAGTCAGCTCTTGGAACAAATAGCTATCTTAAACTTACAAGACTGGGCAAGAGCTTAGCACTTAGAATGTCTCTTTCCCCAATTCAAGCCCCCTTCATTCAGCAGCTAGCTCACGATGAAGCGCTTGTTAGGTTTGCACTAGCTAATGAAAAGGCCCTTCTTATCAAGAAGGCTCTGCCTGAAACTTACTTAAAATCCTCACCCTATGAATTTGCAGACTCCTTTGCTGGAGCGACAAGAAAAATACCTGACCTGTATTTTTCTTTAAATGTGCCTGATAAAAAAATTCGAATAGCCTTAGAGTTTGAAAGAACTAGGAAGACTCAAATTCGCTATAGATCTATTTTAATGTCCTACGCAGCCTTTAGAGAAGCCGAACTTGTTCTTTTTATTGTAAATGATGAAGCCATTGAAAAAACAATTAGAGGCACAGCACTTCGCATGAAGTACCCACAACGGCAAAGGCCACTTGCATATGCTCTAGCAGATGATGTCGACAAAGACCCAACAGGGTTTCCACTGAAACTTCAAAATAGAACACTTAGATTCAATGAATTTGTGCAGGAGCTTCGAGATTTAAAGGCAGGTGCTGCATGAATTCATGGTTAACCGTGAGTAGACAACTAGTAGACGAGTGTCTACTCGATTTTAGAAATGTTTTGTTAGTAACAAAAGTGGAAACTCTTGTTTTCACAAGAGATTTATTTATTACCCACCCTACCTCGGTCCCCCTGATCGACCGTGTCCACTCCCTCCCTACGAGAGGAAGTGGACACGGTCTGGTGTCGGTCGGTAGGGTGGGTAATAAATAAAATAGATAATAATAATTAATTAAATAACTAAGGAGGTATAAATATGGAGGAAAAAGAATTAAAAACAAAAAATAAAGAAGAGAATCAAAAAGAAAATATCATCAGAATTTTTATTTCAAGAGAAGCAGAGGCAATGCTCAGTGCGATTACAGAAGATGTTAATCGCGATTTTGAAGCTGGACGCGTTACACGCTCTGAGGTTGCCAATTACATTTTATTCAAGTTTAAACGTGATCTTACAGAAAATGACCTGCAACTTATTCGAGCTGAACACTTCAGTGTTGTCATTCAAATGGAAGCCATCTTGAAAAAGATTAAAAATGGTGAGAATGTGCCACAAAATGTAATGGATGCCATTACGGAGTCCTACTTAGGACTTGTAGCACCAGCTAAAAAATCCAAAAAACCCTTGAATGATAAGTCTACCAATGGTAGACTTATGGAAAGTGAGCAAGTATGAGCCCTGAAGAATTTAAAAAAATCAGAGTCCGCCTTGATCTCACCCAAGAAGAACTAGCAGAGATTTTAGGTGTTGCTGGCAAAAATCCTGTCAGCCGCTATGAGCTAGGAGAAAGAAACCCTAGCTCTCTCATGCAAGCTGTAATGAGTATTTTAGATAGCCAGTCAGAAAAAGAAGCATTGGTTTTTATTGAACTTATACGAAAGCACATGAAAAAGATTTTAGGTGCAAAGAAGAGGAAAACCAATGCCCGCGCATAAATATGCAAAGGCTAAAAAGATTTCTTCTTCTGACATGAAAATTGAATTGATCGAGGTCGCGGACTCATCTGCTGATGCAGAAACGAGATCCGATAGAGTCCAAGAATGCGTCGCTAAGATGATTCTTCTTGGTGGAAAAATGGGTCGCCCAAAAAAGGAATCAGAGGAGGTATTTTATGAAAAAGCGAGCTAAAAATTTAAATTCACGTCGGCAAAAAAATAGTACAACAATGCCGCTTTCTCGATTTTCTTTTGCATGTGGCGCATACATAAGGGTGTCGACGGAAGAACAGGCTTCAGTAATTGAAGGATCTCTAGATAATCAAAAACATAGAATGCAGTCCTTTGTAGATATGAAGAACGTGCAAGAAGAAAATTGGGGTGAGATTGTCGAATATTATATTGATGACGGTTACTCTGCAAAAGATACCAACCGCCCCGCCTACCAGCGGATGCTTAGAGATCTGAAGAAAGGCAAGATCAACATGATCTTGGTGACAGAACTTTCTCGTCTTTCGCGCAGTATTCCTGATTTTTGTAACCTGTTAGAAGACCTTAAGGATTACCAAGGAAAGTTTTTATCCATCAAAGAACAATTTGATTCAAGCACTCCGGCCGGAGAAATGATGATCTATAATATGATAAATTTAGCCCAGTTTGAGAGAAAACAAATTTCAGAACGTGTTGCCATCAATTGCCACTCAAGAGCACTTCGTGGGCTAAATAGTGGGGCCTCTACCATCCTTGGTTATGATAAAAAACCTGATAACAAGGCAACCCTTGTCGTCAGCAAAACGGAAGCAGAACAAGTCAAAGATATTTTTGACTTGTTCATCGAGCATCGCTCACTTGCAAAGACGATTCCTCATTTACATACAAAACTAATTCGACCAAAAGTCAGCTCTAATAAAAGAAATCGTCTTGCTCTTGAGGGAAGATGGACAAGTGATAGTCTCGGCTACTTGATTCAAAATCCAGCATATATCGGCATGAAGGAAGTTAATAAGTGCAAGAAGAATGAAGAACAACATCAGCTAAAACCTTGGCAGAGATACTCTGTTGTCAAAGCCTCGTGGCCTGCAATTATTTCGGAAGCGACTTTTAAAGAAGCGCAACACATTCTCGAAGAAAACAGATCACAGGAAAGAGCAAGGTTGAAAAATGGAGAAAAACGCGTGTTTTTACTATCAGGAATTTTAAAATGTGGTGAATGTGGACGAGCACTTGTTGGACATAGTGCTCATGGCAAAAATCATGTACATAGATATTATGTGCATACTTCAAAAAAAGGAGATGTCATTGATTGTACTCTGAAGCGCATTCGAGCTGAAGAATTAGAGACAGGACTTGAAAATCATTTGTCAGAAATTTTACTTCGCGCCGGACACTCTGAAAAAATCGAAGAGCGCATTAGAACACTCTCACTTGCAAAACCAGAAGATCTAAAAGCCAAAAAACAAGAGATCCAAAAGCAGATAGATAAATTACAAAAAGACATTGATGAAGTCTTCAGGATGCAAACAGGATTTGGGCTTGAGTCTGAAGGCATAAAGCTCGTATCCGAAAAACTTGAAACTCTTGGACAAAAGAAACTCGCTTTACTAGCAGAACTAGAAAATCTAAAGGCACGTGAAAACGATAAAGAGGATATTGAAAACGCAATCATTGACCTCAAAGACCGCCTTGAGAGTTTCGCTCGTGGATGGTCAAAAGCATCTACAGGCATGAAGAAGGGCTTACTTAGAAACCTTTTAGAATCTCTAGTTACTATTCCCACTGGCCTCCGAGTGACCTACAGACTTGCCTATCAAGGCTCTGGCAACATGACTGGTTCGCATGACATAAATGGTTGTGACTCTCAAACTACTGTCACCAACATTGCGGATTACAAGCATGAGAAGGAATTAAAACAAGCTACAGCCCCAAAAGAGAACGGGGCTGGCGAAATTCTGCAAGTTGAAGGAAATGGTAGGGGATGCCGGGCTCGAACCGACGACATCCACCTTGTAAGGGTGGCGCTCTACCAAGTTAGTAATTCTGATTTTTTACAGTGTTAAAGATGACGTGACAACGTCTCATGGCGGGATGTTGCGTTATTAATATTATACAAAAAAATCTGAGTTTTCGTTTCAGAGTGGGAGGAATTCCAGCTCTGTTGATGCCCTATCAGCCACCAAATAGCATCGTGGGTGGAGGTAATATGGATTTACTCAATAGGTTGAATAAGCAGACAGTTGAATTGTGGCAAAAACATGTGAATTGCAAAAACCAAAAGGAACGAGATCAACTCTTGATGCAATACAAGGCTGTGTTTGGCCAATATGTGAAGCATAAAGAATGGCTGAAAGCGATGAACAGTTAAGGACTAGGTCTAAAGACTATTTTGTTAACCCTCGAGTTGAGCACTACACAGAATTTGAAATACACTATCCTTTATACTGGAGAAGTGTACATGAAACCGGAAAAATGGATTCGAGATGACCTACAGAAAAAATATGGCAAATTGACAGCGCAACAACAGCCTCTTCTTCGCGAACACCGAGAGCTTTGCAGCAAGATAAAAAAGGACAAAGTCGAAAATGGCTCCATTGATCCAAGTGATCTAAAGAAGCTTCGTGATGGCAATATTAAGCTGGCAGACCTTGAAAAACAGAAGCAACAGATATGGAAAGAAAACCTCGATTCTTTCCGTAGTTTAATAAAAAAATAAAATTATATGAGTGATATAATCCAATTAATCGAAAATGGCGAATTAGAGAAAAGAGATGATACTGTTCTATGTCCTGGCTGTGACATGCAGGCTGAATTTTTTCAGCACATCTATGACGATGAGGTTATTGCCCAATATTGCGAAAACTGCGGTACAGCGGAGTGGATAGAACAATACGGAAAGAAAGATAATCCAAGAAGATGTCCAGTTTGTGAAGAATTTGTTAACGACTCGCAAATTAAAAAAAGTGAACATATTGAGTGTTCAAACCAAGACGATTTTCATGGGTCTTGTGAACAACTGTCTCATAAAAAGTGTGTTGAGTTTTGCTCTAAGTGTGGCTGGTTTTGTGACACCCATACATCCAATCAGATCCAATGCGATAGCTGCGGATTATACCATAACGTAAATCATTTCGTTTCATTCGGTAATGACTTTGTAGGGACTTTTGGAAATATCTGTCAAGATTGCTTTAGTGAAGACGAGGAAACTTATGCGGATGATATAGATGACGATCCCTCAAGGGTTGGAACTCTTAGCGACGAAGAGCTACAAGCAGAAAAAGAAATTCGGAAGAAAAACTCCGCTGAACTAACAAAAGAAAAAGGTAAAAAATCTACTGATTTTCATCTGAAGAAAGCGGGTAGCTTTTTACATGCGACTATCGCCACAATACCAGCAGATAGAAAGCGAAGCGATAGCTCAATATATTTAAGCCACTTTATGAGAAAGAAAGATGGCATGACTGACAAGGATTGTCTTGAACAGTTAATAAAAATATTAAACGACAATAAAATTGAATCTCGTCCTACTGGCTACTTTAGCACCTATAAAAAGATTCTATCTAAAACAGCAATATCAAAGGCCGTCTGCTTAACAGATGGAAGGATATCTGCCCTTAAAGAGCATGCTGAAGATTATTCGGAATTTGGCATTTCATTCCTCAAATTTGATTTACTAAGAAAACATCAAGCTGCTCCCGCAGCCTATATTCATCATTCAATAATTGAGATAATCAAAAATCAAATCCCAGATGAGCTTGTTCCATATGTGAATATGATAAAAGCAGATGGATATAACTATCACCATGAACGGGAATGGCGAATACCAAATGACCTAACTTTCGATCATGATGACATTTTTGTGATTTTCGCACCAGAATGGGCCCATGATTCCATTAGGAAAACCTTCAAAAGCCCCGTCCGATTGGTCTGTATCGAGTCAATAATTAATCTATAATTCTATATCTGGCTCATTAATATTTTTACGAAAGGAAGTGGCAACAGTCTTTTTACCATTATCCCCCATAAGTAAATTTATTTTTTCAAATAATACAGACGCCAAACTGATCGAGCTTGTGCTTATCAACGGCAAAAATTCTTTTTGATTCATAAGCAAATATTGCGCTGGCAAATAATGACTAAACTCCCCGTTATTAATATTCAACCTCTTGATATGAGCCTCAATCCGTTTAACAATTCTTGGTCCTGGTGGAAGATCTTTTAGCGCAATTTTAGTTTTTAATTTTTCGGCGTAAGCCCCATTCACCAATTCAAGATAAAAATCATCGCCGAATAGATCCTCTATGTCCGCTGATGACTTACTCAATACCTCGCCAATCGAAATTATACTTTTCGATCCAATAAAATGATTGCTCTCTAGATTTTTAATTCTTTGCTTGTCTTTGGAATCAGAATCAACCAACACCGCGAGCGTAAGGTCACTTGCGCCAAGAAGAGAAATAAAAGTCGTGAGCTTATCAAGACCACCTACTGGAATTTTTGACCACCTTGGATCAAGACTTGGAATTTGATGCTTTTGTGCAAGAGCATTCAAAACATCTAAATAGATTAGATCAGACGGACCCTCCAAAAGAAGATTATACGGCGAAACGAACAGCGTTTGAGCTAAGTCATACCCTAGTGCTGCCTGCAAAGGAAACAAGGTATCTTTACTTGATTTATAAACATCTCCACTTATTTTTGTACCTTCCGCATCAATATCTTGAACCATTCTCACCTGATCCAATCTTTTTGGATCAATCATAAACGGAGAATGAGTTGAGTAAATCACTTGATGCTTTGCCACCAGTCGGTTCTTTATGAAATCCAAAAAATTTGATTGAGCCTTCGCATGCAGACTTAGCCCAGGCTCATCTAATAGAAGAATTAGATCTCCACTCGTTTTATTTTCAATTTGCGAAAAGTACGCAAGAAACGAAAAGAACCAAACAAAGCCTTTGGATCTTTGATCAAAAGAAACCGTAACGCCACCATGCTTGTCATTTCTGATGCGCAGATGAATCACTTTTTTGCCATTTAACGATTCAATATCGAATTCAACTCGCAACTGCTTATTCTGCGTCCAAAACTCAAAAACCTCAGTGGAGATGCTTATCGACGCTGCCTCAAGCTCAGCCTTAAAATCTTCATACTCCGTTTTTTCACATAGTTCCTTTAAATCAGCCTCAACAAACGATAGCAGAGATAAAAAAGTTTCATCGGCCTTTGTGATCTTGTTATCTTTAATTCGCTGAAGCAGCTCTGGCAAAGAAACATTACCCGCCATAACGCTGTAATCGTCAAAATAAACAAACTTAGGGAGTACCTTGGCGAAACAGTTGTTAATAATTTCCTTTTCAAGATCAATCTTGTTCTTATATTTCAGCGCTCCCAAAAACTCGTCTACTTTTTTTGAGTCGGCCTTCATGGGCTCCAGTAATTTGACAAGTTCAATTATCGAGGAGGACAGGCGAATAGCTTCAAGAGCCTCTGTCGGCAGCTCGGCTTTTTCAATTAAAAATTGAATTACATTTTTTTCGTTTATTTCGAAATCCCATGTTCGAGAGTTTTTATAGTTTTTTTTAACAGTGATAGTTTTCTCTTGAAGAACACCCTTCCCATATGTGTCTTCTAATTGCTTAATTTCAGATGGTTCAAGTTCAAATTGGACCTCTATTACGATGGCAGGTTCAGCTTCGTGATCTTTCTTATATTTACTCCAGTGTCTACGCGGATATTCATAGAGTGGAATGAATTCCGAATCTTGTTGATTCCATGGGTTTAAACGATATAGCGCTTTAAGAAATGCAGTTTTGCCGGCCTCGTTCATGCCGACTAAAGCTATTAGTCTATCCAAAGTAACCCATCCTGAATCTTCTATGCTTTTATGATCTCTGACTCTTGCTGCTATTGCTTTCATATTTTTCCCTCACGTTGTTGGCTTCATGCCGTTTTCAGTGCTGCCGATGGCAAGCTTAGAAAAAGCAAAACACAAAATTTTCAATAATCGTAGGTTTATTGAAAAACCTAGACCTAAGTATTGATATCTAACCTTTGCTTCAATATACGGTGTACTGATCCCACCGATAACCCAAGTTCATCGGAAATCTTTTTGATAGTGAGACCCTTCTGCCTCAATCCATAAATTGCATTCGCATCAATTGTTTGTGGGCGCCCTAATTGCTGGCCATAATTTTTAGCATTTTGTAAGCCACGTCGAACCTCGTCCGATTTTCTTTTTGCTCGCGCTACCTCAAATGCATCTATTATTGTGATGACCTGCCTTACGTCTCGCAAAGATCTTTTAACCCCATCATTTAGAGTTAATAGAACCACCTTTCTGAACCCTGCCAATTTCGATATAAAAATACCCAGCTCAGTAACTGACGCAAACATAGCCAAAAATTCATTAAGATTATGGGCTACAAAAATCCCACAGTTTTCGATTTCAAATTGATTCAATAGCTCAGATATTGTGACCTTCTTTGGGTCAAGTGATATAAGCTGCAGCCTATCTATTTCACTTATATACTTTGCATTCTTAGAAATTGAATGTTCGCTATCGTGATCCCAGTATGAAATGGCTTTTTTTCTACCACCCGTACAATTTTTGAATGAAGCCATTTATTTCAACCCTTTCATTTTGAGATCCTCAACGGCCCATCTCAAGATCTGAGAGACCAGCTTGCTCGCGCTCATGTCATCATTTACAAATTTATCAAGGTCATCCAAAATTTCTGACGGTAGACGATAGCTCACATTTCGATAATCAATCTTTTGAACAGC
>JANMFM010000025.1:0-14862 GCA_031374125.1 Bdellovibrionales bacterium
AACCCAATTTATTTAAAGAAAGAAATGGATAAGAAGCTTAAAGAATTTTTTGATAAGGTCGATGAGATCAAAAGAAGAAACCGTTTAACGGGATCTTGACCCACAGCTTCTTAGTGGCATTTATCCATGAGTCAATACGCTCTTAAACTCTAATTTTTTTCGGCGGCAATTCATTTTTTAGGCTAAGCTTTTTCTTACCAAATAACGCACAAGCGACACAGAAAGGTGCATGGCACTTTTTATAGCAATAGGGCGAGGCGTATCCGTTGACAGTTTCAAAATAGATCCCATATTGTTTGCTTAAAGCATTTGGGAATTTGTTCCCTTTAAAACATCCTACAGGAGGAATTGTTTCAATGGCTTGGTTTAAAAGAATCTCGTTATTTTTAGTGGTGAACATTTTGGTAATGGTAACGATTTCGTTTGTTCTGAACGCTTTTGGCGTAAGACCTTATCTTGATGCTCAAGGAATCGACTATCAATCTCTTATGATTTTCTGTTTGGCTTGGGGTATGGGCGGAGCCTTTATTTCTCTAGGACTTTCTAGAATCATGGCAAAAATGATGATGCGAGTGAAGGTCATCAACCCTTCAACGGCTACCGGCCCTCAAAAAGAAATCGTGGACATGGTTCATCGATTTGCAAAGACTGCGGGAATCACAACAATGCCAGAAGTTGGTATTTATGATTCACCAGAGATCAATGCTTTTGCAACTGGACCTACAAAAAATAGATCTTTAGTTGCCGTTTCAAGCGGTCTCCTTAACCGCATGGATAGAGATCAAGTGGAGGGCGTTATTGCCCACGAGATGGCGCATATTTCGAATGGTGATATGGTCACGATGACTCTAGTTCAAGGTATCATCAACGCTTTCGTTATGTTCTTAGCGAGAGTTATTGCTTTTGCAATAGCTCAAAATGCAAAAGAAGAAAGTCGTCCAATGATTCGCTTTGGTGTGACTATTGTTTTAGAAATCGCACTCAGTGTCTTAGGCGCTATCGTAGTTTCATATTTCTCAAGACATCGTGAATTTAGAGCAGATGCTGGTGGAGCAAGATTTGCTGGCCGTGAGAAAATGATTTCAGCACTCAAAGGCTTGCAAGGAACATTAGGAAGAATCGATAACGATCAACCTGCCATGGCAACTCTGAAAATTTCTGGTAAGCCTGGTGGATTGATGGCGCTTTTATCCACTCACCCACCACTTGAAGAAAGAATTAGAAGACTCGAGCGAGGAATTTAATCTTTCTCCGGTTAGGAAGTAATCTGTGAAAAAACATTTTGATATGATCATTAAGAACGGCCTTGTGTATTCACAAGGTCGTTTTCATAATACGGACCTTGCTATCACCAATGGCATCATTGAAGCCTTAGGAAACTTTCAATCTTCATCCGCCGATGAAATCATCGATGCCACGGGCCTGCATGTCCTTCCCGGAGTTATAGATACGCAAGTTCATTTCCGAGAACCCGGTTTAGAACACAAAGAAGATCTTGAGTCTGGAACTCTATCGGCGTTGGCTGGTGGCGTGACTGCGGTATTCGAAATGCCCAACACAAAACCTGCAACAACAACTCTTGAAGCGCTTAAAGATAAACTCAATCGCGCAAAAAATAGAACCTACACCGACCATGCATTCTATGTCGGAGCCTCTCACGACAACATTGCTGAGCTTGCCAACCTTGAACTGGAAGCAGGCGTCTGTGGAGTGAAGATCTTTATGGGTAGTTCAACTGGCAGTTTACTTGTAGAAGACGATCTTCATTTAGAAAAGATCCTAAGATCAGGAAAGCGTCGCGTGGCCGTCCACTGTGAAGATGAATATCGACTACGAGAAAGAAAACAGATCGCTATCGATGCCAAAAATCCTATCGCCCACCCGGAATGGAGAGACGAAGAAACAGCGCTCAATGCCACAAGAAGACTTTTAGCCCTTGCTCAAAAAACATTCAGACCTGTTCACGTACTTCACGTGACTTCAGCTAAGGAAATAGACTTGCTTTCTAAAAATAAGGACTTCGCAACAGTTGAAGTAACACCTCAACATTTAACTTTATTTGCACCAGACTGTTACGAAAAGCTCGGAACACTTGCTCAAATGAATCCTCCTATCCGTGACAAGCATCATATGGAAGCATTGTGGAAAGGAATCAAAGACGGAACTGTTTCCGTGATCGGAACAGACCATGCTCCCCACACCATCGAAGAGAAAAAGAAACCTTATCCGGACTCACCTTCTGGTATGCCCGGAGTGCAAACCTTGATTCCGATTATGCTCAACCATGTAAATCAGGGTAAACTTTCACTAGAAAGACTTACAGAATTGATATGTAAAAAGCCCGCAGAGATTTTTAAGATCAAAAAACGTGGCGATATCCTGCCCGGCATGGAAGGAACCTTTACTTTAATAGACCTTAAAGAAACACGCGAAATCACTCATGATTGGCTAAAAAGCAAATGCGATTGGAGTCCCTATGAAGGAATGCAGGTCACAGGCTGGGCTAAGGGAGCCATCCTACGTGGTAAAATTGCTATGATGGAAGATGAAATCATTGATTTTCCAAAGGGATTACCATTAGTATTCGACGTCACATAATCTCTAAAATGAGAGAGGCGAATGCTAGAAATCCAGTTCCGTAGAAAATTTGAAGCCGCTCACCGTTTTATTGAAGGTGAAAACAAAGGCACCCTTTGTGGGCAGCCTCACGGACATACTTGGTTTGTGACCGTCACTCTTGGCTCTAAAGTCACAAAAATTTTGAATTTTTCTACAAATACTCTCATCCCTTTTGAAAAAGCTAAAAAGAAATGGCATCAATGGATAGATGGAAATGTTGACCATTGTTTTATGTTCAACAAAAAAGATCCTCTTTTAGAGTTTATATTGAAAGACAATCCCGGTGGTCGTCATTTGATCATGCCTGGCGATCCTACAACGGAAATGGTTGCCATGACTTTTATGTCGAAGTTTGATTGTTTCTTAAAAGAAATCGATGAGAATTTATTTTGCTCATCCATTGTGATCGATGAAACACAAACCAATTCCATTCGCTTCTCCGGCAACCCTCAAGAGCACCTCCCCCAAAGTCAAAATCCTAGTGACTTCTGGTGGAATAGAGCTGATCTTACTAGTAACGATCTTTAAGTACGATCTTTAGGTATAATTTTAAGTAAATAAATATTGATTAAATTTTTTGAGGTCTTTTATGAAATTCATAATTTTGATTATTGCTATGTTTTCCACGGGCGAATTGCTTTTGAGCTGTTCGACAAGTCCTACGGGTCGTAAACAAATGACCATCATGCCGGAATCCCAAATGTCTTCTATGGGCGCTCAATCCTTTGAAGAATTAAAAAAGCAAACTCCCATCGAAAAAGATGCAAAGATCAATGCCTACGTGAAATGCATTACAGATCCTATCTTAAAAGCAGCCGGCCCAGTTGAAGGGGTTAGCTCTTGGGAAGTGGTGGTATTTAAAGATAATCAGGTGAATGCATTTGCCCTTCCTGGCGGAAAAATCGGAGTCTATACCGGCATCATTAAAATTGCGACGACCCCGGATCAATTGGCGGCAGTTCTAGGACACGAAGTGGGTCACGTGATGGCCAAGCACGGTAACGAGCGCGTGAGCCAAGGTATGGCTTCACAAATTGCTTTGGCGGGTACGGCAATTGCCCTAGGAAAGAACGGACAACTAGATAAAAAATCTCAGATGATTGTGGCAGGCCTTGGCGTGGGAATGCAGTTTGGAGTTTTACTTCCTTTCAGCAGAACCCATGAGTCCGAAGCGGATATTATTGGATTGGAATTAATGGCTAAAGCTGGATTTAACCCTGAAGATTCCGTAGAACTCTGGAGAAATATGGCAAAGGCTAGTGGCGGCAAAGCCCCTCCCCAATTCATGTCGACTCATCCATCAAATGAAACAAGAATTAAAAATCTTTCAAACAACATACCAAAATTTGAACCCTACTATCAAAAAACACTCAACAGCGGAACAAATCCTCACTGTAACTTGTAAAAATGTATGAAAAGTATTAATCCATTTAATCTTGAAGTTTTAGAGGAGTTTAAGGAAATCACTTCTACGGATTTGGAAAAGACTTTAGCTCATACAGATAAAGCTTTTCAAACTTGGAAGAGAGCTTCTTATCAAGATCGTGGAGACTTATTTCAAAAACTTTCTACAGTTTTAAAAACAAAATCTGATTCTCTCGCCAAAATGATGACCAAGGAAATGGGGAAAAGATTTTCTGAAGCCAAAGCTGAAATCATGAAGTGCGCAGAGGCTTGTGATCATTATGCAAGACACACCGAAGAATTTCTAAAAGATCAACCCGTCTCCACGGACGGCTCTCAAAGCTTTATCACATTTCAACCCTTAGGAACTGTACTTGCGATCATGCCTTGGAATTTTCCTTTCTGGCAGGTTTTTAGGTTTGCCGTTCCGACACTGATGGCTGGAAATGTGGGAATCTTAAAACACGCCTCCAATGTTTCTCAATGTGCTCTGGAAATAGAAAGATTATTCATCGAAGCTGGATTTCCTAACAACATTCTTAGCACCGTACTTCTTGGCAGTGATAAGGTTGCAAAATTGATCGCAGATCCGAGAATCAAAGCCGTCACTCTCACCGGATCAACACCAGCGGGAAAAAGTGTTGCCGAAAATGCAGGTAAGAACTTAAAAAAATGTGTTCTTGAATTGGGCGGAAGCGACGCCTACGTGGTTTTAGATGATGCAGATTTAAAAAGTGCCATTGAAATCTGCGCCAAAAGTCGCCTCATTAATTCTGGTCAAAGCTGCATTTCTGCAAAAAGATTT
This sequence comes from Bdellovibrionales bacterium, assembly GCA_031374125.1. Lineage (GTDB taxonomy): Bacteria > Bdellovibrionota > Bdellovibrionia > Bdellovibrionales > JAEYZS01 > JAEYZS01. The sequence continues at coordinate 4,829 of JANMFM010000025.1, forward strand.
GTGGTCACCTCAAAAGTATACGAGCAATTCAAAGAAGGTCTCATTGAGAAATTTAAAAGTTTGAAAATGGGCGATCCCTTGGATGACAACACCACGCTTGCACCGCTCGCTCGCATAGACTTAAGAGATGACCTTCATAAACAAGTAAGAAAAGCTTTAGAGCACGGAGCAAGGCTTGTTTATGGCGGAGAAATCCCTCATCAAGAAGGTGCTTTCTATTCCCCCACGATCCTTGAAAATATCAATTCTGAAAATCCAGCTTATTACGAAGAATTTTTTGGTCCTGTGGCTTTGCTTTTTAAAGCAAAGAATGAACAAGAAGCCTTAATAATTGCCAATGATTCACATTTTGGTCTAGGAGCTGCCATATTCACCGCAAATACAAATCACGGAGTAGAGATCGCCAAGAAAGAGCTCGAAGCGGGAAGCTGTTTTGTGAATGCCCTAGTCAAATCCGATTCAAGATTGCCATTCGGAGGAATTAAAACCAGTGGATTTGGAAGAGAGCTTTCACACTTGGGAATTAATGAATTTGTAAATATCAAAACCGTTTACGTAAAATAGATGTAAAATGAATTACGCTGCTGTTTTATTTTTTAGCTTTTTTTCTGGATTTATTTTTGGCAACGCAACCTCGAACATAACATTTGGGTTATGTTGATCCAGACTGATTGTCCCTCCATGAGCTAGGACCAATGTTTTTGAAATACTCAAACCAATTCCCATAGCTGTGCCTACATCTTTTGTTGTAAAGAACGGCTCGAATACTCGTTCTGCAGTGCCTTTATCAATGAGTGGGCCGCTGTTTTGCACTAGGATTTTGTAATGACTTTTATTTTCAATCAATAAAACTTTAATCCATTTTGTATCCTCATTCTCAATGGCATCGATAGCATTCTTTACTAAATTCGATACCACATGCTTTAGTGAGGAAGAGCTTCCCCAAACAAAGCCATCGTCTATGACATTGTACATATAAGCAAAATCTATATTTTTCTCTTTAAATTTTTTGGCATAATCATTTTTAACACTGATCACAACATCAAAAAGCGAAACTCTATCTCTTTCGAATTTTCCACCGGTGATAGTTAACAACCTCAAAGAATGGACAATATTGCCGATCTTCACTCCAGTGCGAATCAAATTTGCGACGTCTACTTTGGCTTGATCAATTTTATTGTTTTCAAGTTTATCACTTAAATTTTCTAGAGTGAGGATCATTGTGGCCAAGGGAGTATTCACTTCATGAGCAATGCCACCAGCCATTTGCCCTACAGAAGACCATCTTCTCAAGGAAGTGTTCTTATTGATCTCACTTATAAAAGCTGTTGAAATTTTCTTGTAGTTTAAATAATTCAAAAAAGTAAATATACCTACTGTGGTCACGCCAAAAAGGTATAGCAATGCCTCGCTGCGAGCATCGAATGCAGAAAAACCAAACGCCATAATGGATACAACATAGGACATCACCATAAATAAAATAGCAAAAACCATTTTGAATTTAGATTCTAAAATCACGTTTACAACAGTGAAGAGAAATATCAATCCCCCCACAACGTAATCCATATTGATTTCGTTCCTTAAGAGAATAAAATGAAAATGAGTGATTGCCACAAATACAGATGTATAAAGAAAAATTTTTAAATTTTTTGTGAACCAGGCCAACCTAAACGAAAGCACCGCTGCCATGAGAAGCGGAATACAAATTACGAAACGAACTCCGAGATGATCGTAGTGACCAAGTTTTTCTGAAAGTAGATATCCCCAAAGTGGATACAACGCTGAACTGATAAAAACAACAGCCTGATAATAGCGGGTTTGATCTACCGCTAATATTTCCTTTTCATTTAAAATCAGTTGATCATTCATTTCACTTCCTAATACATTAGATCCAAACAATAATTGTGTAATCAAATTGAGACAAAAAATCTGTTTTACTTACTATAATTTATCGAAATAACTACCGAAAAGCTTTAGTATATATAAGGAAGCAAAAATGACTCATGACTTAAAAGTCCTATTGGTAGAAGATGATTTGATGTTACAAGAAGTATTAAAGTCTACTCTGGAAGGCTTTGGCTGCACAGTAATGTGTTCAGACAATGGCTACGAAGCTATCAAGCTACTCAAGAAGCAGAACTTCAATGTGATTATCAGTGATATTAAAATGCCTAAAATGGATGGAATATCTCTTCTTGAGACACTCAAGACCCTAGGAATTAATACTCCGGTTGTTATGATGACTGGTTATTCTGAATACAAAGATGATCAAATTGCTCATGCAGGCGGAGTCGTATTACTCGAAAAACCTTTCAACCGTGCCAAACTCAAAGAACTCTTCGATGAGTACATGATCCTACTTCCTACAGGAAGTTAACTCTTCGCCTAACCTCTTCCCTTTGTTTTTGTTTTTCCAGGAGCGGCATTGTCTTCAATGTATTTCACTATCATTCCGGCAACATCTTTTTGCGTAGCTTTTTCAATGCCCTCTAGCCCCGGAGAGGAATTCACTTCCAGAACTAATGGTCCACGATTGGATCTAATGATATCCACCCCAGCCACATTCAAACCTAAAACTTTTGCAGCTTTAATAGCTGTGTCTTTTTCTTTTTTCGACAGAGTTACGGCTTCTGCCTTTCCACCTCTATGAAGGTTACTTCTAAATTCCCCGGCCTTTGCTCTTCTCATCATGCTGGCCACAACCTTATCGCCAATAACAAAACAACGAATGTCGCAACTTTCAGCCTCACCAATGTATTCTTGAACAAGCAAGTATTCATCTAGTTCTCTAAAAGCTTCGATCACGCTCTCGGCAGCGTTTTGAGTTTCGGCCAAGATCACACCCTTGCCTTGAGTTCCTTCTAAAAGTTTAATCACCAGCGGAGCTCCGCCCACCATATTTACAAGGTCTTCTGTCATTTTTGTAGCGTGAGAAAATCCTGTTACCGGAAGCCCTACTCCTTTTCTAGCTAAAATTTGCGAGGCTCTTAATTTGTCTCGCGATCTTGAAATTGCGACACTTTCGTTGATGGAGTATACGCCCATCATTTCAAATTGTCTTACCACTGCCAGACCGTAGAATGTGATGGAGGCACCGATACGGGGAATGATGGCATCAAAGTCTTCTAGAATTTGATCTTTGTAGTGTACAGAGTTTTTCTTTGAAGTGATATTCATGTAACATCTGAGCGGATCAATCACCATCACTTCGTGGCCACGCGCTTGCACGGCTTTCACTAAACTCTGGGTCGAATACAACTTTGGGTTTCGAGATAAAATTCCAATTTTCATTTTGATGCCTTACCCTTAATTGCAGGGTTTTGTGTTAATAGAAAAGATTTTCCAGGGTGAACCAAAAATTTCTTTTTCAGAGCCTTTCTTCCTAAGAGCATTCTAAAACCCATAATATCTCTATTCACCAAAGTGATATCTATATCATAGAGCTCTTCAATACCAATTTTGATGGTCGTGCGAATCACGGGTCTTTCGGTCACATGACCCGTAGAGCTTCTCACACTTCTCATCTCTATCAATTCTGCTTCTGCATGGACTTTTTTTGTTTTATTTCCCGGCTGAGGATAAATCGTAAAAATAACTTTTTTCTTTCCGTCTTCATTGAAGATAAAAATATCTTCTGCATGAAGAGCAGACGTAGCCGCACCTGTGTCGACCTTGACTTTGATTCCCTTCACTTTTAGATCAGGTAAACCAACGTACTCTCGCCAACCAATATGCCGTCTCGCAATTTTCACAACTTCTCGCATAGGAATATATTAACGGTTGAGAACCAAAAAAGAAAGCCCACCTTGCACCTAAAAAAATTTAGTCACAAGGTGGGCCCAAAAACCACTAGTCGCGAATTCAGGGCACGACTAGCAAACAGTCTTATATTAAGGGGAAAACCGCCTCCAATACTAGAGGGCAACTCCTGTCATCACACCTACGATTGCGCTGTAAGCGTCAGAGATACCACCAGTGATGGATAACGTTTCAAAGGGAACATCTTTCGCGTGGTCGCTTGGGAGTCTCACTGAAAGTCCTGCTCTGCTACGAACAGTTCCCATGAGTCTAGCTTTTAATTCCTGTGCTGAAAGCTCAGGCATTTGTGACCATACAAGAGCCGCAACTCCTGCCGCCGATGGACAAGCCATGCTTGTTCCGCTGAACACTGCGTACTTGTTGCCAGGAACTGTGGAGTTTAAATTTACACCTGGAGCAAAAAGGTCTACTTGTGTTTGGCCAAAGTTTGTGAAAGTTGCCGTGAGAGTTCGGTCTTTGAATTGGCTAGAGGCACCAACATCAAGCCATGTTCCCACTGTATCTATCACTTCACCTGCTTCGCTATAAACTCTTCTTGTTGGATAACGATCTTCTTGATCTCTATCTGTAGATTCATTTCCAGCCGCGTGCATGATGAGTAAACCTTTTTCTTCTGCATACTTGAACGCCTCACCCACTTGTGTTCTTTGCGGAGAATATCCTTTTCCGAAACTCATATTGATGACGTTGGCACCGTTATCTGCCGCGTACTTCACAGCCAATGCAACGTCTTTGTCTCTTTCGTCGCCGTTAGGTACGACTCTGAGTGCCATGATCTTTACGTTCTGAGCAACTCCACGCACACCCAAAGAGTTGTTACGATCAGCCGCAATGATTCCCGCCACGTGAGTTCCATGGTCTGCCCCAGGTCCAATCACATCGTTGTTACCGTAGGCCACATCGTCAAAATTTTCGGGTTCGTCTTTAACGATTTCTGCGCGTGGTAAGAATTGTTCATTGTAGTAATAATTTTTATCGTCAGCGTAAACGCCCATGACACGCACAATTCTTGCGACATCTTTAGCATTCCATTGTGCAAAAAGAGCAACCATTTCATCTTTTGCTTTTTGTTGTTCTTCCGTCGTCACCACCAGAGCTTTTACCCCTGCGGCAGACACTTCTGCAAATGGCACTTTCAGTAAATCTTTTAAGACTTCGTAGTTCGCTTTTAAGCCTTTATGAGTTTTGTCCAGTGCTGCGATCATTTCATCCGCCGTGGCCAATGCTTCGCTCACTTCTTTTGAGATTTTATCAAAGTAAGCTTGTTCTTTTTCACTCAGCGCTAGGCCTTGTTCTTCTAAAGATTTTTTCTTGGCTTTCATTTTGATAAGCTCGCGAGTCACTTCTAATTGTTCCGCATCGATATGAGTGGGTTTACCTTGACTGTCTATGCCCCCAATAAAATTCCAACCACTCACGTCATCTATATATCCGTTGGCGTCGTCATCGATTCCGTTTCCAGCAACTTCAGCTTTATTGGTCCAAATTTTTCCTTGGAGATCTTCGTGATGGATATCTACACCCGAATCAATAACCGCTACGATGATTTCTTTTTTGTGTTGAAGGTTCAAAAGGTCATAAGCTTTATCAGCACTCGTTCCTTCTGCTTGATCAATTTCCGGATCCTTAGTGAACCAATTGTCGACTTCTCTGACATTGTTGAGAACTTTTACTGCCAATTGATTTTTTGGATGTTCTTTATTTTCGAATGCTTTCTTTAAAGGCGCATTGTCGTTTGAGCAAGCTGTCATTACCAGCAAAGCGAACGCAAGTAGTGCGCGTGATGATGTTTTCATTATTCCCTCCCCCGAGCGAATGTTTTGTTAATCCACGAACAACTAGTAGCAAATGATGTGCCTGACATTTTGTCACTACTCTAACAAGAATATGACGCAGAGCTATTTTTATGGAATGAATAGGAGTTTCTTAGAGATGAATTGTCACGCTGGTGCCGGTTGGAGATGTTTTTATATCTAATTTCCAATCGTATTTTTTAGCAATTGCGTGGACCCAGGCGAGGCCCAAACCAGTGCCTTTATGGCTCCGAGAGTTTGTTCCAAAGTTAAATGGTGAACCCATTTTGTCTAAAACGGGCTGCGGGATTCCCATCCCTTCATCTCTAACAGTGATTCGGTCTTCTTTGAAATTAAGAATAATATTTCTATCTTCCGGTGAGTATTTGAGTGCGTTTGTTATCAGGTTTTGAACCATATGTTCAAGATCATGATGATTTGCAAACACTGTGTGATCGCTGACGCTTTCAATTTGAAGTCTATTTTTGGCAATCGGTTTTAAAGTTTGCTCTAGATGTTCAGCAAAGTTTGTGAGTTTGATAGCATAGATATCAGTCTTGGCTTGTGGCGTATTTAAACTTTCAGAATATTCTAAGTACCTATGAACAAAGTCCGCAAGGCGATCGATGTCTTTATGTATATTCTCCACTACTTGCGGTTTTTCACTGCCTTCCAATTCTTTTAGGCGGTTTTTAATAAGACTGAGCGGTGTATTCACCTCATGAGCAAGCCTTGCAGAATGATTCTTATTCATTTGGAATGCTAAACGAATTTGTGTGAGAAGATTCTGAACCGACTGAATGAGCTTGGCGAACTCGTCATTTTTAAAAGCAAAAGAAAGCTTTGAACTTAAGAATTTCGTATCCCAAGTCTCTGAGTTGAAGTTAGCAGGATTCAGTTGATTCGTAATCACATTTAAATCTTCCGCCAGACGCTTCAGCGGAGAGAAAAGCCTTGTCGAAAGAAGCCACGATAAAAATGCCGAAGCAATCACGAGAATAAAGAAATAATAGATATGATTTCTCGAATAAAAAAGGCTCACTAAGCTTTTTTGATTTACAACAGTACCAATCTGAAGAGTTCTCCCTGCGTCTGGAATTTTCTTTGTGAAAATTCTCACCAAGTTCTCGTCATGTTCAGTGAATTGCCACTCAAACTTCGTCGTGGGATTGAGATCTAATTTTTTCGCGTTAAGGTTTTTATAAAGAATATTGCCTTTATTATTCTTGATCATAAGAACAAGGCCTAAATGGTAGCCGCCCAGAATTTCTTGAATTTGTTCTTCCGCCTCATCAAGTTCGGCAAAATCTCTCGTCACCAGATCGGAATGTGCCAGCAAACTGGCGTAAGACTCAATTTGCCCATCAATCAACTGCATTCTCTCTGAATTCAAGAAGCTTGAGTAAATCAAACTGCTCATAATTAGAGTTAGAACGAATGTCGCCCAAAGGGTAATAAAAATTTTATACTTCAATCCAGTAACCTACATTTCTTTTAGATAAGATCTCGACATTGGCTTGAACTGACTCTAATTTTTTTCTGAGGTTTTTGATTGTTACTTCCACAACATTGGATTCCACATCGGCGTGGATATCCCAAATATTATCGAGCAATTGGTACCGGTTGTAGACTTTTGTAGGCGTGTGCAGAAGCGCCGTTAGCAGTTGATATTCTTTTTTAGAAAGCTCTAATTTTTTACCTTCAACTTCTGCACTCTGAGAAAATAAATCTAAAGTTAAATTTCCGTAAGACTGAACAGTTTGTGCCGTCTTCACATTGTACCTTTGCGAAACTCTGATGCGCGCAACCAACTCTTCGATCGAAAAAGGTTTTGAAACATAATCGTCAGCTCCCATATCCAAGATTTTGCCCTTTTCGGTTGGGCCACCGATGGCTGATAGAACAATGATCTTAGAATTTGGGAACCGCTCTTTGAGGGTTGTGATTTTTTCTGAAGAATCTAAACCATGAAGCAAACGATCCAGCACGATCACTTGGGGATCTAAACTGTTCTTTTGTTCGATTGTAGAATTTAGCTCTTCCATGGATGTTACGACTTGAGTGCAGTAACCTTCTTTTTTGAGAGATTCAGATAGAAAATGGCTTAACGATGATTCGTCTTCGACTATAAGTATATTCATGGCGTGAAACTATGAGATGTTGAAAAGCGAGGCAAGCATAGCAAGTAGGTTTCAGAAAAAAACAAGGCGCGTAATCTTTCGAATAACGCGCCTTATTATATTCTCTTGCCTAGGATAATCCTAAAGGACTAGAGAAACTCCAATTACTTCTTTTTAGCAGGAGTTGCAGCTGGAGCAGCAGCATGTGCAGCAGCTTCACAATCAGCTTTTGCTTTTGCATCTGTAAGTTTAGTGCAATCAACAGCAGTTGTTGTAGTAGTTGTTGTTGTTTTTGCAGCAGTAGTTCCTGTAGCGTTAGCAGCAACAGCGAAACCAGCAACGATAGCGATAGTTAAAAGTAATTTCATAATTCCTCCTAGGAATGTGTGTTCACAATATTGTGTAATCACAGATTATGCGGAGTGATGAAAACTGTAAATGAGATCATCTTAAAAAAATTTTCACTCTCAGACGTTAAATCACCCATAAATGGATGCTTGCTAGACCTTTAGACTAAAAAAGGAGCAGTTTAGACTCGCTCCCTTTTCATAATTATTATCTTTTAAAGTCACCGGCAAATTTAGCCATCAGCGATTGGGCCTCCCAGAGGTCCGTATCGTATATTCGATCAATAAAGCGCCTGCTCTGCTTTCCTTTCAGGATCTTTACTAATTTAGTTCTAAAAAACAAAAATACTTTTCCTTCTTTACCTTTATGAAATGAGAATTCACTACTCATTAAACAATACCCCTTTAAGTCCTTTAATCCTCAATACTTTAAAAAAAAGTTTTTATGAGATTAATTTAACTTTAAAATTTATTAATAGGTTTTTTCGAATAAAAAAAACTTGATTGTTCGACCGAACATTGGCTTTGGCTTTTAAACTTTGCCACACCTCCCTTTTTTTTCTTTTCCTGATTGAATACAGGAATGGTTGGTGACATTTAGCAATCAGTTCGCAGACTGATACTGCTATAAGATTATTACATCTAATTTCTTATCGGATTTGAATCTGTATTTTTAAAACTAGACCCTGTGAAGATTTCCTCACAATTCCCTAACGGAACCGAAGGGTTTTGAGAGGGAAAAGTAGGTGTAAGGTACTAATGATATAAGCGAGAGTTATGGGTGAACAAAGCGACACTTATGCGAGTTTACCCATTTCCATTTTTGATTTCGTCTTCTGACATTTTGATAATTTCCAAAATTCGAGCTTTATCTTTTTTAGAAAATTCTTTTAGAGCTTTCTCAAATTGTTTTTGGTCGGATTTTTTTAAATTATAAATCAAATCATAAGACGCATCTGACGGATCATGCTTGGTGTACTGCAAACACATTTCTAGAAGTTCTCTCATAGGTAAACTCGATGCTTTCTCTTTCACCAATTTATCAAGTTTTAAATAAACTATATCTGCTGCTTCTGGCGATAATGCTGAACTTGCCAAATCAGATTTTAGTTTTTTCAAGTCTACTTCTTGAGATTGAGCAAACGTGGAACTCGTTAAAATAAGCATTGTTATGAAAATAATTTTAAATGCCACGCATGCCTCCTTCTTTTAGAAACTCTTGATACGCTAAGTATTTTTTTACTTCTCTAGTTTCTTTAATATAAACACCAATTACTTTTCTTCCTTTACTACTTAGTCCGACTCCAGAGGAACCAGTTCTTGCCCTTTCACTAAAATAATCACTAACAAATCCATTCTCTGTACGAACCTCGATATGACCTGATCTGCTTCCATCCGTTGTTTTGTAGACTATAACAGAGCCAACTGGAGCGTCATAGGGACTTTTTATTTGATCTTTAAAATCTGTATCCATTAGATTTAAAAATCCTTGAGATTTTAAAGACGAGCCTGCATACATAGCGTGTTCGCCAACAAGACGTGATGATGTGGCACCAGCTTTTTCTAATAATTCCTTTACACCATTATAGCAAGATCTAATGGAACTGGATTTCCTATCGGCATTCACCCATGTGCTTCTGATTAATCTTCCTTTATTTCGAGATTCAGCTCTATAGCCTTTTTTTGCTGTTAACATCATATTTCTGACAAAATCAGATTCTTCATAATTGGCTACAACTTCTTCAATTGTTTTTGGACCATTATATGAGGTCTTAACATCGTTAGCATTTTGTATAATGTTAAAGAGAGATGAAAGAGAATTAGAAGCAGGATTAGAGCAATATCCATTTACACAGACACCGGCTTCTTCGTCCTCACCATCATGAACTTCATATAAATTGCGAACTCTTAGATCTCCATTTTTTGCCATAGCTGCCAATCTTATTTTCGTCGTC
>JANMFM010000064.1:0-24827 GCA_031374125.1 Bdellovibrionales bacterium
CTCATCAGGGAGCACTTTTTAACTATTCAGCAAACTGGTGTGCTCCGGGACGTTGGGGAGTAGAACTTCTCACGGATAAACACCGTTTCTATCTCCGCCCAATGGAACAACTCCATATTCAGCAATTAGGATCTATTAAAATTGATAAGGTGGAAATTGATGATTCTCTAGATCAACAATATAAGCCCGGCCTGTACCGTCAGGTGGATTTATTTTTGAGAGGGGAAACCAGCCTCTTCTCTTCGATTCATGATCAGAATAAGTATTTTAAAATCTACTCTCAAATTGCAAAAAACTAGATTTGAGAAAGAGTCCTTTAATAATCAGATAAGAACCTTGAGAAAAAACTGACGTAGAAAAAGTCGGAGAAAATCTTCTTGATAACATCAAAAAAGAAATCGGTGTATTTAAGGATGAATAAGATTCCAAAACTGCTAATAACTGAAATTTTTAGGCATTTCCAATTTTATGGCCACAACAACAGCTTAGAACAGCCGCGACGATCAAAATGCCCAGATGCTCGGGAATATGCCAACCGTAAAACAATAAACTCATGGCTATTAAAAAAAAGATGTAGACCCGAGAACTGCTATTCCTACCAATCGTGAATTTAGCAATAAGCACGACACAATAAAAAATGACGAAACTGATACTGATAAAATTCATGAAATAAAATTACTTGTGCATTTTAGATGAGTCAAAGAAAACCCTCGGCTATATAGCGTCCCTATTCGAAGGATAATGCAACGAGTGATAAGTTAGGATACGGAATGAAAGAGGATGTATTTCTATTCTATAGACCGTAGAATTAATGAAACATGCTTACACTTATAATTCCAACCTATAACAGACATTACTATCTCAACAGAATTTTTGATTATTACTCGAATTCTGATTTTAAGGTCATTATCGCTGATGGCAGTGACTCACCTCTAGATAAAACCAAAGTGCAATCGTTAGCAAAGAATATTACTTACTGCTACGATAAGAGTGTAGATCCTGTTCTTAGAATGACCAAATTACTACACTTAATTGACACCCCTTATACGTGCATGCTTTCAGACGATGAATTACATTTATGTAGTATTTTAGAAGAGAGTCTCAGATTTTTAGAAACTCATAAAGACTACTTAAGCTGTATTGGTCTGCCTATCGGATTTCAGAATGGCGCAGGTGGAAGCGATATCAACGTTAATCTTATTTATCCTGAATTTAAAAATCATATAGTCGATCAAACGCTATTCTCTGACAGACTTAGATATCATTTGGATCAGTACGAACCTTCTTCTATTTACGGCGTACAAAGAACACCTGAATTTAAACTTGCCTTAGCATCTAGCAATGTTCGTACATCTTGTGTCTACGCTCCTGAAATTGCGTTTGAGCTCGCAAGCGCTGTCTTAGGTAAAATCCACGTTCTTCAAAAAGTATCTTGGCTAAGAAGTTTTGATAACCCCGCTGTTCAAACAAAAAATTGGAATAGAAAATTTAGATTTCATCATTGGTTTAATGATCCGAAGTATCTTAACGAAAAAAATTCTTGGATAGCTGAAATTTCTAAATTACTGAGCGCACATACAAAAATCTCTATTTCCGAATTGAATATAGCTATCGAGTCGGCTTTAAATTGTTATATAGAAAAGTCTCCAAAGGACAAATTAAATCCTCTAAAGGTCCGTGTAGGAAATATAAAAAGCAGTATTAAAGGTAAGATTAAAACTCTATTAAAAAGAAACCAAGCCACGAAGATCATCTTCGATGGTCATCCACTCACTCAAGTCAGAAATGATCTTATGAAATCAGATCATATTCTCAATTTAAAAGATTTTGATTTTGCATTTAGTATATTACAGAAATATAGCCCGCATAGTAATAATCAAACTTAAGTCGATTATGCTCTTTGAGTATTGCCTGTAATGGCAGGCTTGCCATTATTAGGGTGATTCAAATAGACTAAACCAGTACGGACATCTAAATTCCCTTTTCCATTATCAGTTAAGCACATCGGGAAAAATTCTCTGTCCACGCACATCTTAAAAAAGGCATTGGACCAATTGATATCATCAACAACCACAGTACCTTTAGGATTCATTTTACTTAAAGCAAATGATATTTCGGCATTTAAAAAATCGAAAGAATGGTCGCTATCATGAATGTAGAAATCAAAAGTGTGGTTCAACTTTGGTATTTCTTCGAGACTGCTGCCTTCAATAAAATTCCATGATTTTTTTAAATATTCTGGAATAATAAAACCAGGTTGCATGTTTTCGTAATACTCCGAAGATCCCACAGAGGGATGTCTTGAAAGACTTAGTGAATCTCCCTTAACTTCTTTAATTTTTTGAATTTTACTGTCTGGTAAATCAATAGAAACCAATGTGCCGTTACCATTTTTGTAAAGCGCATTGAGTAAAAAAGCTGTGTTCCCACCATAATACACTCCTGTCTCCAAAGCGTATTTAGGCTTTATATGTCTGATAAGAACGTAGAGTAGTACTCTTTGAAAAGCGAACCAATCAATCGATGAAATAACACCTGATCCAAATATTCCCTTTGTAAAACCGCTACGAGAACATTCTGCAACTCGCTCATTTAAACCGTTTAAAAAGAGTTTATCATCTAACAGCTCTTGGTAATAAGCCTGTAAAGTTCCTTCAGACAAAGTATAGTATCGCTCTAAAGCATTTAAGTTATAAATATTATTTTGTCGTGTTTCTTCAATCCTCACGGCGAACTACCTTCCTTTTTAAGTGTATCTTTTGAGCTTATAACAACGGACCTAGAAAAACATAACGGAAGAACAATGACTAGTATTTTCTGTATTTCGCACTATCCTACATTCAGATTTTCACGTCTTTCCCAATGAAACTACAGATGTATTCTGCAAACGGCTGAGAGCACGTAAATGCAGGAGATACCGCATTTAAGACGTGTAAAGACTTACTATCACCTTCAATCTTAAAATCCATTTCGAGTTTTTTAGTTTTGATATTTAATAACTGAGCCCGAATTCCTGGCTTGGACCATTTTTGATAATCTTTAATATCCACTCCAGAGGCCAAAAGAGCTGATTCACCCACGAGCTTACTTTTGCTGTATTTCTTAATTTCCTCCAATGCCAATGAACGAAAAACTGAATCAGACTTGAAAAATAGACCCATCTCATCTTTTGTAATGCTCATAAATTCTGAAAAATTAAAACGGTCAAAACCTCTGTATTGCTCTCTCCAAAAAGCTGGGATGGCAGTAGGGCCTATCTTAGAAGAACCATCAGCTGTAAGCGTATGATGCACACCCAAAAATGGATTATTCAAATTGGGCACAGGATAAATATTTGTATTTAATTTTTTACTTTTATTCGTACAGCTGAGATACAAACCTTTAAATGGCAATATCGTAAAGTCCTTTGAAAATCCAAAATCTTTCGCGATTTTGTCTGCATATAAGCCCGCCGTGTTAATATAAAAATCAGCACTGATTGGTCCTTGAGAAGTCACAATGTTCTGCCCATCAAATTCTTTGTACTTCACATTGTAAATGATCTTAATGCCACTTACCTCCGCATCACTAACCAATGCCTCCATGACTTCAAGGGGACTTACCACAGATGTATTGGGCGACCAGCCTGCTCTTTTATAAGTTAAGGCTCTGGGCTCAACTGCTTTAGCTTGGCTTTCGCTATATTCAATAAGTACAGCTTGATTTTTTTCCGCTCTAACAAAAAGCTCATCTAGCGCATTTAAATCATTTTCATTTTTTGTTACGACTAATTTTCCACAATTATTAATGCGTAGATTTTTTTGCTTACAGTAGAATTTAAAATATTCATTTCCCAATCGAGTGAATTTGGCTTTTAAGCTATCTGCAGTATAGTAAAATCCAGCGTGCAGTACTCCACTATTTCTGCCGCTTGCGTGACATCCAATAGCATCCTCTTTTTCTATAATTAAGATTTTAGATTGAGGTTTTTTCTTTTTAATTTCTAAGGCAACTGATAACCCAATAACACCAGCACCTATAATTACAAATTCAAATTTATCCATGTGAAAATTCTAGATCATGAAATTGAGCAATAACATGCATTAATATTTGATGAGCATCTTCAACTAGTCCGTAATTATCAAAAGGTATGTGCAAAGAAACATCTGAAAGTTCTTTGAGCTTACCGCCTGAAAATCCGGTAAGCCCAATGATTTTACATCCTAATGATTTTGCATAATTTGCTGCCTCAACAATGTTATCACTATTTCCGGATGAAGAAATTAAAACCACAATGTCATTTTTATTAAGCTGTGCCAATTCCAATTGATATGAAAAAGTTTTGTTGTATCCAAAATCATTCGCTACAGCCGTAAGAAGAGCAACGTTTGAAACTAAACTATGTACATGTAATCCAGGCTTTGACTTGATATGCACCCCTTTATGCCAATCACATCCTAGATGCTCAACAATGGCAGCTGATCCACCATTTCCTGCGGCGAATACTTTTCCACCACGATGTCTAACATCTATTAGGAGCTGTCTTGCTTTATCCAGATCGCTGTCTGATATAAGTTGCAAAGAACTTTTTAATTTTTCCGTATATTCATTAAGGTAAGTTTTAATGCTATCAGAAGAAAAAATTTTATTTTTAGATCTTGGATCAATAGCCATACTAATTTTTCATCACTTTTGTTTTTAAAGATTTTAAATACTCAAAACTTTCGTTTGTACCTTCAGTAGGAGCCCAACTCGCAAGCCTTTTCCAAGTTTGCGGATCGTATTTCCCCATCATTGTTTCATAAGAGATAGCACAATCAGTTAGCATAACATAAGTGTGCCAAGTGAAAGCAGGAACTTTCACCATCTCTGTCTTTCCTTTTTCGAGATAAGTCGTTTCGGTAATAGCGCCATTATCATCAAAATAGATCACAGCAATTTTACCTTGAACCACAAATATCTCTTCAATCTTTTCTTCATCTGGATGCAAGTGCGGCTGCATGTAAGTATCATGCATATTAAAGTTAAATACTTCGTTAAACTCAGCACCTGGTTCGTGAAGAATCTTTGGATGACGGCGTCTTGGAGAATTTTCCGCTTTCATTAGGTATTCTGAAATTTCAGAGCTCGTCAATTCAGGCATATGCATATTATGTCTCCAACATTTTTAGCCAATGTAAATCATCACTCAAGTAGCCGTGATCATGCAAATACTCTAGCTGTTGTAAGCGATAAAAATCTCTTTTTTTGAATTGAGCTTTGTTAAGTCCAATTTTTTCAAAAGTTTCTAACATTTCTTGAACACCTTGCTCTACAGTCCACTGACATTTAAAGTTAGGAAAAACTTCGCTTATCTTATCAAAAGAGACTCTGTAAGTACGATTGTCTTTACCACTGACTTTTCTGTCTCTGATGAGGCCTTCTTTATCAGCGTCTGGATTTTCGGATAAAAATTGAATGTCGCATCCACTGATGTTCTTCTGAATGATTTTAGCAATTTCAATGACCTGAAGATTGTTAACATCTGTTCCAACGTTCAACACCAAGAGCTTTCCACCGTTATAATCGGATTCAATAGCGCAACGAATGGACTGGCATACATCGAATATGTGTAGATTTGGTCTCCAGGCTTTTCCATCAGAGTTCAGCACGATACGTTTTTCTGTAAACGCCATCCCCGTTAACATATTTACGACCACATCAAATCTAATCCTAGGAGATGATCCAAATACTGTCGCAAATCTTAGAGCGATTGGAGAAAAGTTACTATCACTAATGCTAATAAGATCCTCTTCAATCTGTAATTTATTTTTTGAATAATGGGTCTGAGGAAATACTTTTGATTCTTCTGTTAAATAGTCATCTTGACCAATACCATAAATCGAACAGCTTGAAGCAAAGATAAACTTAACACCTTTTTTCTTACACATTTTAGCAATCTTCAATGCATATGCACGAGTCGGATCATAAATTAGATCGGGACTCAATTTACCAACTGGATCGTTAGATATTCCTGCAAAATGTACAACAACATCAACGTTGTTCAAATCTTCTTCTTTAAGATTTCTAGCATCACCAAATGTGGTTTTAGTCTGAGGAGCTTTGTACAAGATTGAATTTCTAAAAAATCCTATGTCGTAGCCTACGCACTCATACCCATGATCCGCGAGATCTTGAGTGAGAACGCTTCCCAAATAGCCCATTGATCCAGTGACTAAAACTCTTTTCACTTTGAGCTCCGTAAAACTCTCACGTCATTAGGGAGAGGAACTATAATGTCGCCAGTGAAGCCATCTGCTCTGAGATCTTCAATCACTTCTTTTTCAAAGTTCCAAGCTAATAATAACAAATGTCTATCTTTAAGTTGGCGAAATCCTTCTTCATAAGAAACAATCTTGATATCCGTTCCCGGAGTATAAAGATTTTGCTTAATTGGATTTTTGTCAATAACACATTCAATTTCTTTATTCGATATTTGAGCAAAATTCAGCAGCGTTGAACTTCTTGCTGATGCTCCATAAGCCACTAGGCGATTATTTTTTGTATAACTAGACACAATTTTTTTTAATTCAGCCACATGCTTTTGCGACTCTGTTCCAAATTTTTTCCAGGTGTCGATGTGATTTAAGCCCGATTTTTCTTCCTTAATAAGGAGGTCTTTCAAAGCTTGGCGGTGCTCATTTCTTTGTTTTGAGAAAAACAGCACAATTGATCCACCACTGATTGGACTTGAGAAAGCGTCGAATGAATATAAACCATATTTTTCAAACAAATGGTTGATTGATTTTAATGAGAAATAGAATAAGTGCTCATGATAAATTGAATCATAATGCAGTTCTTTTGCAATAATGTCCGCGTAGTGGAACTCTACAACAACTAAGCCATTTGTATCCACAAGTTCCGACATTCCTTTTGCAATGGAATGAATTTCCTTAACGTGAGGAATTACGTTTCTTGCCATAACTACATTTGGCTTTTGATATTCTGCGCTGATTTTTTTCGCAATATTTTCATCAAAAAATTCAGCTAAAGTTGGAATTCCATCTTCTGTCGCTTTGTCTGCTATGTTTTTTGCTGGATCAACTCCGAGGACCTTACAACCCTTACTCTTAAATTTTGCTAAAAACGTACCATCATTACTTGCAACTTCAACTATAAAAGGATTTTTCGTTTGAGTTCGCTTCAGCACTTCAGATGCATAGTATTCACTGTAATCTCTTGCAGTTTTAGACGTACCAGTAACCCATACATATTGGCTGAATAAATATTTAGGATCCACAGTAGCCGTTAACTGTACCGTGCTGCAGTTCTCACATTGCACGAGTTTAAGAGGAGCCGTCGGTAATTCCTCATTTAGATTTTTTCTAAGGCTATTCGCGGGTGGTTGATCACCTAAATCTAGCACATCACTTAGTTTTTCTGACGAGCAGATTCTGCATTCATTTATTTCTGAAAAAATTGTTTCTTTATTCATATTTATCCAATGATTCTAAGTTTGTTATCTATTTTTCGTTGCTCAATCATGCCATTTAATTTCAACAGACGTGTCGTCTTCCAACCTCTGAAATCACCTTCAGAAAAATTATTCTGCTTAAAAAATCCTATTAATTCCTCTGCGCCTCTATCTAAATTCCAAGATGGTTTAAAATAATCTTTTAATTCAGTTAATATACGATTAAATGAAACTCTATAAGTTCTAGAGTCACCACCATGCTCTCCTGTAAAAATTAATTTACTTTCAGGCACCGCTCTCTGTGCAGCCTCTGCCAAATCACGCACTGTAAAATTCCCATTCGGAATACCAACGTTAAATGCACGCCCCGCCAATAATTCTTTAGGAGCAGTGATCCCAGCAATAAAAGCTGCACACACATCTTTAATATGAACAACAGGTCTCCATGGCGTTCCATCACTTTTGATTTCGATTTTATTTGTTGTATAGGCACAACCAACTAAATTGTTGAACACAATATCACATCTCAATCTTGGGCTAGCACCAAACACTGTTGATGGTCTAAATGCACAAACCATAAAATCATCAGTTTGCATTTTCATAAGCTCAAGTTCTGCTTCCCACTTGGTGCGTGCGTATGCAGTGACAGGATTTTTTTCGCTGTTATCTTCGTCCAGTTCATTACCAGTACTGGACACACCATACATACTTTGTGAAGAAGCATAGACGAATCTTTTTACGTTCGCTTCTTTCGCTACTCTAGCTAGTCTGATTGTTCCGCCCAAATTGATTTCTTCAGTGAGACCCGGAGCAAGTTCTCCGAGAGGATCGTTAGATAAACCTGCCAAATGAATAATACTATCTATACCTTTTACGTCCGATATATCCACATCCCGAATATCTTTTGTGATTTGTTTGTGCTGTGAAGCACTTTGACCAAAAGAACAATCTTTGAAGTATCCGCTATCAAAACCAATAACTTCATGTCCTTCTTTTTCTAAAAGAGGTTGCAAGACACTTCCGATGTAACCTAAATTTCCTGTTAATAGAATTCTCATGCTACAATTACCCTTTCTGTACTTTCTCAATAGATTGAGAAATACCTGCAGCGTTCAACCCATATTTTTCAAAGAAATACTTTGGTGATGTTCCCACATCCATTGTGTAATCACGCGGCGCTAAGCTGATCAATCGGCCTTGCACAGGATGTCTTGCCACAAACTCACAAATGGACCCATAGAGTCCAGAGTCTGGGAAATGATCTTCAACAATAAATATTTTTTTGTAAGGAGCTAAAGCTTTCAACAATACTTTTTCATCTAACGGTCTTAAGCGGTTTATTACCAATACCGAAACGCCAGGATCTTTCTTTTGAACTTCCAAACATTCTTGAACCAAATTGCCGTAAGAAATTAATAAAATATCCTGCTTTTGACCCTCTATATGGATGATGTGATCATCTCCCGCAGGTTCGGTGTGATTGCCTTTTGGGATTCGTATGTAGGCAGGTCTTTTTTGTTCTAGAATACGTTCGATAAGTTTAGCGGCATAGCTCACTGATGAAGGGCAATAAATATCAATTTGTGGAATAGATTTAACCACTCCCCATTCATCGATGATGTGATGAGTAGGTCCAAGCGGAGCATTGTCATAGCCCGTAGAAGTTCCCAGCAAAGTGATTGGATAGTTGTGAATCCCGATATCATTTCTGATCTGCTCAAAACATCTATGAATAGCAAAATTAGAAATTGTATATGCAAATGGTCGGTATCCTAAATTAGCGAGTCCCGCACAAACACCAACCATGTTTTGTTCAGCGATACCCACATTTGCGTAACGGTCTGGGTAAGTTTCTTGAAACTTTTCAACGAGGTTAATTCCCATATCTGCCGTTACGAAAAAAATATCCGAGTTATCTTTCATCTGAGAGTAAATCGTATTTATTATTTGCTCTCTCATGCGTTCCCCTTGAGGCCATTCAAGTGAGCCGTAGCATCTTGATATTGCTCATCGGTAAGAGATTTGTAATGCCAAATTGCTTGTCCCTCCGCAAAGGGTACGTCTTTTCCTTTTGTGGTATTACAAATAATTACTCCAGGTTTATCTTGGGTTTTAATACTATCGATTGCCGAACGAATTTTTTCTACACTGTGCCCATCAACTTCATGAACGTTGAGACCAAATGCTTCGAAGCGCGCGGCCAAAGGATTCATATCGATAACTTTTTTAGTGTCTGTAATGCTGCTGATCCCATTGTTATCAACTAGCACAATAAAGTTTTTTAATTTGGAGTGAACTGCAAACATGAGAGCTTCCCATATTGATCCCTCTTGAATTTCACCGTCACCTACAAGTGTTAGCACCATGCTGTCAGAGATCCCACGTGAACGTAATCCTAAAGCACATCCCACAGCTACATTTATCCCATGCCCTAAAGCTCCGGTGGAATGTTCAACGCCTTTCACTTCGTGACTCACGTGTCCTGCTAGAACAGATCCATCTTTGTGATATGTTTCTAGTTCAGCCATTGGTAGAATTCCGTAATGAGCCATTGTCGCGTACGTGGCTGCTGCACAATGACCCTTGCTCACAAGAATCCTTGAACGATGGGGATCATTGTCTTGAATTTTTTTACAATCCACACTGCCATACATAGCGACTAGCATTTCAATTGCAGACATATTTGAACCCAAATGACTAGCCTTACCACGGTAAAGCATAGTCAAAACACTTTGTCTTACTGCAATTGGATTTACTTTCATCAACGAGCCCACCTTTTGATTTTCAGAAATTACCTCGATCAGTTAGAGACGCACTTCAAATATCCGTTTGGAGCCGCTGTAATCATCAATTTATTTTGAATTTCATTATCGATTTCGAATCTCTTATTTTTTTCCAAAAACTCGCGCACTGCTTTTTGTGGACCATTTTTATATCCCCAAGGACGCCCAGCAGAGAGTTCGTCTGACAAGTCGTCAATGACGGTATCAAAAACAATCAGGTAACTGTCTTTTTTTACCAAAGAAGAATAAAGCTCTAATTCAGCCTTCACATGTTCATAAGTGTGATTTGAATCCAACATGATTAGCGCTTTTTTATTGCCAACTCTATTCTTAACCTCAGTTATGATTTCAGAAGAAATTGAAGAGCCCTGCAATAATTGAATTCTCTTATTCATTGGGTGCGCAACAATAGCTTCGCGATTATGTGCACGAATATCAATATCAACACCTAAAACTTCTGCAGGACTGCCAATGAGTTCCAACATTGATGCTGAGAAAATTAAAGATCCACCACGTGCAACACCTGTCTCGACAATGATATCCGGCTTTACATTAAAAATGATTTCTTGTACTGCCAACATATCTTGTGGGTACTGTATGATTGGTCTGCCCATCCAAGTGAAATTGTAAGTGTATTTATTCTCAACAGATGATTCTATCCATTTATCCGTTACACTACGGAATTTTTCATCAGAGCCCTGACAGGCAACATTTTCTCTAGTCATTTTTAAAAATTCGTTATGGTCGCTCATCTACTTTTCCCTATATATTAATTCATATTTGCAGCACTGAAGACGCTAAAAAGACTATTATGGCACCCTTGGACTTTCAAGGATTTTGATGGCTGAAGCGCAATTCCCCACTCTTACAAATGACGTCTGCATACTGGCGAGTCATCTTCACCGTCGGAACCTCTTCTGCCTCTCTTTCACAAAAAATTTCTTCTACTTCCTGAGGAGAAAGCCCCTTAGTTTCAGAGTAAAAACTCTCAAATCTTTGCTTGCGCAGAGAGTCTTCAATCTCAACGTAAATTGATAGCAGGGCAGATTGACGAAGTTCGTCACGAGATAACGCGAGTACACCCTCTAAAATCAAGTAGCCAGAAGCTATATGTACAGGCTCCCTTCGACTCAAAAGGCGCTTTCTGGATTTGGCATCGTAAGTAGGAATCGTGACTGGCTCACCACTCAAAATAGCGGAAATATCACGAATAATTTGCAGCATATCATAGCGCTCGTTAACCGAAGATTTTTCCGGCCTACCATCAATACCAATGATCCAAGAGTCCATACTCAATACAGTTGCAGAATGTTTTCGATTGTGGATTTCAGTGGCTAAGTTTTGAGATAAAGTGCTTTTTCCAGAGCGAGAACACCCTCCCACCAAAATCAATTTAATTCCCTGATCACTCATTGGCTCTAGGCGTTCTGCGATTTGGAGAGCGATAGCGCTATCTGTTTTCATTTTTTTCGACTATTTCCCTTGCTACATCGAGCAATGAATCTCCATCTTTAAACAAATAAACCTGAGATCCCGCTGCTAACCCCGCCTCGATATCTCTTTCATCATCTCCCACAAAATAGGTTCGACTGAGATCAAAACAAAATTCTCGCTGTGCTTGAAATAACATTCCCGGTTGAGGTTTTCGGCAAAAACATTTCTCATCCCAACCATGCGGACAATAATAAATATGATCAATTTGCACACCGTGCTTGGCCAAATCATTTTGTATTTTACTGTGAATCAATTGGAGTTTTTCCTCAGTGAAAATCCCTCTGGCAATACCTGCTTGATTAGAAATAACAATGACTTTATAGCCTCGATTTTTTAGTAGAGAAATTGCCTCTATCGATCCCGGAATCCAATGAAAATCCGAAGGCTCAGTGACATATTCTCCTTTTCCCACTCTGACGTTCAATACACCATCGCGGTCCAACAGAATCACGGGTTCTCTTTTTAGGAATTTTTCAGTGATCGGCAAACGATCCAAATTACCAACGCTATAATACCGATGATGCACCAGAAAACCGGCGAGTTTATTTTCTTGAACAAGTTTTGGATAAACAACTTTTTCAAAATTGAGATTTTCATCTGACATGTAATTCAAAACTTCGGACTTCATAAAAGCAAAACCAATATCCACACCATTGAGATTATTTTCACTTCTTGATTTGTCATAAGTGGCGATAAGACCATTATCAAATCGCAGGTTATTGCGCGTGAAATTATCCAAATTAGAATAGACTGTGATTTGGGCTAAAATATCGGGCTTTGAACAAAAATCTTCCCACGCTTTTTGAGTATCTACAGGACAGTAGTTGTCGCAATACGTTAGAAAGATAATGGGATCAAGCATGCTTTTAGCAGCAGCTAATCTTGGGCCTGTTTCGTTACTCACATCCGTTATGGAATATTTAATATCTATACCAAATTTAGAGCCATCACCAAAATAACTCGTAATTTGCTCGTGAAGATAACCCACGAGGAGTACGACTTCTGTAAAGCCCTGCTCCTTTAAGGATTCAATGATGTACTCAAGGAACGGTTTTCCATGAAATAATATCATCGGCTTCGGTATTTTCTCTGTGATGGGATGAAGCCTTTGTCCGCGACCTCCTGCCAATATAATAGCTTGAGTGGGTTTTGAATTGATATTTGTAGTCGTGGCCATATGGGATTAATCATTATCATTAATACAAAATTTATCAACTTTATTAGACTCCGACCAAATATAACATTCTTGTGAGATCCATATTAGCGTGCTATGTATTTTTTAGGAAACAAATATGAAATTCTATGAACAAAAAATAGAAGGTGTTTTTTTAATTGAGCCAGAACCTTTTGAAGATAAAAGGGGTCTGCTTCGTAGACATTTTTGTCAGCATGAATTTAAAAAGCACAATTTATTTACAGAAATCCGCCAAACCAATATCTCTGAAAATAAAAAGGCTCATACCTTGCGTGGCTTCCACTATCAACTGGCACCCAAGGGAGAAGACAAGGTTTTAAGTTGTTCTAAAGGCGCCATTTATGACATCGTCGTGGACATCAGACCCGAATCATCAACTTATCTGCAATGGCAAAGTTATGAAATCAGCGAATCAAATCGACTCAGCTTATATGTTCCAAAAGGTTGTGCAAATGCATGGATGACCCTACAAGATGACACTTGGGTTTTTTACTATCACTCAGAATTTTATTCTCCGGGCTTTGAAAGCGGTATTCGTTACGACGACCCTACTTTTAATTTCAAATGGCCTAAAGAACCCTCTCTTATTTCAGATAAGGACACATCTTACCCTGACTTTAGTGCGACCGGGAAAAAATTATGAAAATACTTATCACCGGAGCCACTGGTTTTGTTGGACAACATGTAACACGTCAACTCCTAGAGAGCGGAGCCGAAGTTGCCGTACTCACTAGAAATCAATATGGCTTAAAAAATTTAGATACCAAAAAAATAAAAATCATCGAAGGTTCTTTAGATTCACTTGCGGACTGTGGGAAACAAATAAAAAAATTTGATGCAGAAATTTGCATTCATCTAGCTTGGTCTGGAATTCCAGACTACTCGCACGAAGTTTCCAAGAAAAATTTAGATCAGTCGATATCATTAATTGATTTTCTATTAGCAGAAACAAACTGTAAAAAGATTATATCCAGTGGTTCTTGCTTTGAATATGGAACTGCAAGTGGAGAGCTGACTGAAGAAACGCCAGAAGAAAATACTTCGGCAATCGCATGGGCAAAAAATAGTTTAAAAAACTATTTAGCGCTACGATGCCAGGAAAAAAACCTGAGTTGGATTTGGCTGAGGATCTTTTATGTTTATGGCCCGGGACAAAGAGAAAAATCATTAATCCCTACTCTCTACAAAGCTGCTAGCTTAGGCACTGCGCCTCAGATTCAGAATCCCAACAACGCGAATGATTTTGTGTATATATCTGATGTGTCCAATGCAATTTCTAAGGCCTGTGTTCATAACGCTGAGTCTGGAGTTTACAATATTGGCTCAGGAAATTTATTTAGCGTTGCTGATATGTGGTCGTTGGTTCAACGATATGTTTCTTCTATAGCTCCTCTCAGCACAGAAAAAAACAAGAGCTCTGCTATAAAAGGTTATGCTAATATACAAAAAGCTAAAAACAAATTGAATTGGGAACCAAAGATCGTCACAGAAAAAGGCGTTAAAGAATTTGTCGCCTACTTGTCTGATCAGGAGAAAACATGATTATTTCAAAAACTCCATTAAGAATTAGCTTTTGCGGAGGCGGTACCGATCTTCCTAGTTTTTATGAAAACAATCAGTATGGAGCAGTTTTTAGCACGACGATTGATAGCTATATTTATGTCTCGATAAAAGAGCACTCCGAACTTTATCCTGAACGTATTCGCTTGAACTACTCAGAAACAGAGCAAGTGAATAGCATTGATGAAATTAATAATGTCATTATCCGTGAATGTCTTAGATTTTTAAAAATTGATGATCGCATTTACATTAGCACCGTTGCAGACTCACCTGCAGGTTCTGGACTAGGTTCCTCTAGTGCATTCTGTGTGGGATTATTGGCCGCACTTTATAAATATCGAGGCGAAAGAGCCTCTGCTGGTCAACTCGCCGAGGAAGCCGCACACATTGAAATCAATGTATTAAAAAAACCAATCGGAAAACAAGATCATTACGCGGCAGCATTCGGTGGATTTAATTTTTTCCGCTTCAACGCCGACAACACTGTCGACATCAGACCCACTTGCATTTCTGCGCGACTGCAGAACGAAATTTCAAGCTGCATGTTGACTTTCTGGACAGGCAAAACCAGACCTGCAGATTCAATTTTGGAAGAACAGAACAACAATAATTCTAAAAATAGCCAAACACTCATCCAAATGCGAACCCAAGCAGAACTTATCCATGAATCTATAATGAAAAATGATATGAATGCAGAACGCTTTGGAAAAATCATTCATGATGGCTGGCTAATGAAAAAGAACTTGGCTTCAAGTGTAAGTAATAGCTTTATCGATAGTGCATATCAGGCATCAATTGCCGCAGGAGCATGGGGCGGTAAAATCTCAGGCGCTGGCGGTGGCGGCTTCTTAACTGTGTTTGCCGATCCCAATAGCCATAGAAATATTATCAAATCACTGGAGAGCTTGGGGTTAACGTACTGTCGGTTTAATTTTTCTGTGACAGGGCCTCAAATTACTTGTTTTGATTAATTTAAAATAGCTCCATCTTTTAAAACGAGGTCAGCGAAGGATTTATTTTTATTTTGTAAATCAGTAAAGGTACCAGAATCTACCATCCGTCCATCTTCAAAGAAATAAATAACATCACATTTGCGAATGGTCGATAATCTATGCGCTATAACGATGATGGTCTTATTTTGAATGGATTCAATATTTTTCATAACTTCATACTCATTAGCATTATCTAAAGCACTTGTAGCCTCATCAAGAATGATAATAGGACGATCAAAATAGAGCGCACGAGCCAATCCTATTCTTTGTTTTTGTCCACCACTCAACTTCACTCCATTATCTCCAACTAAGGTTTGAAATTTGTTGGGAAGAGTTTCAATAAAATTAAAAATATTTGCTTGCTTTGCTGCTCTAATAATCTTTTCTTCAGATAACTCTTCAAAAAAAGACATATTGGTCTGAATAGATTCATCCATGAGATTGATGGCCTGAGGAATGAAGGACACACTCTGAATCCAAGGATTCAAGTTTTTTTCATCGATGCGCTGATCATCGACTAATATCTGCCCTTGATGGGGCTGAATTAATCCTAAAAGCATATTTGCCACTGTAGTTTTACCTGCGCCCGAGGCACCGACAAAGGCAACTCTTTTCCCAACAGGAATTTTCATATTCAAATTATTAACCTGGTTTGATTTACCATCGTAACTGAAGGATACATTTTGAAATTCAATCCAATTCTTGGGTTTGAATTGAGTTGAAAGGGAGCTCCCACCCTCTGTCATATCTACCTTTGAACCGATTAGAATCTTATCCCCGATTCGATCTAATATATGAATATTAGATCGGAGATGAGAAAAACTACTAAAGACCTGTTGAGCCGCTGGTAACATTTTATAAGCAGCTAAAAAATAAAGTGCAAGCGCCGGGAGCACAGTTCGAATATCTGTCCCAGATTGTGAAATATAATAAATAATAAAGCAAACGACGCCAAATAGAAGGGTTTCAAAAAAATACTTAGATACAGCCGCAATGACTTCATTTTGTACATTGGCGTAATTAATTTTTAAATGAGCACTTTTTTGTGAATCCACAAAATGTTGATACTTGCGATATACTTTTAATTCTTTAATAAGTCCAAATGCTTCAAGTAGATATTTAAATCGCAAAGCTGAAAGATCTGTCACAAGCTCGCTGTTTCTCAAAACTTTCTTTCTCGTAATATTGTAATAAGCAACATAGTAAATTGAGACTATGAAAATAATCGCGAAGGTAACTTTTGGATTAACAAAAAATAAACCACTCAAAATTACGCAAAGAAATAGTGCTCTCGATACAAATGTAAATAGTGGAAATACAATATTCCCATGAAGTCTTAGTGATTCATTTAAAATATCATTAATAATATCAGAAGAATTGTTCTTTAAAAAATACCTATAATCTCTAGATAAATAATATTTAAACATTGAATCTGAAAATTCCGCACCTAATCTAGCGCAAAAATCGAGTAGTGCTTTATTTGATAAAACTAAAAACACATTAGAGACAACAATAACTGCTAATATAACGAGACCAAAATGTCCAAGATCGATAACGCCATTATGAGATAAATTTAAAGATGCAAAAAATTTTTCCTTTGCACTTCCTACCGCCAGTGTTGGATCGGTAAGAAGGCTTAGATAAAGAGGGATCACTGCAATAATGGCAGTTTCAGCAGCCGTATTAGATAGAATCAATAATTGTAGACCAACTGCACGCCTCGAATTAATTAACTGAATAACTTTAAATATATCTCGAACCAATTTGAACATATGTATATATATGATATGTATTTTACCAATTAGCACTGGTAGATTTAATTTTTTTTATGTGGCGTTGGCGCATCGCGCAATCCGTAATGAATTAACATCAATTACGAGTGATGCCATAATGATTTTTAGTTTGGAGCCCTCTTGATTAACCTAGATAAACATAAAGAATATTACCGAGACTATTACTACATTACTCTCGGCATTAAAGACTGGGAAACACATTACCACCTTTATACTAAAAACGAGGAAGTTTCTCGCTCTAAGCTTTTTGAAAAACTCGAATCACTCAGTTTAGATTTTAAAAACAAAAAAGTACTTATCGTTGGCGCAGGCACTGGTGCCGAAGTTTTCAGCCTCTTCTTACACAAAACTCGCGATGTGTATGGGATTGAACCAGATCCAAGAGCTTATGAAATCCTTTGTTCAAAGGCAGATCAAATATCTTTTCCAAAGACTCAAGTTTTTAAAGGAACCGCAGAGAGTTTACCTTTTCCAAATAATACATTCGACGTTGCTATTTGTTATAGTGTCATTGAACACGTACAAGACGTAACAAAGTCACTGCAAGAAATCGTGCGCGTTTTAAAAACTGGAGCAAAAGCTTTTATTTCAACTCCAGATTATAATTACCCTTATGAGGGCCATTACAAACAGTATGCACCAACTTTTATGGGTAAGATGATCACAAAGCTATTTTTAAGAGCAATGGGCAGAAATCCTTCTTTCTGTGACACTCTGAACTTTGTTACAAAAAGATCTTTGGACAAAATTCTTAGAAATATAAATTCTATTAATTTTATGAGAGTGTTTACTCCTTATAACAAAATCAATCCAAAAAACCTTAAAGAACGTATCGTAAGTTTAATTCTTTTTGTATTTGACCGCACCCTTAATATTCAAAAAAACCAAGAGATCATAATAATAAAAAAATGAAAATAGCACTAAGAATTGATGACATTGGAGCGTCTTCAAAGGAGTACGAAGTTTACTCCAAAAAAACTTACGGCAATTTTTTGTTTTTAAAATATCTAAAGCCCCTTAAAGCCTGGGGACCTTACCGCGAAATGAGCGCCACGGAGTGGGAAAAGGTTATTGAACTTCTTCAAAAATATAATGCCAGGCTTACAGTAGGAATCACAGCGAGCTGGGTTAATTTTGATGGCACTATGACTCCATTTGATCAAAAATTTCCGGAGCAACTCGAAATACTAAAAAAAGGCGTAAAGCTTGGCGTATTTGAAATAGCAAATCATGGCCTAACTCATTGTGTGCTAAAAGATAATAAATTTAGACCACATCCATTCCAATCCAACAGGATTTATCACCGTGAATTTTGGGATTGGATTGACGAGGGTATTCAAGCCACTCATCTTAAAAATTCTCAGAATATTTTAGAACGCTCTTTTGGATTTAAACCTAAACTGCTTATTCCACCTGGCAATGTATATAGCCAAAAAACACTCGAACTTTGTCCTCAAAATGGACTCGAAGTTGTGAATTGCAATACCAAGACTGACACCAAACAAAATCCCAAAATACTCTCTAATGAAAATATCATTGCCTTTCACGATAAGGAGTTGGTTGAGCTCGGCTTAGAATGGCTCGAAGATGTATTACAAAAAAATTCCACTAAAACATTTTGTTTTGTCTCAGAGTTTGCACAATGAAGCCAACTAGAAGCTGTAGACGTATATTACTTAACCAGCTTATCAAGTCTTACTTCGACGAATTTTCCGGAAGAACATTAGATGTTGGTGGCGTTAGAAATACAAAAAGGATTGATGTCGACCTCTCTTCAATTGGCGACTATACCATTTTAAATAGTAACCCCGAGGCTAAGCCCGATTTACTTTTAGATGCAAATGATCTCAGCTCTATTTCTCAAAAACCATATAACACCATTCTCTCCTTTGAGGTTATAGAGTATTTGAACGATCCATCGGACTTTTTGAGAAGCCTTTATGATTTATTACAACCCAAGGGGAAAATGTATATTTCCTTGCCACTTCATCACACTATTCACGGTGACTTTGAATTCGATCAATGGAGAATGACAGAGGCTGGGTTAAAAAATGTTTTTAAAGAGAAAAATATATCCAAATATGAGATCATTCCTATGGGCGGTATATTTTCTGTAATTTATGACCTTATTTTTGCACATTTAATTTTTAATTCTCTAAAGCCATTATTTCTTTCCAAGATCTTTCTTAGAGTTATGATAAAGTGCCAGAGTTTAATTTTAAAGATGGATAAAGTTTGCTTAAAGAACTCAAGAAAGCTTATCACAACTGGGTATTTCATAAGGATAGAAAAAAATGGCTAATAAAAAAGCGGTCTTTCTCGTAGAAAGAAATCTATGTTATAAATTTTTTTCGCCATTGATTGAACGACTTCTCAACATTGGAATTGAAGTTCATCTCATTCACTACGCAAGCAGCAGCCTCCTGTCTACATCGTCAGGAAAACTATTCTATTATCCTCAACTGAATCAAATACCTCAATTTTCAAAACCTATTACTCATATTCATAGAGTTATAAATCAACAAAATCTGAACCAATGCATTTTAAATAATAATTTTGATTACATTTTTTCACTGCATCCAAAAAGTTTTTACCCTGGACTAAAAACATCAGCGAAGTGGACTACGGTTCAACATGGTGTGGATTCCACAAAGTATAAAGATCAAACAGCAGATTATTATATTATCTATTCAAAAAATTGGTTTAAGAATATCGATGTTTTATCTAAGTCAAAGGTTTTTGAAGCTGGATTATATTACTCAGAAAAGAAACTCACAGATCGCAAATCCATTATTGAAAGATACAATCTATCGTCAGATAAAAAATATGTTTTATTCATACCCCTACCCACAAGTGATCACAGAGCTTATTCATTTTGGCCGTATAAAAAACTAAATTATTTTGTTATTAAGTATTTGATTGATAAAGAAATTGAAATTTTAAAATCACTAAAACAGTCTTTTGATAAGACGAACACAGAAATACTCATTAAATCCAGATTCAAAAGATTTTTACCAGCAGTCTACCATGAGTTAGCAAATGTATTTTATGATGATTTATTTTATCCCTGCTCAACAATAGATCTCGTTTCCGTAGCAGAACACGTCTATATCAACTATATGCCAGGTGCGATTTTTACAGAAATTGCTGCCTTTCAAAAACCATACACTTACATTCATTTCCCAAAACTCGACAAACATACATTCGAACATATTAGTGGCCGCATGAGAGAAGCATTTTTACCTGATGAGTCTCAATCGAATTGGGTACATCACA
This sequence comes from Bdellovibrionales bacterium, assembly GCA_031374125.1. Taxonomy (GTDB): domain Bacteria; phylum Bdellovibrionota; class Bdellovibrionia; order Bdellovibrionales; family JAEYZS01; genus JAEYZS01. The sequence goes on from JANMFM010000064.1 coordinate 20,526, forward strand.
GCAAGAGAGATGAATTAGCAAATTACAACCTTAGAAAAGGACATCCTTCTCCGAATTATACTGAAAGCTATGTTCTACCAAAAAACATGTTGAGCTTAGACGATATCTTGAAAGAAATTTTATAAATTCTTTTAAAGAATAGATTTTTCTTCATTTTTATATGGCTTTTGATTGCTATAAGCTTACGAACAAAAAATGAAGCGGGAATATAATTGGGATATTTTTTTTCCATACCCAATTCTCTGTAATACCAAAAAAAATCATTTTGTGCTGGTGGAACAAATTTATATTTTTTGATCACTTCCCACTGTAAATTTGGTGATGGCAAAGGATATCCATGAATATTTTTTTGATCGAGATCCCACCAGAATCTTTCGGCACTTGTACCGTAAGTGCCGCCCTTTTCCATCCATATTGAATGATAAGGATCTGAAAATTCAAAATTTTGAAAATCCTCAGAATGGAAGACAATAGACTCGTGTCGATAACCAGGAGTATCCCATATCGCTTCGACAGAGTTTCCTGCTGAATCTAATGCCGTTGCTTTAGTATTTTTCAAAGCGATGCATGTATTGCCGTTATCCCCTTTAAACACATGAGGTATCTGATCGTTTCTTTTTTTTCCTTCATAATGCCAATCCCAACCACAAATCTTCCAACCAGAATTCAGTTTGGCTAAAGCTTTTTCTATCCAGTCAGGGCGTATCGGCTCACAAGATTCTTCGAAGAACCAAATGTATTTATAAGCAGACAGATCCGTTTTTCTTTTATGCTTTAGATGCCAAAGCATCCCTTGTCCTACTCCGACATTTTCTCTTTGATCAATAAAGCTATTGGATTCACATTTTAATTTGGATTCTTCAAAAATACTTGGGGTCGTACAACAGAAATAAATATCGTACGTAAAATTGCCCGTAGCTTCTCGAATGTAGTTTTGAGTTCGAACCACTGAGTTTGATGTATAATATAACGGTACTAGAAACAGTATGTCTTTCATTGTTATCCTACATTACAACTAGAGTGGTTTTCTCGCATAAATAGAAACACGAGCAGTTTTTCCGAATATTCCATAAAATTGAAAAAATAACTTCAGTACCGTTTTTCTAACGATTTTATTATCTGAAAGACTCAAAATTCTATTTCTTAAAGTCGGTTTTTCTTTATAGCTTCTGTGAGCACTCACAACCCAATCTCTATCAAATTTTTGATAGTGGAAACTAATATTATCAAACTTACTAAATACTTTTTTTATGGAGTTCTCATTAAACTGTGAAAGATGATATGGCGCTTGTAGCGCATATAAAGTAGATCCAAATAACTTGAATTCTAGACAGTCAATGTTAGGAACACTAAATGCAATGTAACAACCAGGTTTAAGAATTTCATAAATTCTATCTACAAATCCAACGGGATCTGCAGCATGTTCCAAAACCATACTGGCAACAACAAAGTCTACACTGTTTGGGGTTAAATTTTTATTATCACGAATATCTATATGAGAAGATTCAACATTAAATCTTTTTGCAATTTCTTTAGAAAAATCCACGTTAAATTCATTTGCGTGGATATTATGAAATCCATATTCCTTTAAGATTGCAACTCTGTGACCCGTGCTGCTTCCAATTTCTAAAATTTTACTATTCGCTTGAATTGAAGACGGGAATAAATTTACTCGAAGCATTCTTAAAGCTAAAAATCCTACTACATACCCTAATAAGCTTTTTTTCCCAAACCCTGAAACATTCAAATGATTTATAAGACCCTGCGTCCCAATCCATGTTTTGATTTTTTCAGATGTGCTTTTCTGAGGTGTTACCGTCACTGGAATGTGATAATTCACTTTATGATAGTTGGAATTATAAAATTCAGATATTTCTTCAGCAGTAGGCCCTGGATTTAAAAAAACATACTCACAATCACCGCACTTGTGATATTTCCATACGCCCGCTCTCCCCGTTACGTAATCTATGGTCTCAAAATAAGGTTTAATATTATTAGATTCACATAGAGTGCATTGTTTATAATGAATAGACATTTAAAACCTTTTTTGTGGATTTCAATTTTTATTTGGTCATAAGGTTTTTGTACAGCTTTAACCAATCTTTCGAACATTTATCATAACTTAAATTTTTAACAGCGTTAAAACCGTTTTCTACCATCTGCTTTGCTGATGAGGATTTCAAATCAGAAATAGCCTGCCTTAATTCTTTAGATATTGATGCGCCGCTATGATCTTTACTGAAATAAAGATTAACATCATCAATACCATAATCAGCACACATCCCAACATTTGTTGAAATCAGCGGTACTTTCATAGCCCAAGATTCCATTAATGCCTTGGGCCCGCCTTCTACGCGAGAGGAAATCACATAGGCATCAATGGCAGAGTAAAGCTCAACGACATCGCTGGGATCTTTTAAATAAACATGGGTAAATGAAATCCCTGACTTGTCCAATCGAGATTTTACATAACCTCGAGCAGGGCCCGAGAGTAAGAGATGAATTTGGTCTTTTTTCTCCAAAAGATCTAGTGCGTCGCACAAGAGATCGGGGCCCTTTACGAGCTTAGGCGTCATCCCCTCGCCCCAACCATTACCATCTTTTTGAAAACTCCCAATAATAAATTTATCGGTGGGTAATTGATATTTTTGTCGAGTGAATTGCTTATCGAATTTATCGATATCAAAAACTTCTAAATCTACAGGGATTGGAACTATGATGATTTTAGACTCTGGAAATTCATAACTTAAAAAAATCTTCTTAGAAATTTCGCATGATGTATGCAAATAAGAAATCTGTGGAACGAGGTTTTTTAGGTAATTTATTCTCTTATCATTTTCAGGAACATGATACCAAGTCAGTACGATCTTGTTTGAAGAGTGAATTTTTTTAGCCCCATTGTCATTAATCCAAGTAGAAACAGATCCAAAGTGAATTGTTTTATCACGGGCTCCTATAGGAGTTATTGAGAGTCTAAGTCTAATGCCGTTTCGTTTCATGTATTTTTGGTAATTCATCCCTTCGGATTTCACTACCCAATCGGCATCCTCTATAACGTAGAGAACGTCATAATCAACTATGTAATTCATCAAAATATGATAAAGGACCCTAAACTTTCTTAGACTCAGCATAATCGTTAGATTACATATGATTGACGAAGTTGACCACCTCTAAAATACGATATAGATTTCCCTAATGAAAAAAGCACTCATTACTGGAATTACAGGTCAAGACGGTCATTACTTAACGGATTTACTTCTTCAAAAAAACTATAAAGTTTTTGGATTTATCAGAAGAATTTCTTCGCCAAATACTCGTAGAATTAACCAGTTTTTAAATCACCCCAATCTCACCCTCATTGCCGGGGACATGTCTGATTCAATTAGTATTAATCGCGTGGTCGCCGATGCAAGGCCTGATGAAATTTATAACTTAGCAGCTATGAGCCATGTGGGTGTTTCTTTTAATCAACCTGAATACACTGCAGATGTTGATGCCCTTGGAACACTCCGTATCCTTGAGGCGATTCGCGCCAACAAACTTGAGAAAACAACTCGCTTTTATCAAGCCTCTACAAGTGAGCTTTATGGTAAAGCTCAGGAAGTTCCGCAAACTGAAAAGACACCTTTTTATCCAAGAAGCCCTTATGCTATTGCGAAATTATATTCGTACTGGACAACTATAAATTACAGAGACGCCTACGATATGTACGCAACAAATGGAATTCTCTTTAATCACGAGAGCCCTCATCGAGGATTGAATTTCGTAACTCGTAAAATCACTACAAATGTTGCCGAAATCGTAAATGGAATGAAAACTCATTTTGCAATTGGTAACCTAGATGCAAAGAGAGACTGGGGCTATGCAAAAGAATACGTAGAAGGAATGTGGAAAATCTTACAACAAGACAAACCTAAAGATTACGTTCTTGCGACGGGTGAAACCCATTCTGTGAGAGAGTTTATTGAAGCTGCATTTGAATGCGTAGATATCAAAATAGAATGGAAAGGACCAAAAGGTTCAGTCGAAGAATACGGAGTGAATGCAAAAAACAATCAAACTCTTGTAAAAATCGATACTCAACATTTCCGTCCAGCGGAAGTCGAACTTCTGGTAGGTGATGCTTCCTTAGCTAAAAAAGATCTCGGCTGGGACCCTAAAGTTAAATTCAAAGAACTTGTGGAACTCATGGTTAAACACGATGTGGATTATGTAAAGCAACCCTCGTGGCAGGTCGAAAAAAATCTATGTTAAAAAATAAAAAGGCTCTTATCTCAGGCGCATCGGGACAAGACGGTCGTC
>JANMFM010000071.1:0-5527 GCA_031374125.1 Bdellovibrionales bacterium
TGCAGCAGTCTTGAAACCGGAACCAATGTCAAAAAAATTTGGAATTTCTGTAAATGGCTCAGCTCTGCCATATGTTGTGAGCACAGGTATTCGAGATGTTTTTATAGGACTAACTGTTTTAATTTTATTTTACAAAGAACAATGGAGCACACTTGGTGCTATCAATCTTTGTATTGGAATTATAGCGGTTTCTGACTTTTTGGTAGTTCAAAAGCATGGCGATAAAAAAACTTCTTGGATTCACCTTTTTGGCGCCATTGCTGTTACTGGATACGGTACGTGGTTAATTCTTAGTTACTAACCCAGCACCAAGTTAAACTCGTCCCACCTGCTCCGCCATTTTCAAAAAAATTCTCCTCACTCAGCGATGAGCAATTTTATAACATCCAAAAATTATGGTGTCATATTGGTCCGGCATATATCTTGCTTTACTGTTATCCATTAACAGGGGGTTAATATGAAAGTTTCTTCGCTCTTAGGGTTTCTTCTAGTTTGTTGCTTCTACGTTACACCAGCAAATGCTTCTCAAGAATATTGTAGCATCTCAAAACTTCGCAGAATCAATTTGTCTCTAACTCCTAGCTCTTACTGTAAGGATGATTCTGATTGTCCAGGAATCGCCAACTCATGCATCGCTGGAAGTTGCAGTTACACACCTGAGCCTGGCGCATGTGACGACGAGAGTGATTGCCCAGGAATTGCCATCATGTATCGCTGGAAGTTGCAGTTATACACCTGACCCTGGCGCTTGTAACGACGACAGCGATTGTCCAGGAATTGCTAATTCATGTATCGCTGGAAGTTGCAGTTACACGCCGGAGCCTGGCACTTGTGACGATGACGACGACTGTCGCGAACCTGGAAGCTCATGCATAGCGGGAAGCTGTTCGTAAGATTACGCCGCTGGTTTCGGATATTACTTTAGCAGTATCAAAAGCTTCAAAAGAGCATATCGAATCTCAAGGCTCTTAGTTCCGCTGCAGGTCAATGTCATTGTAAACTTGTTCGTTACGCTATAAAAAACACAAGCCAACAAATCTTGTGTTTTTTATAAGTGAATTTATTTCTTTAATGACAGTAGTAGTTGTCTACAGGCTTACCTTCGTTCATTGCTACTCTGTAAGAAGTCCATTGGTAACAGTAAGTGTAACCGTTCACGCCCTTTCCCCAGTCGTAGTATGAAGGACGGTAGCGTTCGCAGTTGTAGTTTGATACTGGCCTTCCTTCGTTCAATACATATCCATTGGATGACCACATATAGCAGTAGCCCCAGCCGTTTTTAGCACGACCCCAGTCATAGTAAGAACCTGCCCTACCATCACTTAGTTCTAAAATCCGCTCCGAGTTTTCAAAAGTACGTGGGTTTGCAAAAGTTTGCATGCTTGCAAAGATCAAGCAGAGTGCGATTATTATTTTCATAAATCCTCCTTAGTTTTGTTGTCCTTATATTTTCATAGAACAACTTTTAGTCAACTAAGGTAGTTTTTTTTCGTTCCCTAGAGGGAAACGCATTAATCTAATATGGTTAAACCGCTTGCTGGAAAATATCCCGTGCAACCGTAGTGGATAGAGTTTTGATCGTCGACTCTAAAGAGATAATAAACTTCTGCATACGGTAGATCGAATAGAGGGTTTATTCCGCTGGGTCTTGTTGGTTGCAGAAGGTAGTATTTAACAAAGTCTACAAGCACTACATTTGTGTTTCGGTCAAGATAGCGACAATATTTTTTAAGTCTTTCTTTCTTTTTTGCTATCACAAAGTGAATCATATTTGTTTTTGCTTGAGTTTTAATCCTTGCGATATGCTCAGCATCTCTTTTAAAAATTCTTTTTACACCGGTACTCAACATTCTTTTTGTGAGAAATCCCTTGCAGCTTATTTGGGCACCAAGTGGAGAAGAGGTATCTGGAATATCGATCACTTCTACATAATACAAATCTGAATTATGATGAGGTAAAAATCTAATCTTACTCCCCTTTTCAATAACCTGAACATTCTCGATGATCACTGAGGCGCGGGAGCAATTTGGAGTCGTGACACTTTCAAAGCTCAGCGTCCTTGCGACATCTCCAATGTCTCCAGCGCTTGCTCTAAATCCTTCGCCGTAAAAATTTACAGCATAAGGTTCAAGAAGAGCTCTTGTCTCGTCAATATGAGTTTCAATAAATGTACGCAAGCTTCTGGCAAGCTCTAATTCCTCTTGTGGAGTTCTCTGAATATTTGGAATTTGTTTTATTTCCTCATTCTTTTGAACAATACTTTTACTTACAGGAGCAAGAATACGCTTCACAGCAGAATCATTGTTTACATCATTGTACATAAGACCCATAAGATCTTTTAAAAGCTCAAATCTCATTTTATTATCTGGAATATCGTAATAAAGACCAAACATATATTCCGCCCACTCCAAACCCAACGTCGCAAATGCAACTCCAGGAGTGTAGTCCTCTGCGGTCTTATTTTTTATGCTGCCAATGAGCGAGAGATCGGCTTGATAAAGAGATGAGGCCCATCTGGCTCCTTCTTCTAGAACTTTTCTAGAAACTGCATCTCTTTTTTCGGATGGAGCTGATTTTTGCAATGAAGAGTAAACTACCTGAGTTCTGTAAAGCATATTGCGCATCAAAAACTCATTGGACTTTTTCCCTGACTTTTCTAAAACTTGAACAATTAAATTTCTAAAACGCTCTTCGCGTTCAGTGATAGGTCCCTTTGAAATCTCGCCAATTCCAATGTCTAAATCATACTTGGCATTTTCAATCCATTTTTCAACCTGAATCAGTTTTGATGGATCAACTTCCGTCGAAACACCTTCTGTGGCATCCAGTTTCAAAGAAATAAAAAATAGAACTGTAAATAATAGTATTTTCATTTTATTCCACCATGGTAATATAATGTCTAAGAATATACCCATTACAGCCGCTAAGCTTAGGGTCATCGCTTACAACTTCTACAAAGTTGTAAATCTGCTTAGGATCTATATCTGAAACAATAAATTTGTTTTTTCTGAAAATAAATGAGTCAATTACTCCAAGTAAATCAGGCATAAAAAAAGGAAGTAACTTCACATCTTTGCTACTGACTATAAGCTTTGCATGCTGTGGAACAATAAGACATTTTTTATCATAAGGTTTAAGACTTTTCTTATCAACTAAGTACACATTCTCTTTAGTTATACCATGCCTACTATTAAAGGTTATAGCTTCACTGACAGGTCTAAAATACTTATCATTTAGTTTATAATCTTCTTCTCGTATTAGCGATGACAAGGAAAGAGTTCCTTCACAATTTGGCAATAAAGGTGCGTAATCTGAAATTTTCGGACTACTTTCTTCCAAGCGAAAACGAACTGGCTGATTGTAGTTAAGTTTATCTCCCCATTTCAGCGGCTCAAGAATACGAATGATCATTCCGCTCAGCAAAGGTCTAGAGAATAAAATTTCTGAAAATTCCATACCCTCACATATAGGAAATACATTTTTATACATTACCGACGATAAAACCTCGAGCCTTAGATTATAGGCATCAAAAGGAATAAGATTCTTATAAATGTCTGGGTAATCAGAAATGATATTTTTAATGGCTGAAATGTGCTGTTCAATAAATCGGCGGAGATCTCTTGCCGCCACAAGCTCTTCGTTTGGATTTTTTTGATCGTAATTTTTCAGTTCAATATGTTTTGAAATAATTTTTTGTGAAACAGATGCCAGTATTTTCTTAACAGCCACATCGTCATTAATATCATTATAGAGCAATCCCAACATATCTTTCATCAAAAGAAATTTAGAACTGTTATCCGGAGCCGAGTAATATAAATTAAATACATAATCAGCCCAACGGAGTCCAAGGTTAACAAAAGATACTCCTTTGAATTCGCTAGGATCTTTTGAAGCCTTCATTTTATGAAGCAAATCTTGATCCGCCTCATAAAGTGTTAACGCCCACTTTGCTCCTTCTTCTAAGATTCTTCGTGCATATGCATCACGCTTCGGAGATGGGGAGCTACTTTGAATGGTTTTATAAACCACTTGAGTTCTATAAAGCATATTACGCATTAAGAACTCATTTGGTTTTGCATTAGATAATTTTAGAACTTTATCGATAAGATCATTATAACCATTTTCTTGCTCAGGAATTGGAAGCTTAGAGATGTCTTCAATCCCCTTATCCAATTCAAACTTTGCATTATCAATCCATTTTTCAACTTGCGTCAGCTTCGAGGGATCAACTTCAGTCGAAACACCTTCTGTGGCATTCAGGTTTAACGAGATAAAAAATAGAAATGTAAGTAATAGTACTTTCATTTTAAAACTCCATCATCGCAATGTTGTGCTTAAGCATATATCCTTTGCAGCCTCTGAATTTAGGATCATCGCTCACAATTTCGACAAAGTTATAAATCTGTATATCTTCCCAAGTTAACGCAACAGGTTTTGGTCTTCTAAATACATAAGGGTCAAACTTAAAATAATAAAGAGAAATCAAGTCTGTGCTACTGACCTTGAGTTTTGTCTTCGCAGGAATCACAAAACACTCCTTAACGTAGGGCGCAAGAGTTTTTTTATTAACTATATATGTAGGCTTAACAGTCGCGCCACTCCGATTATCGAAAGTCACATTATCGTTAATCACTTTAAAGTTTTTATCATTTAATTTATAGTCCCCTTCTCGAACAAGAGAAGAAAATGAAAATGTTCCTAAACAGCCTGGAATTATAGGAGCTGGATTTCGTGGGTCTTGCGGACTGCTTTCTTCTAAGCGAAAAAGAACTTTCTTGTTTAGGTCAAGCTTGTGTCCCCACTTGATAGGCTCGACAATACGAATGATCATTCCGCGCTGTAGGAATCCATAAACAAGAAGTTTTTTAATATTATCCAAACCTGCACAGTCGCTAGCGTCATTCAGAAATTGTACAGATGACAAAACTTGCAGCCTCAAATTATAAGCATCAAAAGGCACGAGATTTTTGTAAACATCAGGGTAATCAGAAATGATATTTTTAATCGCTGAAATATTTTGTTCGATAAATCGGCGGAGATCTCTTGCTGCACCAAGTTCTTCGCCAGGGTCTTTTGGATTATAACTTTTTAGTTCGATATGTTTTGAAACAATTTTTTGTGAAACAGGTGCTAGTATTTTTTTGACAGCAGTATCATCATTGATGTCATTATAAAGTAATCCTAGCATATCTTTCATTAAAAGAAATTTAGAGCTGTTATCCGGTGCCGAGTAATATAAATTAAACACATAGTCGGCCCATCGAAGTCCAAGATTAACAAATGATACTCCTTTGAATTCGCCAGGATCTTTTGAAGTCTTTATTTTATGAAGTAGATCTTGATCCGCCTCATAAAGTGTCAATGCCCACTTTGCTCCTTCCTCTAAGACTCTTCGTGCATATGCATCACGCTTTGGAGATGGAGGGCTATTTTGAATGGTTTTATAAACCAAATGAGTTCTATAAAGCATGTTACGCATTAAGAACTCATTTGGTTTTGCATTAGATAATTTTAGAACTTTATCGAT
>JANMFM010000114.1:0-12259 GCA_031374125.1 Bdellovibrionales bacterium
CGATCAGAGATATTAAGCAAAGTAATGCTGAGTTTGGGTTTTTCTTGCTCGAAGGTAACGCCACTTTGCACATTGATCAGATCAAAGCGCTTTATATTTTTGCAGGTTTAAACTATCCATTGATTGTTTATGAAGACAAAAATATGGGGGATATGGATCCAGTATTTGGTGTGCAATTCGGTACAGGATTTAACTTCACGTCGGTTTGTGGAGCAGAGCTAGCTTTTAGAACGGTGAATTTTGAAATCGGCACAGCAGATTCGAATCTTTGGGGCTTTGCTGTTAGAGGTTTCTATACTTTTGCTGGTTTTTAGATTGATAACGGCTATTTAAATGCTACTATCAGTAGTCTAGAGAGGTTTTTATGATAAAAATTTGTCAGGCTCTGACCCTGATTATACTTTTGAATTCATTTTTCAATGAGCTAGCCCATGCTCAATCTCAAGCCTCTGCAAATATCAGAAATATTTCTTTGTTTAGAAATGAAATTCAACTCGACTTTGATAGCAAAACTAAAATTAAAGTGGGCAGCAAGTTCACAGCGCAGACATCTGTTAAACACAAATGTCTTTTGATTGTTAAGAAAATCATCAAAGATCTAGCTTATGCAGATGCAACTCAATGTCCGGGTTATGCAACTCTAAAAAAGGGCCAAGCCGTTACAATTTCTGCTGACGATGAAGTGAACGAAGAAATACGAGTGGCAACGCCCGAGAAGAACGAAGACACTTAAACGCCCATATTTGGGACAGGGAGAGAAATTCTAAAATGCAAAGATTTGGAAGTTTCTTTTTTGTAGGTCTTTTTCTCATATTCATGTTTATTGCTCGCATGAAAGAGCATCTCAACTGTGAAGCGAAGGATGGAACCAGTATCACTTGCGTGAGAACGCAGGATAGAATTTTCTTTATCAATAAAAAAACTCACGAAGTTAAAGATCTCAATTCCATCGAGCTCATCAAAAGAAAAATCGGCAATAAACACAACATCACCTTCATGGGTGAAAACGGTAAGCGGGTTGTACTTTTGAGTGTTCCAGAAAAGGGAACAGAGTATGCAGAAGAGATCATTCAAAAATTAAAAACTCTTCCTCAAGCCGAAGTGAAAACCATCGAATATACAAGAAACGAAATGCATTCACAGCTTTTGCTCCTGGCAGTCGCAGGACTTGTGGTTCTCGTCAGTGTAGTTTATCTATTCAAGAAAAAGAAACCTGTTCATTAGCCCCCGAAAAAGCCAGAAAATTAATTTAATTAGGCAACGTCAATTTTGATATTTACTTTAGAAAATAATATATATAAGAGCTTTAATAATCTATCTATTGTAAATTCATCAAAGTGGTAGTGGAGTATTTTACTCATTAGTGCCTCATCAATTCCTAATTTTTTGGCCATTTCTTTTTGAGTAATAGGATTAGAGTTTTTATAGATTACAAATTTTTCGCAAATTCGATGTTTTACTTTGTCTGCTGGCGAAGCATCTTTGCGAAGAGGTCTGCTGGCGATCCCTTTAGATAGGATCTTGCTCATTTTTCTAATTTCTTTTTCTGATGGAAATTTACTCATATTTTCCTCTTATCCTAAAAGCATTTATTACGCCTAAATAATCTTCCTTGGTATCTAGTACTAAAATTAATCTATATCTTTTTCCGGCATAAAAAACGGGTTCTGCTCGGATATATTGAAAATTATTATTTTCCTTATCAATTGCGTATATTTGTCCGTTCAAAGTTTTAATTAGTTCAAGAATTAATATATCATTAATATCTGGATGTTTTTGCTTATAATACTGTCTAATAATTATTCTTTTTAAAAATCTACCGTTTAAAATGGTTGAAATTACATATTCTACTTTTTGCATAATAACTCAAAATTGACATATTTGTCAATAAATTAAAAATTGATAATGAGTGATATGCAATTTACTAATGCCAAAGAGTACTGAGTTAATTCGATTTGAGATACGAGATTCGGATTAAGATTCGTAAATAGGAACTTCAGAGGAGGTGGGCTTGGTTTTTTGAGTAGGCTGAAAAACAAATCTTGGAAGTTCTTTGATATTTTTAATCCAAATTACTTTGCTAAGAATTTCTTTCGATAAATCCGTAAGATGTTTTTTATTTGATTCAGGAACTAAGAATTTTTTAAAGCCAAGTTTGTAAGCTTCTCTAATTCTTTGTTCGGCAGCGACCACAGCTCTCGCTTCGCCCGTCAAACCAATTTCTACAAACAAACATAGGTCTGAAGGCAAATCGCGATTTGTATGAGAAGAAATTAATGCGGCAGCGACGGCAAGGTCCACAGCGGGTTCTTGAACTTTCAGTCCGCCAACGATATTTACAAAAACATCTTTATGAGCAAGATCCAAATTCAAATGTTTGTCGAGTACTGCACGTGACATATCAAGAACACGGTAATACAGATTCCTCGCCAGAAACATAGAGAACCGAGTGGCCTTGATCACCCAGCCCCTTTGTCATTTGAAGAAGTAGTGTGCTTTTCCCGATTCCAGGATCACCACCCAGCAAAATAAAACTTCCAGGAACAACGCCGCCGCCCAAAGTGCGATCCAATTCTGATATTTTTGTGCTCATTCAGTTGGCAGAATCTTCGGTAGAAATATTTTTTTCGATTAACCGCTTTGCTTCTACAGATGTAGGTCCATCGCTATCCGTGATAGACCAACCTCTACGATCGTCCTGCTTTACGACAGTCTCTTCTTGAAGCGAATTCCATTCTCCGCAGTCATTACAACTACCTTGCCACTTTGGACTTTGCGCCCCACAGCTTTGACATACGAAAATACTCTTGGATTTACTTTTTGACGTCGTTTTTGCCATGACCTTGAGTTATCATTTAGAGGTAGGTCAGAGTCCATAAACATTTTTATGTGCACCTTTAGAATATGTTAGGCAATATGTTAGGAATATATTGAAGCATAATTGACAATCGACCGAAAAATAATACGCTACTGATTTACATCATGGTTTAAATTAAAAGGGATTTAGGGGTAATGAGGGGAATAAAGTTAACGCCATTAGCAATAATCGGCGCTATTATTTTTTTAGTGAGCAGTAACACACTTGCAAGTCGTGATTGGGATGATACGGAACTCGGATCTAAAGAATCTCTAACGTTCGCACTCAAAAGCATCCAGAATAATAAAAAGCAATCTGTAGGTGAAGACAAGGCTCAGGTCCTTCTATTCACTCAAGGTGTTCTCAGTTACCACCAAGGTAAATATGACGACGCCATCGTAAATCTTCTCAATAGTGTTAAGGGAAATAATTTCTTACTCGAAGATTACGCTCATTATTTCATTGGGCTTTCGTATTCCAAACAGCAAAAATTCTCTGAGGCTTATAAAGAATTCAATCTTGTTTCGAATTCAAAGCAAACTTCCCCTAGGCAATACAGCGCGCTCTTTAGAATGGGTGAAATCGCCGTTGAGCAAAAAAATTATCGTGCAGCAGACCAACATTTTAGGCTGCTAGAGAGAAAAGTTAGAAACACCGAAAAATATCCCTTCGTTCTTTGGAATTTAGCAAAAGTAAATATCCAGCAAAAAAATATCTTCCAAGCGTGTCAGCATGTCAGAAAGCTCTATGCAAAGTACCCGGCTCACGAGCTGACTATAGAGTGGGGACTTGATCTTAAAAATGCAACCGTAGATGGTTTGAAGCCAGGTTGTTTGGCATCGCTCAATGAACAAAAGCAAAGAATCAGAAATCTTCAGTATGCTGGTGATTCGGAGAGAGCAAAAAAAGAAATCAGATCTCTTTACGAAAAAACAAATGACCTTACAAAGTATTATGTAGATGTGATCTACGCAAGATTCCTGACCGATGATGGAGATGTGGATGAGGCGCTAAAAATCCTTCTTCCATACCATGAGGAGAGAAAAGGCGATATCGCGTACCTGATGCTTTTAGCAAAGGCTGCGGCCCGCAAGAATGACAGCGCCCTTGCGATCTCTGCGTATCTCAAGGCCCATCAAATGAAACCAAAATCCTCTGTGGGAAGAGAAGCTCTCTTTCAAGCAGCTTTCGTCAGTTACCTGAGTCAAGACTATGATGGTGCGCTTGCCCGATTTGATACGTACAGAAAAAAATACGGTGGGAAAAACGGTGCGGCCGCTTCTTGGTACATCGCTTGGGTTAAATACTTAAAAGGTGATTACAAAGGCGCCTACGTAATGCTGGATCAATTTTCAAAGCAAAGATTTTCGCGCAAAATGAGAAACTTAGCTTTTGATACAGCAAGAATCACTTACTGGAAAAATATTTGTTTATTAAAAATGGGCCAAGTTGCAGTGGCAAGAAAAGCTCTAGAGAAAATTGCAGAAGATCCATCCGTGAGCTATTACGCTCTAGCGGCAAAAGCGAGGTTGGCGAATCTTCAACCAATCGATCTAAGCAGAAAAATGGCCAGTTCGGACAAAAAAATTCAGCCAGTGAATTTATCTCCACTCTCTCTGATTTCGCCGAATTTGCTAGCGGGTTCTCCAGCTGTAGGATCAGAAACCCCTTCGCTTGAGACGGACGAAGAGATCTTAGCTGATGTGAAAGAAGAAGGCCTCTCTGAATCAGCAGAAGATGGAGAAGAGGCCGTTGAAACTACAGAAGAAAAAGAAGAAGAAAGTGATGCAGTTGTAGAGTCTCCACCGGAAGCACCCGTCGAAGCCACCGAAGAAGGCGATAATATTTTTTCAACTTTAAAAGACCCAAGGCTTCTTGCAATTTTCCAAAGAGCAGAAACTCTACGAGCTTTGGGTTTTGATGAATGGTCGAACAAGGAATTGCAATTCCTAGAGGCCAGAACGAGAAATAAAACTTATCTCCAAACTCTAATTGAGAAATATGAAATCGGAAATACATTCTCAAGATCGGCCTACATTGCAGAAGTTTATTATGAAAATGAGAGAAGAAAAGGCTTAAATGCTTCAAATCCTGGTTGGAAAAAAGCATTCCCACAGGCTTACGAAAAATTTGTGACAAAGTCCGCAGAACAGTTTGGAATCTCTGAATCTCTTATTTGGGGAATTATGAGAACAGAAAGCTTCTTTAGGCCCCAGGTGAAATCCAGTGTGGGAGCAATGGGACTTATGCAAGTGATGCCTCTTACCGCTTCTAAAATGGCAGAGATGATGGAGATGGGTACTTTTAAAACCTCACAGTTGTTTGATCCGGACGTCAATGTGAGGATAGGGGCAAAATACCTTCAGCGGTTATCAAAAATGTTTGATGGTCACTTGCCACTGGTTGCCGCAGGTTACAATGCAGGTCCGCATAGAGTGCACGTGTGGGTAAAAAACTTTGGTAATCTTCCTCTGGATGAATTCATCGAACATATTCCTTACAGTCAGACTCGTGGTTATGCGAAAAAAGTTTTGAGAAGTTATTATGTCTATGGATCAATTTATTATCCGGAAGAAATTAAAAAGAAATCTATCCAATGGCTAGCACAACCGGCCAACGTCACTCTCAATGGTCCCATTCCTACAAAGGAAACCTGGGAACCTCTATAGGTGATAAAACTGTTGATTAAAGGCTAATGGCTAGTCTAGAAATTAACTATTTCTTAATCTTGGCTTAACCAAGCCTTAACGAATCCTAAACATATCCGAAAATCTTAATATGGGATTAAATAAATTTATAACTTTGGTTTTGGTGTTTTGTATAACGGTAATTGTGATTTCTTGTGCTAAAAATCCAGGATTCAATCACGCGGCCTTAGGTTTGAATGGTTATAAGATATTGGTAGTAAATTCCAATACGACAGCACCAGTTTCTTACACAGTCACAATGTATGATGAGAATGGAAATTTTCTTGGTGTCGTTGTAGATTACACAAACATCGGTGCTCCAGTTCGCGGCATAGCTGTAGTGGATCTTTTTAACTTTGTTGTTTCTTTAGAAAACGTAGATCGTCTTGATAAAGTGAATGTGTTTGGAGAAAGATCATTATTTGCATCAGACACAAACTTCAATGGAGTGATCTTTGATGTGGAAAGAGCTCCGGATGGAAGTTTTTTTGTTATCGAAGGAAATACTATTGAGCGTTTCGATAAAAACGGAGTTCGATATAATTCTAGTGCAACTCCTTACATAAATACAACAACGACAGGATTGGCCACGTGCACGCTCAATACTCCAAGAAAATTAGCAATGTTATCAAATGGAAATCTCGCAGTAACAAACACCGGAAATGACATAGTGAACGTTTACAATATCTCTGGTGCAACAGCGACCTGTGTTTCGATAAATAATGGTTCTGGTGCATTTGATCCTGTAGCGATGTTAGCTCACTCGGATGGCAGCACATACGTTGCAACGAATCTTGCCGCAAATAGTAGAATATTGAGATTTACGGGCGCTGTAACTGGAGCTGCGACAGTGGTTTGGAATACGAACCTATCAATCATCTCAACACCGACTGCAATGGCGGAGATGCCAGATGGAACTATCTTAGTTGCTAGTGATGGAACGGACACTATCGAGAGAATCGATACTTCAGGGCAAGTTGTAACTACAAGCTCATTCATTAGAAACTCTTACACAGGCAGTGTGACAGATATAGTTGTTGTTGGTGGCGAATGAAATTACTAAGTCTTTTCGTTATTCTTTTTTTGAGTTTAGAATCGAGAGCGCAATCTAGTGATATCAGCAGTATGTTTGAGGCACAAATGGGTTACGGATTTGCAATCATTAAAAATCCAACCGACGCAGAATATTCAGGAATTGCTTTGCGCGGTCTTTATGGATACTCTATCTACAATGGAGAAGCGAGCAATCTCCTGATCACGGCAAATTACAAGTTCAGTGCGATGGACAATACTTCAAATGATTCAACTCAGACCCAAGAAGCAACATTTTATGGACCTGGTGTTGGATTGATGTATAGAGCTGCACCGCTGACTTTCGGAGTGGATTATAACTTCATGAAAGTGAATCACAAATCTCAAGGTACTTTTACGACGGAATCTAAACAGAGTTTTAAGACAATCAGTGCTTACGTTGAATACTCTGCAAGTTTTGATACGGCGGAGTTGGGATTCACTCTTTTGGGTGAATATGGAACCATTGAAAAGAGCGAAACAGGGATGAATCAGGATCAAAAATTCCAGAACCTTGCAGCCTTTTTGCACTTTAAATACTACTTCGGGCTTTTCGAAGAATAAGTATCTGATTCTGGATATAAAATCTATCTCAGATAAACAGCGTCACTTTGTCCAAAATCTATCAGGCATAGACTTTGCCTATACTAATATTCGGCCATAATGAGCGCTGCTTTTAAGGGTCACTATGACACTGCACCTTTAGAGTGATGTCATTCTTGACTCTGAGGCTCTTGACTCGTTAGGTTATAGGCTAAATAAATACGACTTAAAGTTTTGACACTTTGGCGACGTCAGAGAAGACTTTTTAAGAAATTACTCAAGGGGGAATCAGAATGAATTTACTATTGAAATCAAGTCTCTACACACTGAGCTTAACGGCTTTAATTTTCACCACCAGCTGTACCAAAACAGCATCGGATAAAACGCTAAAATTTGGCGTAAAAAAATCTGAGACCCTGATAGTAAATTTGCAAACGGAGCCACCTTCGCTGGATTGGAATAAATCCACAGACACAACTTCATCTGAAGTCCAAGGCAACATCATGGAAGGCTTAGCTCAATTCGACTTAGCTGATCCAGAATTAAAAGCATTACCTGCGCTCGCAACAAAATGGGAATCGGATAAAGCCGTCCAAAAATGGACCTTCGAATTAAGAACAGACGTAAAGTGGACTGACGGTGTAGAATTCGATGCTCAACAGGTTGTAGACGGTTGGGAAAGACTTTTAAATCCTAAGACTGCCGCAGAATATTCTTACTTTCTTTATAACGTAAAAAACGCAAAAGCCTACAACGAAGGAAAAATCAAAGACTTCTCCCAAGTTGGAATCAAAACAGTTGGAAAACATAAACTAGAAGTTCAATTGGAATCCCCAATGAGTTTCTTCCCTTCACTTCTTGTTCATCACTCCACTTATCCAGTAAGAAAAGATTTGATCGAGAAACACGGAGACAAGTGGACGGAAGCTGGAAACATGGTGACATTGGGAGCCTACAAGCTCATGAAGTGGGAACATGACGAAGCCATTCTTTTAGAGAGAAACGACGCTTACTTCGGTGAAAAAGCAAAAACTAAATATGTATTGGGAAGAATGATCACGGAGCAATCTTCTGCGATCAATGCCTTTGATGCGGGTGAGATCGATGTGATTCCAGAGCTTCCATCAAATGACGTGAGTATTCTTAAGCAACGTCCAGAATATCAGAAACAAAATGGTCTTATCGTTTACTATTATGGTTTCAATACAAAACAAAAACCTTTCGATAATTTAGATTTTAGAAAAGCAGTTGCGATGGCCATTGATAAAAAAGAAATTACAAAAGTATTAGGTCAAGATGACGTGACGGCTACCTCATGGGTTCCAAAAGGAATGATGGGCCACGAAGAAGAAATGGGAATTAAGTTTGATCCCGCAAAAGCAAAAGAGCATATGGCTAAAGCCGGTTATGCGGACGCGACAAAAGTTCCAAAAATCACGATCACTTTCAACACCAATGAAAACCACAAGAAAGTGGCAGAGAACGTACAAGCGCAATTGAAGCGTAATTTGGGCATCAATATCGAAATTCTGAACGAAGAGTGGAAAGTTTATCTTTCTAAACTTAAAAGCAAAAAAGGTTACAGCATCTTTAGAATGGGTTGGGTTGCGGATTACCCAGATCCAGATAACTTCTTAAATCTTTTGACAAGCACTTCAGCAAACAACCATACAGGTTGGAAGAGCGAAAAGTATGACAGCCTTATTGCAAAAGGTGTTTCTGAATTGAACTCGGACAAGAGAAAAGAATATTACAAAGAGGCACAAAAACTTGTTTTAGAAGAAGATGTAGCTGCGGTTCCTCTTTATTACAGTATTAGACAATATTTAATTAACAGTCGTGTAAGCGGATTTAAACTAAACCCACTCGACGAAAAAGATTATAAAAGTGTAATGGTAAAATAATGGGCGATAAATTTTCAGCTTTTTCAAAAAACCATATTCTAGACATCTATAAGATTGTCATGGGAATTTTACTCGCAACGGGTTTTGTGGTGAGTGTGATCGGCGTTGACGGAATGTTAACGACGATCCTATGGTCTACAATTGGAGCTTTACTGTTTGCGGGTATGATTTTTTTGGTGATCAAACAACATCTTCTTCCCTATTTAATCAAAAGATTTATGGAAGCAGGGGTGACGTTACTCGTGATCGTTACCCTGGTGTTTTTATTATTGAGATTGATGCCGGGTGGACCCTTTGATTCAGAAAGAGCATTGCCGGCCGAGGTGATGGCCAATATCGCTGCAAAATACAAGCTCGATGCACCTCTCTTGGAACAATATACGCATTATTTAGGAAACCTTTTAAAAGGGGACTTGGGTGAGTCTTACAAATATCTAGGCAGACCGGTTTCCTCGATCATCTCGGATACGTTTCCGGTGTCATTGCAGTTGGGCGTGTATGCTTTGATCTTGAGTTACTTGATCGGAATTCCACTGGGAGTGATTGCGGCTTCGAAGCACAATACTTGGGTGGATACAGGTTCGATGTTTCTTGCGATGGGTGGGGTGACGTTACCGAGTTTCTTGGTGGCTTCACTCTTTATCTTGATATTTTCATTCCAATTTCAAATTCTTCCACCAGCACTGTGGGAAGGACCGCTTTATTACATTCTTCCCGTAGTGACTTTAGGAATAAGACCGGCCGCAATTATTGCTCGTCTGACTCGCTCAAGCGTTCTGGATGTGATTAGATCGGACTTTGTTAGAACTGCAAGAGCCAAGGGCTTAGCGGAAAGAGTTGTATTATTTAAACACGTTCTTAGAAACTCACTTATTCCCGTATTAACTTACTCTGGACCATTGATTGCGGACATTATATCTGGGGCATTCATCATTGAAATCATCTTTGCGGTTCCAGGAATGGGAAGGCATTTGATTTTAAGTGTAACGAATAGAGATTATCCGCTGGTTTTGGGTGTTGCACTTTTATTCAGCGTACTTCTCGTAGTTTCGAACTTACTTGTAGATATTTTCTACGCGATTGTGGACCCAAGGATCAAACTTGCAGCTTAATCAGTAAATAGATCGCGTAAAGGCTTGATAAAAGGCCACTGAGAGGGAAATAATGGGAACAAGGATAGAGATTAAAGCACAAACAATGATAACATCGGTACCGAACGCAACAACAGCTGTGTCTCCGAGACATAATAGTCTTTGGGATGAGAGCTATAAAAGACTCAAGAAAAATAAGGCTGCAGTCATATCTGCTTACTTTATTCTTTTTGTTATTGGTGTTGCTATGTTTGCTCAATTTCTTGCTCCATATTCTTTTGATACGCAAAACGTAGAAAGAATTCTTTTATCTCCAAACGCTCAAAACTGGCTAGGTACGGATTCTCTCGGGAGAGATATTTTTTCGAGACTTATTTTTGGATCTAGAATTTCGATCGCAGTTGGTATTTTCACGGCTGTGGTATCGCTTCTTATGGGAACTGTTTATGGAGCTTTTTCGGGGTGGTTCGGTGGTAAGATTGATTCACTAATGATGAGATTGGTGGATATTCTTTATTCTATTCCGGCATTAGTACTTTTAGTTTTAGCGAAAGTTACGATCGAGTCTTTAGAGACATTTAAAGATCCCGAGTTAAGAGCGTTATTCTCAATCTTTGGCGCCCTTTCCATCTATGGTTGGATGGGCATGGCTAGAATTGTGAGAGGGCAGGTTCTTCAGGCCAAACAAATGCAATACATTGAAGCTGCAAGATCTCTAGGGATCAGCAGTCCTTCCATCGTGATGAGACATATACTTCCGAATATTTTAGGTCCAATCATCGTGACTTTAACATTCCAAATTCCTGCAAATGTGATGTTTGAATCGTTCTTGAGCTTTATTGGATTAGGACTTCAACCGCCTTACAGTAGCTGGGGCGTGCTTGCGAATGAGGGTTGGAGATCTTTGAGAACATTCCCGCATTTGATCATTTCGCCGGGGATTGCGATCTTCTTAACGATGTTAGCTTTTAACTTGTTTGGAGATGGCTTAAGAGACGCCTTCGATCCTAAGACTAAATAGCGCCAAGAATTCTCGGCGCTACTTTTAAAACTTTTAATTATTATTAGAGTGCTACCTCATCTTTTGCATCTATTGGTGCTGCTGCAGATGGAGTTGTTACATCTTTGGGTACTGCTTGCGATGTTGCCGTCGCAGCATTTGATGTATTGGTGGTAGCCGTTTTGTTATCATCAGAAGTTTCATTTTCAGTTGTATCTTTCGCGTCAGTACCTTCTTCTGTCTTTTTCTCTTCTTCAGCTTTTAGAGCGGCTTCAGCAGCTGCGGCCTCTGCTTCTATAGCAGCCTTCGCTTCTTTTTCAGCATCCGCTTTCGCTAATTTTTCGGCTTCTGCAGAATCAATGCCTTTTTTACCTTTTAAAGCCGCAGACTTTTCTACATCAATATTGCCGCTTGAATCTAAACACACTCTGTCTGTAGTTTTAGCTAGTTCCAAAAGCGAATTGAACTCGTCTTTTTTGATGGCCTTCAAATCTGTATTTAAAAGAACATTAGCACCTTTTTCTTGAGCTTGAGTTCCTGATTCAGTTAGAGTTAAATTGCCGCTTGAAACTTTAAGTTTAATATCTGTTGCTTTAACCCCTAATTCACTTTCATCAACGCATAAATTTTCGATATCTTCGGTGCCAACAATCTTTATTCCTTTTACGATCAATCTTTTCTTGCTGACTTCAACGCCTTTTTTATCTTGGCTGAATTTGTAAGTGGTCATGATATTATCGTCGATAGAAATCAAGGTTAAGTTAGAGGTCTCTTCCGAACTCTTAACATCTTTTCCTTGAGTGGAAACATCTTCTTGCGTGTAAGTCCCATCGATTTTGAGATTATTCTTTTCGCCCACACCTTTACCGCAAGCCACTAAGCCTGCGAGTGAAGCGCCCACTGCTAAAAACTTGATTGAATTTGCTAACATTTTAAACTCCTCTAGTAGCACTAAGAGCTTTGGCTCTTAGTAAGATAAACTTTGTACCCATAGCCTATATAAGCACAGAGGATGCCTAGTCTTTTAGGCCTTTAAACGATTCTGACGGATATGGACGTCCGGATGCTGACCATAAATCCGAATTATAGACAAAATTCGTCTCCGA
>JANMFM010000134.1:0-8749 GCA_031374125.1 Bdellovibrionales bacterium
CCGATCTTGAAAATTATATGCGCGTCAAGCCTGCGGAAATCAAAGGCGTATCAGAAAAATATCTAAAAAATACACAAGCTAACGTTGTTGTGGCAAGACCGGAGAGATTCAAATGATCAGCAAAATGAGAAAAACATTAAATATATTATTTGTAGTAACATTGATTGTAGCAGCAGTGGGTTGTGCGACTTTGGGTTTAAAGTCTAATGGAAGTCTTAAGCCTTATAAAACTTCAAAGTTAGATAATGGATTAAACATTCTCTATGTGAATGATGAAAAACTACCCTATATTTCGACATCGCTTGTGATCATGAGTGGTTTTGCAGCGGACCCAAAAGATCAGACAGGATTAACAGCAGCAGCACTTGAACTTTTGAATAAAGGAACTCTCACAAAATCCGCAGAACAAATCGCAGCAGAAATTGAACAGATGGGTGCGGAATACGATGCCAACATTACAGCAGACTACTCTATGGTCTCTCTGGATGGATTGGCTTGGCAGGAAGATAAGATTCTATCTATTTTATCAGAGCTTATCTTAAAGCCAAAATTTGATGATCAAGAGATTAATCGCTACAAATCAAGAACACTTGCGGTAGTCCAACAGCGTTTGGACCAAGTGTCTTATTTGGCCTCAGAAATCTTCGAAAGTTTTTATTACAAGAATCATCCCTATGGCCATAGAGATATCGGCACAATGGCGGATATCAAAAAATTAAATAAAACTTCAATTCAAAATCAATTTGGAATGATTGCTAGACCGAACAACACTTGGCTTGTGGTTGTTGGAAAATATTCTGGCGATGTTGAAGATAGAATTGAAAAATATTTTGGTGGTTGGAAGAATCAAGCTGTTGCGCAAACACAGTATCCTACCATTGAGGCTTTTCAGGGCAGAAAGATTCTCCTCGTGAATAAGCCTGATGCTGCCCAGGCGGAAATTCGCATTGGACACAAAGGAACTGATAGAAGAGATCCTGCGCACGTTGCAACGACAATTGCGAACTCAATATTGGGTCAGGGTTTCACAAGTCGTCTAGTGGATCGCATCCGTGATCAGTTGGGACTCACTTACAGCATCAGTAGTTCCACTGATTTTAGACTTCAAGGGAGTGTATTTGAAATTCGCACCTTCACTCAAAGTCCAAAAGTAGGACAAACTATTTCTGAGGTCTTTAAAGTGTATGATGATTTCCATAAAAACGGTGTCACCGACAACGAATTAAAAGTGGCACAAAAATATATGGTCGGCGTTTTCCCAAGCCTTGTGGAAACAGCAGAGAAGACCGCATACAATTTGATTATCTTAAGAATCTTCGGCGTAGCAGATGACTATCTGTTGGATTATCAAAAAAATATCGCAAAAGCGACGCTGGCAGAAGTGAATTCAACCATTCAAAGAAACTATGATCCAAACAATTTGAAAGTTGTCATAGTAGCTCCTAAAGATAAAGTCCTTTCGCAATTGAAGGGCCTAGGAGAAGTGGAAGTCATCGAAGCCTCAGCATTCTTAAAATAAAAAAGAGACGGAAGATTGAATTCCGCCCTTCGATTTTAAATGCCTTATTTGTCAGGATATCTGTCTAGTTGGAAGAGCAACTGTCTTCGTGGTACTGCATACAATCTCCATTGTCTCGACGAACTCTACAGTTTTCTACGCAAACGGGGTTTACTCCGCAATAATCAGAATGATATTGCATGCAGCTTTCATCATCTCTACGAACTCTGCACCAAGGCACGCATGTTGTGGGCGTATTTTCTTGGTCAGATGTGCAGGAATGTCTTTCACCATGACTATAGTCATAATAATCATGAGCTTGAATATTTAATGTAGAAAAAATGATCATAAAAAATAAAGTTATCTTAATTTGGTTTTCCTTTTTGTTATCGTAAATGTTAATTTCAAGATTTATCAGATCAAATCATAGGGCCAAATCATTTCTGACTTCAATTTCTTAGTAGCGGGCAGGCAATACATAGTAGCCTCATATCCACCTTCAAAAACGACATCATCATTAGGTCTTTTGCTGTCGATACTCCAATGAAGCAGAAGGTTATCTTTTCCTGCTTTTCTGATTCGCAAACTAAACTTATCGGCTTTCTTAATATATGCTTGTGGCATCTTAGGGAAAGTATCAGATCCAAGAATCTCTCCATCTAGATCAGAAACTCTTTCAATCAGAACAACTGTAGGCCAACCGTAAGGAAAGTCAGCACCACCTATCGGGTCATTATTAGATGGATTCGTGTAAAGGATATATAAGCCGTTGAAGCTCTCAAACTGGACTATAAAATTTCTCCTAATCACAGCTTGATCTTCTTTGGCTGAGCAATACCAAAGCTTGCCAGCTTTAAGATCCTTAGTGTTATTCACGGCTATCGAGGTTTTAAAAATATAGGGGATAAGTTCACTTGGCGGAAGAGATTGCGTAGGCTCGGCCAAAGCGCTTAACGAAACTGTAAATAACCCTAAGAACATTGCTATAGAACGACATATTTTCGACACAAAATCTCCTTAAATGAAAAGCTTTGCTCAATGACAAAGATAGTTTGTAGAATGAGCACATTAACAAATTAAGTTGAAAAAATAAAATTTTTGAAAGAGATAGTGTGGCAAGATCTTTGCCACGAGAGAATTTTATATGTGGCAGATCTTATGCCACAAGCAGGATTATCAAAATCTAAAATAGCGTTTTGATATCTTTACAGGCAGGGTGGAATTCATTACTGCAAGTTGTTAGGCAGAGATCTGCATATTTTTTTATTTCAGCAACAGCACTTTGTCTTTCTATTTGTTCAGTTATATTTCTATAATTTTGCATGCTCACGCGAAGCTTTCCTGTGTTTTGAAGACAGATTTCATCCGATGGATGAGTTGATTTCTGAGGCGCCACTGCATTTACAAGGCGAGTAGCAACAACTGTTGAGTAAAAGAAATTATCATCTTTATAAGTATCTGAGGCCCACCATAAGAGCTCATGAATCGCATACTTTATTTTTCTTTCGAGATTGAGAGATGTCCATCCTTTCTCATTTGTAGGATCACAGTAAAGTTCTAATTTATTTTTACGTGGATAGCTACAAGCGTAGGGATTGTCAGTATTCGGACAACCATTAATGGGTTTTTCTGATATTGCTACAGTAAAGCCAGGATTTTTTCTTGGATCTGAAATGTCGAATACTCTAGACAAGATTCTGACATCTTCATCTGCGAGATATTCCATATAATCTGTGCCTGCACCTGCCATCCAAAATATTGTATTCAAAAAATCTTCTTTGCATGGATGTCCACCGCCGCCGCCTTCGTTGGCGCGATTTGCAAATGCGATTGATGTAGAAAGACAAATTACTAATAGAATAAATTTTTTCATGCTGGTTCTCTTTTTTCAAGTGTTGTTACGGGATACAATTGTACAGCCAAATGGAAAACAGCATCGCCATCTCCGTCTTCCATAAATGCAGCAAGTTCACGGCGGAATTTTTTAATTACATCTTTTACTTCAGATAATTTTTTTGAATTTCCAGCAATAGTCATAGAAGTAATATCTTTTAAATCTTGTGGGCAGCCATCAATTGCGTGTAAAGATTTTTCTACAATTTGTCTTTGGTATTCTTTATGAGCAGCGGAAGTGTCGCCTTCTTTATAATTTGAAAAACTCATTTGAGTTTTTACCAATTTGCTATCTTGTTCTGCTAAAAGCTCCAAGCGTTTTAAGCGATCTATAGCTATTGAAACTTCGGTCACGGAAATTCCTAACTGTTGTGCAATCCAAGACGGGTTGCTATCAAAGTTTTTTAATAATGTTAAATCCAAAATGGCGAAGTGATACCAATCAGATATTGCTGCAAATAAATCTTTGCTCAAGAGAGAATATTTTTTCCCCATACTCTGTTGCAAATTTTCCGAATCAAAAACAAATGCCATTCCGATTTTACTCTCGATTTTTTCTAACATTGTTTGTGATACTTTTCGCTTGCCAGACAACATTTGCGAAACTGTAGATGGGTCAAGTGCCAAACTTTTTGCGAAAGCTCTTAAAGAATAGCGAGAGTTCACTCTACAGCGACGTGTGAACTCTTCTTGTAACCAAATTTTAAAATAACTAAGTTCGATAGGGCTTAAGTTTTTCATATTGCCGTGCATTATGTATGATTCGGTCTTTAATTAAAAGAAAAAAAGCCACAATGTGTGGCATGAGACATGCCACACATTTAAAATGCTGTTTTTATTTAAATATTTTAAAATTAGATTCAGGTATTTTTTTCCATGTACAGGATCAATACAGTCAAGATCAATGCACTAAAGACTTACAAGGAGTTCTTACTGTTTTTTCTTACGTTGTTTGAGGAAAAAGTAGAGTCCTACGGCGATGAGGATGATTCCTAATCCGAAGATTTTTTCTTTCATGCCGGAAGCGCCGCCTTGTTCGTCGGGATATTCTAATCCTTCATCCACCAACATATCGCCAGGGAATGCGCCACCGATTGGCGCACCCAAAGATTCTGAGCCTGGTCTAATGGGAGCTAAGCCGGTGCCGATTTTATTGGGAGCATTCACTTTTAAGCTTAAGATGGCTTTAAAGAAATCATTACTAAACTTTGTATAAACTTTTTTGTGTGCACTGAAGGTCACAAGGACTGCGATGCTTTGCTTTGTCGTCGCTAAGTATCTCGTGTAGTAAGTTGAGATTTCGCTGCCGAGTTGTAGGCCATCAATCCAATCATGATCATTGATTTTACGGGTCTTAACGCCCTTCAGTTGAGAGGGAATTGGTTTTCCTCCCGGGCCAGGGATGGATTTTAATTGTTTAAGGTAGGCGTCGTAGTGTTGAAGAGAGTCGGTGGGTCCAACTTCTTTTGCAGTTAAAATAATGATCGCAGTTTGTGCATCAGATTTTTGTTCTGATCTGCAAATCCATTCTGTTGCTTCAGATTGGCAATCCCATTTTGCAGGCAATTCGAAACTCACGTATGAGTTTGAAAAAAGTTTTGCGTGAGAATTTAAAGAAAAGAATACGATGAATAAAACGAAGATGTGTTTCATTGCTATATTCTGTCAAAAACAAATGATTCTGTTAATAGTTATAGTGATTTGTGACGGGAAACATATGACCTAGGTCGTGAGAACGGGGATCGGAATCGATCCCCGGAGTCATTTATTGAGCAACTGCGCTCAACATGATTGAAGGATTGCTTGCAGCTCTTACCGCGGCAGCAGCATCAACAACTTTTCCAGAAGTCAGTTTGCTTCTAAGGGCAGCAGATGATCTTCCTGAGTTCATGATGATTGCCCTCACTTGTTCAGCTGTCAGATCTGGGTTTACCGATTTAACCAAAGCTGCGATACCAGCAACCAGTGGAGAAGCCATTGATGTCCCAGGGTAAGCAATGTAACTGCTAAGATCAGTCTGAGCGTATGTTGACCATAATGGACGCTCTCTGGTTCCACCTGGAGCAGCAATATCTATCGTCTTCAGTCCGTAGTTTGAGTAGTCAGTGAGTGAATCAACTTCGTCTGTTGCAGCTATAGCTAAAACATTCGACCCATCATTTGATGTTAAGAAAGATTCTACAACATCTGTATTGATAGTTTCATTTCCTGACGCAGCTACGATGATGATTCCTTTTTCTTTTGCTTTTTTGATAGCGGCAAGAACCATTGGGCTCGCTTTTCCTTCGCCACCTAAAGACATGTTGATCACATCTACATCCTGCTTAACAGCGTAGTATATTGCTGATACGATGGATGCTAAAGACCCACTTCCACTTGGCAACATCGCTTTTACAGGAAGGATCTTTGCTTTCTTTGCAATTCCAGATACGGAAGAGGCTGCTAATCCTGCAACATGTGTCCCATGGGATTCATCATCGTAAGGATATTGATCGCCGATTGCGAAATCCCAACCGTAGACGTCATCAATGAATCCGTTTTTATCGTCATCAACACCGTTTCCAGCCACTTCTTTTTCATTAATTTTGATATTTTCACTTAAATCAGGGTGATTGTAGTTCACGCCTGAATCGATGATGGCGATGGTTACTCCTTCACCTTGAGTTGTTTGCCAAGCTTCTTCACCGTTCACTAATGGAACATGAAAGTATTTTTGGGCATTGTACTGACCTTTATTTCCAATTCCTCCAACGAATTTTTTGTTGTGAGTAGCTCCAACCATCACTCCAGCGAGATCACAAGCTTTTGTGCTTGTGTCTTGTACGATGAGAGCTACGAAGTAACCACCCGGGCGATCTGGATTTACAGAAATCTTTGAGCCTGTTGCTTCAGTAAGAGTCGTAGATCCAGGAGGAGGTTCAACGACCCAACTCAGTTTTATAGTAGAAGCTGTTACTTCCGGCGCAGTAGCGAATGGATTTTTAAATAAACCTTTTAGTGGGTTCCAAATGCTGGATCCTTCTTCTGAAGTTTGTTGAGCGGCTTGAGTGAGTGTACCTTCGCCTCTAAATTCTAGAGCCGCGCTTCCAACTTCGACAGTGTTTTGTGCCACCAAGTTGACTTCATTCGTCAATTGTAGTTTTGCAGCTGGGCCACCAAATGGAAGAAGTTTGCAGTCTAATTTATACAAAGCTTCTTCGATAGATGCTCTCTTTGAAAAAGTCTCTCTGTTGTTCACATCGAAACCAGGATCTTTCATATTAATGTAGATATCTTCTTCTGCGTACGAAGCTGGCATTCTTTCTTGAACATCAACTAGCTTTGCATCTTGAATTTGATAGATGTTGTCTTCGCGACTCACAATAGTCACTTTGTTTGCTGGAAACAAAGCTTGAACCTCTTCTTGTGATTTAGATTCTGTTTGAACAACTACGCCATTTGATTTTTTGTTGAAAGGTCTTTGAGCCTTCCCGCAACCAACCTGCGCACTTACTCCCATTACACTTAGCACTAATAAAAGTGCACGTCCCCCAGTAGTAGCCATTTTTTCCCCCCGCTAACTCGACCCTTGCCTAGACACCCCCGTGTCTTCGTCCGGTTAACCTCCCTCAAGGTTCACTGGACTTATCGCTTTGTCGTTTGGCTCATGACTTCGTGAGCTGTGGCGACTCTGCTGTAGGCTGGACTTACGTCCGGTCTCGTTTCCTAATTCAAAGTTTTTAGTAGCTAAAAGTAGTTATTACAATGTAAATTTTTTTCGGTGAACTATAAGCAAATCTTATGTTAGAAAGGCTTACCTCAGAAAATTGGAAAGGTTAGAATGAATTTTCAGCACTTAATCACGTTTTGTACTGTTCTAATGGAAAAAAGCATGACCGCTGCGGCGCAGAAATTGTTTCTTACTCAGCCCGCTGTAAGCCAACAAATTCGACAACTCGAAGAATACTTGGGAGTTGAACTTTTAGTTCGTGGTGTAAGGCAAATTCAATCCAGTCCACAGGGACACTTGCTCTTCGAATATGCACAAAAAATCATTCGTCTCTCGAAAGAAGCTGAAGTTGCAATTCAAACTATGGGCGGTGAAGTTACAGGTCCATTGAGAGTTGCAACATTGAACTCACTTGGTCTTCATTTATTGGGCCCAGTGTTCGCTCTATTTTTAAAAAATAATAAGAATGTAAAATTGCATCTTGAGTACGCTAAAGGCCAAGATCTCATCAACGGTGTGGTTAAGGGTGATTTCGATATTATCCTACTTCCAGACGCAGAAAAAGAATACGGCGAAGATCCAAAAGATTGTAAGAAAATAAAAATTTCTTATGACGAGATGTGGTTGGTAGTTTCTTCAAGAGCAGAAGTTCCGGCACAAATTAAGCTCAAAGATATCATGGCTCATCCCTTTGTAAGCATCATTGGAGAGTATCCAGGATTTGAATCATTACTCAGTAAATCTTTAAGAAAAGAAGATCAAAAAATCACTTCAGTTTTTGAATCTTCAAACGTGGGAACACTCAAGAGAATTATCGAAGCCGGTCTTGGCTGGGGATTTTTGCCTTCTCACAGTATCAAAAAGCAAATTGAGGCGGGAAGGCTTAAAAGAATCCAAATTCAAGATTTTGAATACACAATGGACTTGTGCTGCTACGTGAACAAAACTAGAAGTCAGCTCAAGTCTACAGAAGTATTCTTAAAGGCTTTGGAGCAACAACGTTAGACTAATTTTCTCTAAAAAATTTCTTCTTTTACACCGAAGCGTTTAGAAATAATTTTGATTATTTCTGAAGCGGTTTCTTCTAAAGCTCTCGATGTAACATCGAAGACGGGCCATTTTTTATTTTTTTTATAGAGTTCATCTGCAAATTGGATTTCGTCCAGAACGTGTTGTAGGCTGGCGTAATCAGAATTTCCGTCTCCAAGTTTTGAAAGGCGATTTGCTCTGATCAAGGAGAGTTTGTCAGGATCAATCGTGAGCGCTATGACTTTTCGTTGGTCGGCCTCAAAAATTTCTTGGGGTGGAGGCACATTCACTACAAGAGGAACATTTGCTACTTTCCACCCTTTATGGCTTAAGAAAATCGAAAGTGGAGTTTTGCTGGTTCTGCTGATTCCCACCAAAATGATTTCGGCGTTTTCTAAGTCTCTCAACTCTTTTCCATCGTCATGTTTTACAGTGAATTCGATCGCATCGATTCTTTTGAAATATTTTTCATCGACAGCTCTCAGGATACCAGCCTGCATGGGCTTGTGAATATCAAAGTAATTGTCCAAGCCGCCAAGAAGGGGGCCGAGTAAATCCACATGAGGAATATTTTGAGCTATAGCTTGCTTTTGAATTTCGGTTCTTAGATCTTGCGAAAC